>DAOTGZ010000041.1:0-15243 GCA_035447445.1 Spirochaetota bacterium | reverse complement strand
CAACCGCGATGAAATTAAGAGAAGAGGGTAAGATTGAGGGTAAACTTGAAGGTAAACTTGAAACAGCCAAAGAATTGCTTAAAGAGGGTGTTTCTATAGAAATGATATCCCGCTGTACCGGTCTTGCTGAAGATGAGATAACTGCGATTAAATAGAATTGCTGTTTAATTGAGATTTATAAATTTGTACAACCAGGTGAGATACTCTACTCAGCGGATTAACGGCTATTCCATGATGGAGCAGGTGGCGAAATTGAGTGTCTTTATTGTTTGTCAAATCTGTGCTATGATTACCGAGCTGCAGATGCAACCCGGCATCATGATCTGTTTATCTAAAGTTTCGCGACTATGGCATCGCCCATTTCGGAAGTATTAACTTTTTTGCACCCTTCAGAGAAAATATCACCGGTACGTAATCCATCATTTAAAACTGCTGTAATCGCGTTAAATATATTATCGTAAGCATTATCCATTCCAAAGCTGTATTTTAACATCATTGCCGCGGATAATATCTGGGCGATAGGGTTAGCTATACCTTTCCCGGCAATATCCGGAGCCGAGCCGCCTGCCGGTTCGTAAAGACCAAAACTTCCTTCCGACAATGAAGCCGAAGGTAGCATACCCAGTGAACCTGTTATCATTGATGCTTCATCAGACAGAATATCGCCGAACATGTTTCCGCAAAGTATTACGTCAAACTGTTTCGGGTTTTTCACGAGCTGCATCGCGGCATTATCCACATACATGTTTGTCAGTTCCACTTCAGGGTACTCTTTGGCAATACCGGCCACAATTTCTCGCCAGAAAACCATCGAGTTTAAAACATTGGCTTTGTCTATAGAGACAACTTTTTTTCCTCTTTTCATTGCAGCCTGAAACGCTACATGTGTAATTCTTTCAATTTCGGGTCTTGTGTAAACAAGTGTATCGAAGGCGCGGTCGGCCTCTATTCCCTTAGGCTGGCCAAAGTAGATACCTCCGGTTAACTCGCGAATAACAAGAATATCAAAACCGTCTCCGATTATTTCAGATTTTATTGGTGATGCCTCTTTTAAAGCTGGAAAGATAATAGCCGGTCGCAGATTCGCGTAAAGATTAAATATCTTTCTAAGTGGCAAAAGTGCGGCGCGTTCAGGTTGCTCGTCGGGTGGAAGTGTCTCCCATTTTGGACCACCAACCGATCCAAAAAGAATGGCATCAGACGTTTTGCAGGTATCAAGAGTGCTTTCTGGCAATGCCTTGCCGTGATTATCAATCGCGGCGCCACCAACCTCGGCGTGTGTATAGTTAAGAGTAATATTTTCTGTTTTGGCTACTACATCAAGAATTTTAATGGCTTCAGCCATAACTTCCGGACCAATACCGTCTCCTGGAAGAACGGCTATATTATAGTTTTTCATTTCAAACCTCCAATCTTTATAAATAATAAAGATACTTTAGTAAAGGTAAAGTTCATGTCAACTAATAATTTTGTGACCGAGCTGCAAAATATTCGGATTTTTTTTAATTTTGGGTAAATTTTAACACCGAAATTATTATATTATTTTACATGAAGATATCATTTTCTATAAAACATAAACATCACAAGTCTCGGGATAAACTTTTTTCACGAAATGTGATGCTTAACACTATTTTCTATTCTGGGCTACTTCTGCTGTTTCTTGGCCTAACCGAGATAGGGATATTCATAAATATTCATAAATCAACTCTTGAACGGCTTGATCGTGACCAAAGCTACGCGTTAAGGTTGGTATACAATCAGTTTATGTCTAACATAACGCGTGTTGATTTCGAGATTGGTATGGTTTCAGCCGCGGTTTCCTCTAATGACCATATTAGCAAAAAAACACTATTAGGTAGTTTTAACCAGCCTCTATTAAATTTTATGGTTAACGATAGAGGCTATTACTATAAAATAATCTTTTATGATAATCATGGAAAAAAACTGATCTCTTTTGAACCCAGTGCAAAGAAAAAGTCTCACAGTAAAACAGGCTCTTGTTCCATGCTCCAACAAACAAACCTTCTTTTTAGCCATGATATAATTGGATACGACAGCAAAATAGCTGGAACAATAATTATAGTTGTTCCATTGCATCTGATAATGAACAGTCTTGATTCAGTTAATCGAGCAGAAAATGGTGACATTTATATTGTTGATACAAACGGTAATCTTATATATTCGTCTGGTACTTGCACAGTGCAAAATAGTGTTAACGAAGTAGTAGATTATTTATTTTCAGAATATGAAAAAAACGAGAATATAGCCTATATGGAAGACGTGAGAGCCTTTAACAATGGCGGTGGTTTTTTTCATTTGACCACAATAAATCCGCTTAAAATGAAAAATAGTCATGTATCATTTGTTAATAATCCGAAACCGTATCTATCTGATTCTGGTAAGCATCTGGTAGATAGTTCAAAATTGTTATTGTTCTATCACTTGCCTCCGGCTCTTGCAAATAAAGCAGATGAGCTTTTAGTCAAGGCTTTGCTTCTAGGGGCCATAGTGCTTACTCCGTTTCTGGTTTTGCTTGCCTTTTTTCTTGCAAAAGGCAGGGTTAGAAACCATTATTATCTGCTGGAGTTAAAGGAGAGCGCTACCATCGATAAACTTACGGGACTGTTTAATCACCGTTATATGGATGGTCAATTGTATAGTCAGAGCAAAATGGCTCTTCGGCGGGGATCAAAATTAACCTTGGCTTATATTGACGTTAATGATTTAAAACTTACTAATGACAGATATGGTCATGCCGAGGGAGATCAGATGCTTATCGGTGCGGCCAGAGCTTTTGCGGCAAGCATAAGATCTACCGATATAGCAGGGCGCATAGGTGGCGATGAGTTTTTGATTATTTTCCCGGATTGTTCTCTACAGAGGGCTGAGCTTATTATGGAAAGAATTACTGAAAATTTCAAATCTCTGGGTTTTAAACATAATAACCAGGCCTGGACTCTTAGCTATGGATGTTCTGAGTGGCTGGGAGAAAATGATACAGTTCAGAATCTACTCTCGCGTGCCGATTCAATAATGTATAATAATAAAAAAAAGCATAAAAATAGTAAAACTAGCTGATTATTTAGGAGTGTCTATCTGCAATGAGAGGGCTTTGTCGTTTTTTTATAACTGCAAAAATCAAAATGGGGCAAATTTTTTTTTATCTGATATTGCGACTATTAAGATGGAATATTGATAGGGCGCCAATCGATAAAGACAGAGGTGCCGTTCTTGCATTTTTTCCCCATGAATCAAATTTTGATGCTATTCTGGGTTTTCTAACCTTTAAAATAAACGGTCTGCATCCAAAGACTCTCGCTAAAAGTGAGCTTTTCTGGTTTCCATTTGGTATTATTATGCGATTTTTGGGAGGCATACCGGTTTATCGTTCGTCATCTTCGGATATGGTATCACAAATGGTTAAACGTTTTAATGAGGATCCGTGTTTCTTCTTAGCCATAGCCCCGGAGGGCACACGGAAAAGAGCGGAAACGGTTAAAAGTGGTTTCTGGTACATAGCTAAAGGTGCAAATGTGCCAATACATCTCTTTCTGATTGATAAAAAAAACCGCCGAATTCGGCGGCTTGAGACTCTATATCCACAAGGAACCTATGAGGAGGATATTAAAAAAATTGCGAATATCTACTCTAAAAGCGGCTATAAGTTGCCTGGGTTTTAACAGTCAGATAAGGCAACCTCTCTGTTTTCGCTGTAACGCGCGACAAGAGCAAATGAGCCGAAAAGAAGTCCTGTATAGACCAAATCACCGGCCACCATATTTCTAAAAAATGGAATTCCTGCAGTGTAGCAGCTAAAAAGACCCGATACTGTTTTGGGGTACATGTCCCAAAAAAACCAGACCGCAAAATTGGTTATAATAAAAAATAGTGATGATCCGGAAATTGAGAAAAGAGCTGTGCGAATAATGGTTACTTTTCTTCCAAGTAAAACCCCTGTGGAAGCGATAAGTATTATGACCAAGTACATTATAAGGTTTATAATGCCGTAATTATAATCACTTTTTACCAGATTCAAAATCATATCTGAAGCAAAAAAGCCCGCAACAGGAATAATAAAGGCAAGGCTCTTGCGTTTAATAAAAGCAGCCGAAAAAAGGGCAACTGCTGTTAATGGAGTAAAGTTCGATGGATGTGGAGCAAGGCGCGAAATTAGCGCAAAAAATATTAGAAACAAAACTGTTTCAAATCGATGTTTACGTAAAAAATCTTTCATTACGGTCTCCGGTTTACATGGTTTCCCAGAAGAAGTCGATCCAGCGGTCATCTTCAATAAACTCGCCAACATAGTACTTCTCGACAGGATATTTAGAAATCAAACAGGCTACATCCATATCAATACCCTGATAAATCTCAAGAATTTTTTTAATGGTTTTGCCCGAGTCGTAAATATCGTCACATAACAGGTATTTTCCATGTGCAAGATCGGGTTTGTGTCCTATCTTGAATTCTCTCTGCTCTTTTCCGTTGTATGAAGAAATTTCCATAAAGTTGACAGGTATTTTCAGATTGTTAGATACAAGGTAAGAGAGCATATAGCCGCCACGTAAGGGACAAAGAATCTCATCGTATTTCACACCGCTTTTTTTGATCTGATCAACGATCTTGTACCCAAGTTCGATAAATTTGTTGTAGTCAACTCTGATATGATCCATTTTCAATATACTCCGAAAGCCAAAGATGCAGATAAAATCCGTTTCCATAAGTATAGCATGACTAAAAATCGTAAACAATATTAATTAAAACTGTTTTGGATTGTTAGCCAAAAAAAGCTTATCAAATGAGACATAATTGCCGAAATAATATATATGTAATATCTTAAAGTCTGAAATTATTGTAATTTTGTTGGTGTATTACACGATTGCAATATTTATTTTGAATTGCTCAATTGCTATATGTATAATAAAGTAATTTATGGTAAATAAAGTCGAAATATCACTTTTCGAGGTAATCATTGTTTAAGTACCTGTTCAATTGTGATTTTACGAAAGTTTAATGATGAAATTTGGTTATCAGAGGATCATTTTGGTTTTCAGGTAAAAGTTGGTGATGACATGGTAATAAAAGTTCTGCATTTTCTGTTTATTCTTCTGTTCTCTTGTACATGTCTTTTTGCTCAAAATAACAGTAATGAAATTGAGCGTATAGCTGATGATGCCCGATTTGGAAATGCCTATTATTTAGTAACAATAGGGCGAAAAGATAAGGCTATAACTCTTTTAAGTGAGTATATTGAGGTATACATTGATGGAGCGCATCGTAAAAAGGCAATTCTAACCATAGGTGATATTTATTATGAGCGTTTTGAATACCTTCGAGCTTCTAATTTTTACATGATGCTTTTTGAAGAGTACCCTGATTCTGAAGAGGGTGTAGAGGCCTATTACAGATCGGGTTTGTGTTTTATTAAAATGGGTGACCGTGATAAGGCCGCAGCCGTATTCCAGGATATCGTCGAGAATTATCAGGGATTTGCCGCTTCTGAAAAAGCGGGATTAGAGTATACGATAAACACATTAATAGAAGAGTAGTTTAAAACATTAATTATTTATAGAAGATTCTATTTTATATGTTCGCTAAGAAGGTAGTCTGTATAAAGTGATACTTGTAAGTTTTTTAGGGAAAATCAGAATAAATGTTATTAGTGAGCTTCGTAAATTATCATTTTTATAACTACTATATCGGTGAGGTTTGAGAAGGTTTATCCAGTAGTTATGCTTCTTAAGTTCACATCATAAAAACGGTTAAATTTCCGTAATAGGTCGGAATAAAAATGGTGGCAAGATAATGCGATTCAAAAATTCTCAGCAAATAAATAGCGTCTCTTCATTTTACCAGCTGATTAGGTTATTGATAATCTTCATGTGTCTCTTAATGTTCTTTAGTTATAATATTTCAGCCGATGATTGGGGAGACTCAAATGCATCTTGCATTGATTTAGCACTGGTTATGAGAGCTTATGATATAACAGATTTTTCAACATTCGATTCTTCAGCTTATATCGGTATGATAAAGCCGGATGTAGCGAAAATAGTCGGAGCTTTTGCAAATACACCTAGCATCGATACCCCAGAAGAATTATTAACCGCACTGTTTTACTCGTCTATTTTGCCTTCTGACGATGAAAAAAAAGAGACAATACTTCAACAGATATCCCAAGGAAGTGCTGGTGCGCGTAAGATAGCGGCTCTCTGGTTTAAAAAGGGTGCTGACAAGTCTGAATCTTTTGAAAAAGCTATTATATGGATAGCGGCTAAAAGTTCTGTTCCTCGTGATTCGCTTTTCTATTTTTATCGTGAAGCTATTTCAGAGACAGTTTCACAAAAGGCGTCGCTATTATTAAAAAATGCTCCCTATGAATATTTTACACTGCCGGCGGGAATAGCGTCATCGAAAAAAGAGCATATAGTTAAAGTGATAACTGATTATTATATTGACCCAGTAAGTTCAAAAGAACAGAGGTTAATAGATTCTGTTAACTATTTCGGTAAGAAAGGAGCTGCTAAACCCGCGGATATGGAACGTTTTCGTATGCTAGTAACTCTATTAGCTGATCTCTCTCCCGATTTAAAAGACCGCATAGAGAAAAAACTGAGATAATTATTGGTGGAGCATCAATATCGTGTATCGTGAGGCAAAGAAACAGTATCAGTCCAAAATGTTTTGATAATAAATTTTTATAATCTCTTCTTTATCTTTTTCTATTTGTTCTTTTAACAGAGCTATATTTTTAAATTTCTTTTCGTCCCTGATTTTATTTATCAGCCCCACTTTAATCTTTTCGCCGTAAATATTGCCCGAAAATCCGGGTAAGTGCGCTTCAACAGAAAGTTGCCCTAAGCTCGTGACGGTAGGGTTAACTCCAATATTCAACATTGCTGGATACTTTTTGTCTTGAATAATCGCAATAGCTGCATAAACGCCCTGTGGAGGAATATACTTGTCATGAGCCAAACCGATATTTGCTGTGGGGAAATTTATTGTTCTACCAAGCTGCCGTCCTTTGATTACTTCGCCTTCAAGATTATAGTATCGTCCTAACATTATTGCCGCGTGCTCGGGTTTCCCTTGTTCAAGGCAATCTTTTATTCGTGAAGAAGACACGGGTTTATTTCGATAAATATCAGGTTTTACACGGTCAAGTTTAAAAGATAACTTTTTTGTTAACTTTATTAGATTTTCGAACGATCCGTTTTTCCCTCTTCCGATGTGATGGTCGTATCCGGCGATATAGTGCTGCATATTAAAGTGTTTAATTAGATGAAGCATATAATCCTCAGGTTCAATCGCAGCAAACTCTTTATTAAAATCAATGGGTACTATGTAGTCGACCAGTTCCGAGAGTAATTTGGTTTTTTCTTCAAAAGGTGAAAGGACATAGTGGGTAAGGCCGGGATTAAAAAAAAGGCGGGGATGTCTTTTGAAAGTGAGTAGAACTCTTTTATAACAGTTTTTTTGGGCTATATCATTTAAAGTCGTAAGAAGTTTCACGTGGCCGCAGTGTACACCGTCAAAGTTTCCGGTTGTAAGAACACATTCTTTTTTAACGAGTGAATTAAAATCTATTATTTCCATATGACTTCAGTTATTTTCTATTCTAAAATGAATTCGTTTCCACATGTATTTCTTATTTTTATAAAATGAAGTTATATAAAAATCGTGATCTGTTGCGTTTTCAATAATATTTAATCCTATTCTGTTTGACTGGTCAGGAGATTGTAATGAGTCATCGCATGAAAGTGCAATTTTTACTCTATTATCTGATAAGCTATTCAGGTCGGTTACATGCATTTCGTCTTTATAATCGGCAAATGCTTCAATATTCCGTTCATCAGTTGTGCCGGTTTCAGAGATGAATGAAAAATAATCAAAGAAATCGCCAAATTCTTCAATGCTTGTTGATACAAAAGTATCACATGGATAAATTTTTACAAAAAAATACCCGGCAGCTTTTTTCCCTTTGGAAATATTGCTAACAACTTCGCGTAGCATTGAAAACTGTGAGTTTATAATCAGCTCGTTCATAACAAACCGAAAATGTTTCGATCGTAACCATGGAAACATTTTTTCAATTCGCAAAATCTCTCGGTTAAAATTGCGAAAGTGTTTTTCTCCCAAGCCAACAACATAAAGAAAGGGTTGTGTGATCCGTCCATGTTTGTCATAACGGGCTTCAAGTTTGATCCTGTTTTTTTGTTGATTGAGTCTTTTACGAAAACGTTCAGGAACTACCTTGTTGTAGTCGACGGATTCCATTGATGTATCACCGTATGTATCTGTTTATTTGCAAATAATTTGCAATTTTGCTCATTTTGTGCTAACTGTACATTTTCATCAAGTACAATATTGATATATCAATAAAAAGAAATTAGAGAAGTCAACTTGTCAGCTCGTTTCTTTTTGATAAATTTAGAGGAAATGATAGCGAAAAATTTGTCCCACTGTTTTGTCTGGGAGTATAGGTGACGTTACCGTTCATATCGCGTGTTATTGCACTGTGAATTATTGTTAGTCCTAATCCCAGTCTGTTTTCTGTTCGACGTGTTGTCACAAAAGGTTGAAAAAAATTTTTTAAAACTTCTTCTGGTATACCTTTTCCGTTGTCGCTGTAATCGATAACAGCATTATCATTTTTTTTAGTGACTGTGATAATAATTTCTCCTGGATCGGCTTCATTTTTGTCAGATAAGCCGTGATCAAGGCTATTATTTATTAGTTCACTAAGAGCCTTGGAAAGGGCTCCTGGATAGTTGTTTGCTCTGATCGTATCGGGGCAGTTCACACTTATCGAAATAGCCTTTTTTTTAAAAATAGGATTGAGTGTAATCAATACATCATCAATACATTCTTTAATGTTGAATTTACGTTGTCTGTTACTTGATTGGTCAACAGCTAATTGTTTGAAGCTGCTTATAATCTGGACTGCCCTATTAAGATTATCCATGATTATTCTGGTTGTTTCTTTGACTGTGGAAAGATGCGCCTCGAAATCATTTTTTTTCAGACTACCTTCTTTGTAAATTCTTAAAAGATTACGAGATCTCTCAAGAAGATGAGATGCACTGGTTATGCATATGCCAAGAGGGGTGTTTATCTCATGTGATATTCCTGCTACCATATTGCCTAAAGCAGCATTCTTTTCCTTCTCAATTACATTTCTTTGAGCCAGATTAAGTTCTTCAAGACGGGTCTGTAGCTCATTTCTTCGCTTTTCCAAAGTATCAACAGTGCGATAAAGCTCTTTTTCAATAAGAGCCTGTTCGTAAAATTGATTTGAGCCCTTAAGCGCGCTTGATATTTGAGATCTTAAATTTTCAAATATTGCTGGGTTCAGGTCGTTTTCTTCGAAAAAAGCTACACCGTAGTTTTCATTTTGACAGGTTAATGGTAGAGCCATAATAATTCGGTTCCCTCGGTGGCTTTCAACATATTCAAGCAGATTGTCGGCGCTGTATACTTTGTGAGTATCAGTTTTGATAATCTCTCTATCTTTGAACGAAAGTAGCAACCTTGTTCTATCTTCGCCTGTTTCATGATCAAAAATTGCGATATGGCCTGTATTTATATTTACTGAGACGCAGGTTCTAAAAATCGAAAAAACTAGCTGATCGATGTCTTCGTTAGGTACAATATCGCTATATATTGAGACAGAATTAAGAATAAATCGGATTATATCCTGGTTATTGCCCATGGTGTTACATTTAAAAAAATTACCACAATAGACCTGAAGTTTTCTGAATGTTTCGCCAATAACTGATTCCATCTTCTTTTCTTTATCTTTATAAAAAGCCATTAGTTCAAAAACTGACAAAATTTTTTGAACCGAAAACAGTTCCTGACTGTCTTTGAAAAAATTTTGCATTATTTGTATGAATAAGGTCTCAAAAGAAGATAATGTGTCATTACAGGATCCTATATCGTTTACAAGAGCCTCATGTAGTTGCTCAATGTTATTGAGAAAAATTTTCTCAACACCGGGGTGTATATCGTTAAAACTTCTGATTAATTCAATTAAATCTTGGTTGGTTGAAAGATTTTTTTCCTTATTCCGACCATTCTTCATAATTATTGGTGAATATTGACAACCACAGGTTTTACGCGCAATTAGCTTGGTGTTCATTATTTCATGAGAAATAGTATCAGTTTCAATATAATCTTGAAGCAACGCAAAAGCGCACTCTATCTGTTCGTCCAGCGGTATGTGAATGCTAGTGATAGGCGGATTGTGAAACTTGACGTGTTCAAAGTTGTCACAACCGGCTATGGCACAATCTTCAGGAATCTTTATTTTCCGTTTTTTTAATTCATTAATTGCTCCCATTATCATTTCATCGTTGGAAGCAATTATAGCGTCAAATTTCGCACAACGTTTGTCTATAAGTTCGATTACAGCTTTTTGACCTGATATCGAGACGAAATCACCTTCAACTACTAGCGTTTCATCATAGGGTATCTTGTGGTCAGATAATGCCTGAAGATAGCCATTTAACCTATCTACAGCAATTTGACTTGAGGGTTTGCCTGTAATAAAAGCTATTCGTTTTTTTCCATGCTCAACAATAAAATGCTCAGTCTCTTTACGCATGGCGTTAAAGTTGTCTATCAGAATGTATGGGTGGTTCTCAACTTCAAAATCCATACTAATATATTTTTGATGTTTATATTGATTAAGAAAATCTAGATACTTTTCTTTTGTGACAAAGTTGAAAATTGAACCTGCAAAGATAATTATTCCATCAAAAAAATCAATTTGAGCATATCTGAATATCATGTTATGAAAACGGTCAAACTGGTACGTCGAATCCAGAGGTCTTCCTGCAAGAATAATGAGGTTAAAGTCGGAATTTTGTACGGTTTTTTTTATACTTTTGTAAACTATACTGTGATAGTGGTCGTCTACCTTGTTCATCAAAACAGCAATATTGTATCTGGATGAAGATGGATTTTTCACTTTTGAGCTCCTCCGTGATCTCGGGGAATTATTACTGTAAACTTCGTACCTAAATCAATTTGGCTTTCACACTCTATGGTTCCATTCATTTTACGTGTAACAAGATTATAGCATATCTGCAAACCCAGTCCGCTACCGCCTTCATCCTTTTTAGTCGTATAAAAGGGAGAGTATATTTTTTTTATGTTTTCTTTTGGAATGCCGCATCCATTATCCGAAACTTCTATGGTAATATTGTCATCCTTTGTGTAATAAGAGATGATTATTTCGCCATTTTTTTTGTTCTCAAACGCATGAGTCAGTGCATTTGTAATTAAGTTTGTAATTATTTGTGAAAAGGCTCCAGGGTAACCATTTATATTTACATCTTCACCATCGTTTACCGTTACTGTATGACTTGTTTTTCGAATTAGGGAGTTAAGACTTTGAATAATACTATTCAAGTATTCGCGCAGACTGAATTCTCTTGCTTCAAAATGTGTTTGATCAACTGCGATCTGTTTAAAATTATTTATCATATCAGAAGCTTTCATCAAATTATCAAGTATCAGTTTGCCCGTTGTAATATTCTTATCAATCAGATTTTCGAAACTATTCTTTGTTAATTTGTTTTTATTGTACAGATCCATATATGCATTGGTTATTTCTGACAGGTGAGATGTTGTCAAGAGGGTCGTTCCTAGTGGAGTGTTTACTTCATGCGCGATTCCCGCCACAAGAGATCCTAAGGTGGCCAGCTTCTCAGAGTCTATGAGTTTTTGTTTAGTACTATTAATGCTGTTTATCGTTTCAGAAAGATTTGTGTTAACAAGTTCAATGTTATTAAGTGTAATCTTTAATTCTTTTTCGATATCCTGTTTTCGTGAAAATGTGTAATATTCTTTAAGCACACTGCATATCTGAGTTGTGAAGTTTCCGTAAAAAATCATATGGTCTTTATTGTGTTCGTAAATAATGAAACCATAATCTTCATCATTAAAATATAGAGGTTCTATAATAAAAACAACGTTCTTGTTACGGTTTTCTCTGAGTTTTGTAAAAAGATTGTTTGGTGTGATTATGCTATTTTCGAGCTCGGTTCTTTTTCCGTCAATTATGCTCAAAAAAAGAGTTATTTTTTCGGTGATACCGCTTTTATCTTCTTTGTGACGGTACAAGGCGATATGTGCGGAATCTATTCCGGCATTTGGTAAAAAATTTTCTATCGTTGTCTTGATGTTTTCCAAGTCATAAGATAATAAAAGATATTCATTAATAGTTCTAGAACTGGAATTAAAAGAAAGAAGGTAATAATAATTATCAGCTACCTCCTTTTGAATGATTCCAGAAATTTCTGCGCGAAGTCTTTGAAACAGAAATCTGACTCGAATACGCAAATCAAAGTCATTAATTGTATTTAAAAAATATTCTTCAAAAATGGAAACAATGTCTGTCCAGCACGCAAAGACTTTCTCATATGGTTTTGTGTAATAGACTGCGGATATAAATTCGCTTATTATCTCTGATTCATCTGAATCTTCTGCGAAAAACTTGTCCAGAAGACCTCCGCTATTATTTATAAAATATTGAATATATTCAATTACCTCGTCAGGAATATCTTCTATTTCAGATATTCTCTTCTTGATGCGTTCGTTATAATTCATACCGATATCATATTGGCTGTCATGATACAGAGTTTCATTGCATCCGCAAGATTCTCTAATTACAGGTGTTGTGGAAACTGGTATTATTTCCGGCTTTTTATTGCCATTTAATAGCCTGAAGAGCTCTGTAGCTGCCACCTTTCCAATCTTAAAAGTTGGCTGAGTTACAGTCGAAAGTGGCGGGTTGCTATAAAGAGACTCAGAGCTGTTATCAAATCCGGATACCTTCACCTCTTCTGGGATTTTGTAACCTAATCGTTGCAGTTCGAAAAGTGCAGCAAGAGCCATTGGATCATTTGCAGCGACTATGGCATCAAATTGAATTCCTGAATTGATAAAAGAGTGTACGGCCTGTTCGCCTGCAAAATAGTAGAAATCGCCTTTATGAACAAGTTCGGGTGCTACTGATAATCCATTCTCTATCATTGCATCGTTAAAAGCCTTAAAACGTTCAGTAGAGTCGACGTTATCGCCGCCGGTAATATAGGCAATTTGTTTGCATTTATGTGTTTTGATAAGATGTTCGACTATCTTTTTTTGACCATGGTAATTATTTATTATAATGCTGGAAATTCCTTCAATAGCGTTGCCTATACTAATAGATGGCTTTTCTGAGAACCGGTTAACAAACTGTATAATCTCCTTTTCAGATGAGTAGTGGCCGATAGTGGCAGTTGATATTATATAGCCGTCCAGATCACCATGTTCGGCTATATCGTATATTATATTGCGTCGTTCAGAGGTTCCGTGAGGTGATTTAAGAGCGCTTCCAACAAAAATAAAGAGGTCAGAATCAGTTTTTGCACAGACTTTCATGATTCCATTCAATATGTCATGGTTATAACTGCTCTCAATTTCTTGTAATAGTACCCCAATAGCATGGTTCTTTTGGGAAACTTTTTTTTGTTCGGAGTTTGTAAGTGTTGATATTCGGTCATTTTTCATTTTGTCAATCGCGCCTCTGATACCAATATATCAATATCTGATAAAAGCTGCAATATTTTTGAGATGCAATTCTGTTTGATAAGATGCCCCGGCTTGATTAGATGCATTTTAAGAATGTTTTGCTTATAGCATCCCATATTTTTTTTCTTAAATATTTTATCCTTAGCTGGTCAACCTTGATATATTCCAGGTTAAAATACTTGTCGTCAAAAAAGAGAGAGCGTGATATATCAAGCCTTAGATAGGGGGTGTATTTCGCGAATGTATGTAGAAGTGCTCCATGAGAGGGGGTATCGGATATTCGTGTTCCCATAGATGGTGATATTCCCAGGTTTTTTCTCAATAATTCAACCAGCATCACCGCAGCAGTGTCATGACATGTCTGAATCATGCTGCCACTGCGTTCTATACGATTGTGAACAGTAATCATAGGTAATGGGCGATCTGCCTGTGGAGTCTGGGGTAATCCAATACCAAAGGTGGTATGGCATTCAAGAATTAATCTAATCTCTCCGGTTTTAATTATTTTATCAACTGTCTCATAAAACGGGTCATAATAACGGCGAATTATATTTGCGGCAGCAATTTCGTCGGGGAAAAACGGTTCTTCGTAAACAGATTTTCCGTACGGAGTCTTTTTTTTAATCACACCGTCGGTTGTAGCTGGAAAAATTGCGGTTCTCGAACGGTTTAGATCCACAAAAAGTTTGGATATATGGGTGCTAATTACTCCTGCGGACTCCTTTTCGAAGTAAAAAAGATCGTTGGCACAGGTATCTGAGGATAAAAATAGCTCAAATTTATCTGTCAAGGCCAGCGATTCTAGCTCTTCTGGAGGTTGAACCCCACCATGAGGAATAATTATAAGTATTGGCAGTTTTTCCATTGAGATATTATGTCTCTTTATAATAATTTGTCAAACAGCTTTTGTGAATGTTTTTTCAATTGGCAAACATTCAAAGTTCTTTTTGTTGAATAGTAAAGGTGTCTTTGCTATGTGGTGCAAGACGTTAAATAAAGTTTTCTGTTATAACTAATATACTTTTTGGCTTATTCGTGGGAGTTTATGATGAAAAAAAAGAAAATTGCTGTTATCGGTGCGGGTGCAGCGGGGGCTACAGCTGCAATTAACGCCGCTCGTGAAGGAGCGGAGGTCGTTGTGTTTGAAAAACAGGAGTCTCTAGGTCGAAAGATTGCCGCGAGTGGAAACGGGCAATGTAATATTAGTAATCTTGAAATAAGCTATAAAAATTATAATGGAGATAACCCAAGGTTTGTACAAAATATTTTTGGTCGTTTTTCTCTGGAAAGTACCCGCTCCTTCTTTTTATCTCTTGGGTTACCCTGGAGGGAGAGGCAACAGGGGCGGCTCTACCCATATTCGCTACAGGCTCGAACTGTTTGTGATGTGTTGTTAGATGGAGTCATTAGCGCTGGTTGTGAAATAAAGTTTCATCGATGTGTTGAAAGTATTTCGTATTCGAAAAATGATAAATTTACAATTATTACATCCGGCAAAGAGAAATATCTCTTTGATTCGGTTATTCTAGCTTGCGGAGGTAAAAGTTTCGCAGGGCTTGGTGGTTCTGATAGAGGATATAACCTTGCTATCTCTCTTGGACATAGTGTAACAGAGCTTGTTCCCGCCATTGTACCTCTAAATATTCACGATAAATCACTGCGTCA
>DAOTGZ010000040.1:0-15506 GCA_035447445.1 Spirochaetota bacterium | reverse complement strand
GGGCTTTTCATACTCCAATGTTTAACAGTGCTGCCGAAGGCCTGGCAAAAGAACTCGCTTCGGTCAAGATAGATGTTACTAAAGCGGTACGTATTGTATCAAATGTCACTGCTAAACCTTATCCGGCTGATGAATCTGCAATTAAAGATCTTCTAAAAAAACAGATGGTTTCTCCGGTCGAATTTGTCGAATCTATCGCGAATATTAAAAAAGCTGGAGTAAATACCCTGATTGAAGCTGGTCCGGGACGTCTGCTATGTAATCTTGTCAGCAAGATGGAGACATCATTCAATGATGTAATTGCTTCTGTTGACCCTAAAAAGGGTGAGGCTGCTTCGACTGCTGCTGCACTTGAAAAGGTAAAAGCTCTCTTCGGAGCAAAAACAGTTTCGACAGCAGCTGTACCTGCTGTAGCCGCGCCGATTGCTCCGTCTGCTTCGTCTTATACATTCAAGGCCGATGATGCGGGATTTGAGAGTTTTCTTAAAAATAATGATGCTCAGCTTAAGGAGCTGTTGTATCAGGAGTATATCAAAGCCCGTAAGGAAGAGGCCTTCAATGCAGTAGAAAAACGGGGAATATACACAGGAAAGGTTGTAATTCCGGGTGTCTCTATAGGCCTTCCAGGGCTTTCGAACAAGGTTTTCTCTGAGAACAACTTCGACAAGCTTTTAAAAGGAACAAACCTTATCGATGCTGTTTCTGAAGAGAATCAGAATCTTGTAATAGACAAAAATATTACACGCATTTTAAAAGAAGCAAACGGAAACGCCCGTTATGTCGAGATAAGCTCAACCGACGATGTTATGCATCTTGCCGGTCAGCTTGGCTATTTTGACCTGACAACTGAATATGGTTTTAAATACGATTACGATTCGGCTTACGCGCTTGCGATAGCAGCTGGTATCGAGGCTCTTAAAGACGCGCATATTCCGTTAATATTAAGTCACAAAACAACTTCAACCGGATCGATGTTGCCTGATCGTATAATGCTTCCAAAAGATATGCAAGAGAGTACAGGTGTAATCTTTACATCCATCTTCCCTGGATTCGAATCCTTGCTCGAAGAGGTTTCCGGATATTACTATGAGAAGTTTGTAAGAGCACCTTATAAAGAGTTTGAGTCACTCTACTATTTTCTAATGGAAAAAGTCGGTGATACTGCTGTTAAAGACAAGCTGACCGAGTGGTTCTTTAACCGCAAAAAAGAGCTTAAAGAGGGGCACTACTCCTTTGATCGCAACTTCTTGATAAGAATACTCGCTTTGGGTTCTGCTCATTTTGCCCAGTTTATTGGTGCAAAAGGTCCGAATACTCATATCGATGCTGCTTGTGCCTCAACAACACAGGCGGTCGCAATGGCAGAAGACTGGATTCGTATGGGACGTTGTGAGCGAGTTATAGTTATCGGCGGTGAAAACGCTACAAGTAAGAACATGAACCAGTGGATTGGTTCAGGATTTTTGGCTCTTGGAGCAGCCACAGTCAAGAAGAGTGTAGAAGAGGGTGCCAAACCTTTTGACGAGACCCGAAACGGAATGATTGTTGGTAGCGGCGCTGTCGGTATCGTTGTAGAGCGCTCAGACAAGGTCGAGGCTCGCGGCTTACGCGGTCAGGCTGAAATTCTTGGAACACATATTGGCAATTCCGCTTTTCATGTGAGCAAGATAGATGTTAACCATCTTACAGAAGAGATGGTCGCTTTCTTTGATAAGATAGATAATCTTCATGGATTAAATAGAGCCGAATATGCTTCGAAGATGGTATTTATGTCTCACGAGACTTATACTCCGGCTCGCGGGGGATCAGCTGACGCGGAAGTTTCGGCTTTAACTCATACCTTTGGTTCTAATGTAAACAGCATTACAGTTACAAATACAAAAGGTTACACAGGGCATACGCTCGGTGCTGGTATTGAAGATGCTGTAATGGTCAAGGCACTTGTTAAAGGAACGGTTCCGCCAGTAGCAAACCTTACAAAAATACCTGAAAACTTCAAATCTCTCAAATTTTCTAAGGGAGAACAGGGTGATTTCGAATACGGTTTCCATCTTGGTGCCGGGTTTGGTTCGCATTTTGCTTTTCTGTTTATAAGAAAAGAAAAAGAGAATAGTGTAGTTAACAATCCGACCTATACAAAATGGTTACAGTCTGTGACAGGTAAAGAGAATCCGGTTACTGAAATAAAGGATAACATCCTTGTTGCGGACAGTGTGCCGGGAATATTCAACGGCAAAGCTAATCCGGTCGCTGCCTCTGCACCGGTATCTGCTCCGGTTGTTTCGGCACCAGTTGCCGTTTCGGCACCGGTTGCCACACCAGCTGCGGATACCTCCTCTGTCATTGCCAAAATCAAGACAATAATTGCCGATCAGACCGGTTACGATACCGATATGCTCGAGAACGATCTTGATCTTGAAGCCGATCTTGGTATCGATACGGTTAAACAGGTCGAGATATTTGGTAAGATTTCTGATAGTTATAATCTGGCAGTACCGGAGGATCTTAAACTATCGGATCTTAATACCATACAAAAGCTGGGAGAGTATATCGCTGCACAGACCGGTGGCTCTTCAGTGGCACCGGCATCTACAGCTGGTTCTGCAGGAGCAGATGCAAGTGAAGTTATGGGACGCATCAAAGCGATAATAGCCGAGCAGACAGGTTACGATATCGAGATGCTTGAAGAGGATCTTGATCTTGAAGCTGACCTTGGAATTGATACTGTTAAACAGGTAGAGATCTTCGGTAAAATATCAGAGAGCTATTCGCTTGCGGTGCCGGAAGATCTTCAGCTTTCAGACCTTAATACGATAAAGAAGCTTTCCGGTTATATCGCTTCTAAAGCAGGAGGCTCGTTGGCTTCTACAGTTGCAGCACCGGCGCAGTCGGGTGGAGCAGACAAGGGTGCGGTTACAGCTAAAATAAAGGGAATCATTGCCGAGCAGACAGGTTATGATACAGAGATGCTGGAGGATAATCTTGATCTTGAGGCCGATCTCGGAATAGATACCGTTAAACAGGTAGAAATATTCGGTAAAATATCAGAGAGCTATTCACTTGCGGTGCCAGAGGATCTTCAGCTTTCAGATCTTAATACAATCGATAAACTCGCCGGTTATATTGCTGAGCGTGCGGGTGGATCTTCAGCTGCACCAGCAGTTGCGGCTCCGGCGGCAACAGCAGGAGGAGTCGACAAGGGTGGTGTTACAGCCAAGATAAAGGGAATCATTGCCGAGCAGACAGGTTACGAGACCGATATGCTTGATGATAATCTTGATCTTGAGGCTGACCTCGGAATAGATACCGTTAAACAGGTAGAGATATTCGGTAAAATATCAGAGAGCTATTCTCTTGCAGTACCAGAGGATCTTCAGCTTTCAGATCTTAACACGATAGATAAATTAGCCGGCTATATCGCTGAACGCGCGGGATCTGCCGCGGCTCCAGCTAAGGTGGCACCAGCACCAGCAGCTCAGGCTCCAGTAAAAAGTGCTGTTTCAGAGACAGTATCGAAAGAGAACGGAATTTATCGTTTCTCGATGACTGTCGAGGAGCGTCCACTAAACGCTAAAAAGAGTGATGTTTTTAAGGGTAAACGATATATCGTAATACAGGATTCGCATGGATTTGCTGATGAGTTTATAGAATTCGCGAAAAATGCCGGAAGCACAATAGTGACTGCCGGTACCGGAGAGGGTTGCGATTACAGCCTTGATGTTAAAACCTACGATTCTTTACAAAAATCGGCAGACGCCATAGCTGACGCGGTAAAGGATATTAACGGCATAATTCATTTTGGTGCTGTTGATGGATATTACGCCAAGAAATTGAGCGATTCTGATATAAATCTTGCGGTTAAATCGCAGTTTATTCTGGCTCAAAAGTATTTTGATGACTTAAACAGGGACGGTTCTTTAATTGCGGCACTTTCATTTAACTCGGTTGTATTTGCCTACGGTAAAACCGAGAACAAAATGGAGCCGCTTTTTGCCGGAGTCTCAGGTCTTTACAAGACTCTTAACAAAGAGATCGCGCCAGCTCGTGTCAAGGTTGTGGACTTCGATGTTAAGGATCCCAAAAAGAGTAGTAAAAGTGTTATGGAAAATTTTATTACCGAAATTGCTTCTGATAACAAAGAGGTCGAGGCAGGTTATAAAGGCAGCAAGCGCTATGGAATACGACTTGTTGATGAAGTTCCGGTTAAGGGTGATTCAATAGTTAAAAACGGAGATCGCTTTCTGGTTACAGGGGGAGCTCGCGGAATTACATTTAACATATTGATGTCGGTTGTTAAGGAGTACAAGACGGATCTGGTTATTCTTGGTCGAAGTGATGTTTCGAAGGTTGATCCAAAGTATCTGGATGCATCGGTTACAGAGAAGACAATCTTTGATGATCTAAAGACAAGCATGACAGGAAGCAAACCTCTTGAAATTAAGAAAGCAGCCTCTAAAATCATGACTCTGGTCGAAACAGTGCGAAACATCGAAGAGCTTAAAAATCAGGGCGTTCAGGTCGATTATCACGCCTGTGATGTTACTGATAGTAAAAGAGTTAAACAAATAGTCTCTTCGTATGATAGAATTGATGGAGTGCTTCATGCTGCGGGTGTAGAGATAAGTCAGTTTTTAACCAAGATGGATGCTTGGTCGTTTAACATGGTCTTTGATGTCAAGGTTAACGGTCTGCGCAATTTGATAGAAGCCCTTAAGGATATGGATTACAGATATATGATGACATTCTCTTCTGTAACAGCCCGATTTGGTAATGAGGGCCAGACAAGCTATACGTCGGCTAACGATATGATAGGCAAAATGCTTCAGCGTCAAAAGCAGCTTAATCCTGATCGTGCTTACAAAGTTTATGACTGGACCGCTTGGGAAGGTGCCGGTATGGCAACCAAAGAGACTGTTAAAAAGGTTCTTGAAGCACGAGGACTGGAGTTTGTGCCACTTGATTTTGGCGTGCAATGTTTTATGGACGATCTTTGTTTTGCTGATAGAACAGAGGTTCTTGTTTCGGGAATGGATCATGCGTTTGACCCGGACAAGATTCTTCCTCAGCCTGGTATGGGCGGTGTGGATTATTTTCTGGATCGTGAAGTTGAATCAAAGGATGGTTATAAAAAGTTCGAGCGACTTTTGACTGCCGAACGTGACCTGTTTCTATTTGATCATGAGAAGGATGGAGTTCCACTATTTCTTGGGGCAACAGGGCTAGAGACTATGGCGGAAGCCTCAAGCCGAGTCGGTGACGGTGAACTTATAGGTATGGCCAAATATCAGATTCCTTACGGTATCAAACTGTTAAAGAACCGTCCAAAGGCGCTGGATATTACTGCAGAAAAGAGAGGGGCTTCGGTATTGGCTCAAATTACTTCGGTATTCAAGAATCCGGCTGGCAAGGTTATGGGGGATCCAAAACTGCATTATCAGGCCGAGTTTATCTTTGGCAAACCGCTTGCGGATAAAAAGATAACAGTTCCCGAATTTAAGCCAGCATTGATTACAGGAAGCTTTCAGGATCTTATCTATCATCCAAAGCGTCTTTTTATGCACGGTCTTTTCAAGACAGTTGAAGAACTCCTTTCTTTCGAAGAAGAGAGAATGATCACAAGAGTTTGTAACAGCAGTGACCGTGAGTTTTTTGCGGGAGTTCAGAATCCGGAATTTACAACTGATCCGGTTCTGGTTGACGCTATGTTTCAGACAGGCGGAATGCTGGATGTAATGACCACAGAAAAGATCATTTTGCCGTACATGATGAAAGAGATGAAGTTTTACCGTAAGCCTGAGAAAAATGTACCGTATCTTTGTATAACAGAAAAGACCGCGGCAACGGCAGACATCAATACTTATAATTTAACACTATGTTCAGAAGATGGACAGGTTTATCTTGAAATTCTTGATTTTGAGATGATTCAGGTAGGTGATGTTGAGCCGGGTATGAGTATCAAGGATAAGATTAAACTTCAGAAGTAAAATACAAGTCGTAGATATAATACCGGGTCTGAGAAGACCCGGTAAAAAAAACAATACAACATGGAGAAGTGTATGAGCGCTGATATTCTTAAGGCGGTTAATGAGTCAATTGATCGTTTGAAGGAGCTTAATCCTGAAATCAACGGCGATACAATTATCAGAACCAACCGTCCTCACAGGTTAAAGAAGGTTGTGGTAGCAAACCGCGGGGAGATCGCGAAACGCTTTTTTTTATCGCTTCATGAAGAAGAGATCCCATCTGTTGCGGTTGTAACAGAGGTTGACCGCGGCCAAAGTTGGTATGAGTTTGCGGATGAGGTAGTGTTTATCGGAGAAGAGACCAACTACACCAATATTCCGGTTATAATTGGAGCCGCAGCATTGGTTGAGGCTAACGCAATATATGCCGGTTATGGCTTTCTTTCTGAAAATGCCTCTTTTGTCGAAAATATTGATGAATACGCTAAGCTCTCTTCAAAAGACATCTTCTTTATGGGGCCAACATCGCAGACCATGCGCCTTATGGGTGACAAGGTAAGTTCGCGTGAATTGGCAAAGAAGAACGGAGTTCCGCTTTTTGAGAGTACCGAATGTGTTGATCCAACAGATATTGAAGGTATTAAAAAAGAGATCGAACGTGTGGGATACCCCGTTATTGTTAAACTCTCGGCCGGTGGCGGCGGAAAGGGGATGTACCCTGTTTACAAAGAAGAAGAGTTGAAAGACGCAGTGGATTCGTGCGTGCGTATTGGAAAGGATTTGTATAACGATTCACGCTTTTTTATAGAACAGTATATACAGGAGCCTGTGCATATAGAGGTACAGGTTTTTAATGATAGAGCACTTGGTATTCGAAAATGTGCCGTACAGAGGCGCAATCAGAAAATCATTGAAGAGTCGGGACATACTTTCTTACCAGACCACCTCGCGTTTTCGTTTCTGTCTGCTGCTGAGAGACTTGCTATAGAGTCAGGATACGGTAACTGTGGAGCAGGAACCGTCGAGTTTTTGATTGATGCAGCGACTGGTAAAGTTGGCTTTATGGAGATGAATACCAGACTTCAGGTAGAGTACGGTGTAACGGATCAGTCGCTTGGTATTGACCTTGCGAAGTGGCAGATCCTCTATTTTGACGGACGCGGTGATGAGATAGAAGATACTGCTGCCATAAAGTATCGTTATTTTGCACGTATGCACTCTATAGAGTGTCGTATATATGCTGAAGAGCCGGAAAATGATTATCGCCCGTCTCCTGGAACAATCACGGAGATAAATCTGCCGGCATTTAACGGAATACGCTGTGATTTCGGTTTTGGTGAGGGTGACAAGATTTTGTCGATGTATGACCCGATGATCGGAAAACTAATCGCGTACGCGTCTTCCCGTGAAGAGGCATTGATCCGAATGGAGAGAGCTCTTCAGGAACTCTACATAAAAGGTGTAAAGACAAATATAAATCAGCTTTTAAAAATTGTACGTCACGATAGTTTTAAAGATAAAGATTACACGAATCTGCTAATACCAAAAAACGATGAACTTGGCTTCTTAGGGCCCGATCACAAGTATCTATCGGCCGTATCAAGCAGCAGGCAGATTATTTTTGGTGCCTTCGGTGAATACGTTAAGTATCAGTATGATAACGCACAAAAATTCAGTGTTGTTGCCGCTTCTAAGGGCATACTGGATACAGATGCTGCCGATTTCCCATACCGCTTTAATGTTGAGTTTGAAGGCGAAGCACATACTGTTGAATTTATGCAGGAGAATATCGATACAGTTCATGTACTGCTTGATAATCAATATCGTGGAAAACTTTCACTTCATGAGGTTAATGACCGTCTAGATGACCTTGCGATCGGCTTTGATTCGCGCATACGCAGGGTGCGTGTTGAACGTCATATAGGCTTTTGTATTGTGCGTATGAAAGATGACAGTAATAAATATAATTATTACCGTATGAACATTGTTCCAGAAGGTGTTGAAGAGGCTGACACTTCAGGCCATGTCTGTTCGCCTTTTCAAGGAACATTTGTCTCTTTTTGTGGAACTCATAAGGTTGGTGATCAAGTTAAAGAGGGCGATAAACTTGTTATTTTATCCGCTATGAAGATGGAGACAATAATTACTGCTCCCGTTGATGGAACCATATCTTATATAATTGAAGACGGTGATGTATCCCGGCTTCAGATAGGTACAACCTCTGATGGACGCGTGATAGGCAAGGCTGTTCAGGAGGGAGAGGTTATATTTCGTATCGATGGTGATAAAAAAGAAGAGGAGAGCGGAAAAACAGCGGCAGTTATTAACGCTTCCGACACTCAAAACACCTATGAGCTTCTTCTTGCCGAAGGCGGTTGTGACAAGCTTCTTGAAAATATAGAAGATCATTTTGACAATCTAATGCTTCTTTTTACTGCTATGATAAAAGGTTTTCTTCGTCAGGCTGCAGTTATTGAAAGACTAAAAGAGATAATGAACAAGCTTCCCAAAGAACAGTGGAAGGCTCTTATGACAAGGGAACACAGTGATCAGATATGTAAATTGATTCTTCATTACACATACGTTCGTCGTCTATATTCGCTTGTTGTATCTGAAGAGGGCTTCTCTTTTCCTGACGAGCTTGATAACTTTATTCGCGGATGGAATAGTGCCGAGATAGAGTTTTCTGACGGCTTTTACCGCATGCTAATGGACACTTTTAACTCTTACGGTATTCGTCGGTGGAAGCGTGGAGCCGGAAACAGCAGATCCAATATCTTCAGGTTCTTCTATTTCCTAAACTTGTCGTATGAGTCAATCTTGCGAAATTGGAGTCGTGTTGGCAAACAGACAAATATTGTAGGGAATCTTGACCCTACATCTCCGCTAACGCAGCAGACTCTTAAGAAACTTGTAGAGCATACTGGGCATCAAATCGATGATTCATCGGAGCGATTTCTGAAGCGAGTTATTGATAACTATTTTCCCGAACGTGAAGCCGAACTTTACGCAGGAGTGGTTGATGGTTCTGATAATAAAACGGCTTGCTCTACATGTAAAGATATATCCTCTCTTGACGGAGTAAAAAAAGTTGATGGGGGAAAACTGCTCTATTCTATTGTCTCGTCTGGCGATCTTGCCAATGCCAAATACAGTTATGAAAAAGACCATGGACTATTGATATGTGGCAACGACGAAACATGTGCAGCTCTTTATGTTGCGGAATATCCGGGAGACAAAGAGATTGTGTCATGTACAAGCAATGTCAAAACTGCACTTGCTGTTTTTGCTCAGCTAAAAAATGACCAAAAAAGTGCCTGTCGTTTTGAACTTGTTCTGGATAAGGCTCTCTTTTCTCTTGAAGCGGGTGAGCATAATGCTTCGGGGTATAGACAGCTTGTACAGATAGCCAAGCCTCTTTTTAAATCAATATTGGCTGGTGATATAACATATGGCCTTATACATGCCGATTTGACATGTGACGGAAACAGTAAAGCTTCAGTATTCAAGGTTGCTTCTGTTAATAACCGTATGGTACTTGATCTGCTTTTCGACAATGATCCTTTAAATCCGTATAAAAAAGTAGAACCTTCTGCGGCCGATTCAAAGATGTATGCCCTTGATAAGTGGCCTATCGAAAATTGGGCCGCTGTGATGTTTGATGGTGGCAACTATGAAGAGGTGATTGTTGAGTTGGCGGATAGAGGAGAAAAACCTGCCGGATCAAAGATATTCACAGGAAAAGTAGGAGGTAGTGAAGCCTGCTTTTATATGAAAGACTATCGTGTAATAGGTGGTGCTACAGGAAACAGGGAAGGACTTAAATATTCGGCTGCCTGTTATCTTGCCTATATGAAGGGTTGGCCTCTTTACGTGTGGAACGATTCGGCTGGTGCGAATATCAAGGAAGGCATGGTCTCGTTAAATCGTGGCGGACAGGGCTTTATGATGAACTCCCTCTTGGCGGCTAATGTTCCCCTTGAAAAGTTTAAAAACTATGTTACAAATATCTATGATGAAGATGTTAAGGCTGTCTTCAAAGATATGGATATTAAATACGGTCTTTCGCTGGAACAGGACAGGGGAGATAAAAAAACGATGGTAGTGGCTATTGGTACAGGCGCCTCTGCTGGACTTGACGTTTACGGTTCTAGCCAAGCTACCGTACAGATAATTCTTGATTCTGAAAATTCTTACAGGGTTTTAACGGGATCTAACGTAATAAAATCTGTAATGGGAGAGGATATCTCTAATTATGATATTGGCGGAGCAACCATTCTGGGCAAATGGACTGGAATAGTTGATCTGGTTGCTTGTGACAAGCCGGACATGATTCGTAAGCTTAACGAAATACAATATATCTTCTGTTCCAAAACAAAATCTGAAGTTATTAAGAGAAATAGCGAGAAATTGGTATCGTTTACTGAAAAATACCAGGGAGCAGTTATTGATGAGGCTCTTGTTCGTAACAATGTTGATGAGGGCAAGTTTTTCATTTATAAAGAAGATTATTACGCTTCGGGTGCTCTTCTCGCAGGATTTGCCCTGCTTGGTGGAACACGAACACTGATAATGGGCGCACGTACAAACAGTGGATTACGATCCAAGTCATGTGTGACCAAAGGGCGTGAACTTTTAAGAATGGCATACCGGACATCGACTCCACAGATACTCATATATGGAGACAGTTGGATACGACGCTCGACATCGGGAACTCATTTGCGTGCATATTACGATTTTATGAACGAGCTTACAAACAGAAGCTCGCATCGCATACATATCGTTACTTCGGCTGCGGCACTTCATAATTTCGAGGTGACTTCATGTGCGGACGCGGTAATCTTTGTTAAAAACGAATCGTTAAGTGAACTGGATGAAAAATTTGCATCACAAAACGCTGCTTTTGTTGTAAACAGTATGGAAGAAGCTTTTGACGTTTCGGCCAATATTTTTGCCCTTCTTGAAAAAAGAAGTACAGAGGAAGTGAAGAGTGGCAAAGACAAGATAAATGTGCCTGATGATAAGGGAACTCCTTTTGACATTATAGATTCGGTAATTACGCCGGCTTTTGATGATGAGAGCTTTGTAGAGTTTTATGCTCCGTTTAATCAACCGAGCGGTCCGAATCTGGTTACTGGCCTTGCTCGTATTAAGGGACGGGCTGTGGGAATAGTAGCCGATCAGCCAAAGATCAAGGGTGGGGGCGCTGATGCCCTAGGTACCGAAAAATTCAGGGTTTTTGTTCAGTTTTTAAACAGAAAGAACATTCCTCTTGTAATGCTTTCGAACTCTTCTGGTTTTGTTCCGGGATCCCAGCAAGAACGTTATAGGATACAGGCGATTGGTGCTGACTCGCTGGATGAAAATGTACTTGGAGAGATTCCGGTAGTTTCGGTTGTTCTGAACCAGAACTATGGTGGTCGTCAGATACAGTCGTTTAGCAAGTCTTTGAGGCCAGGTATTTACTATACAGCGCGTCATGATGCGACTCTTGCTGTAATGGGAGCAACAGCGGCTTATGACCTTCTTGGTGCAAAAAATTACAGTAAACTGGTCGCCGAGGGCAAACAGTCCGAAGCCGATGCTTACCAAAAGAAGTTTATGGATGATTATTTAACCAAGGCTATGGCCGAAAACGACGCGACTGCGACAAAAGTGATGGATTCGGTCTTTAAAGATGTGTCCACATTGAGAGACCATATTGCCTCATCTTTAGTAAAAGCTGAAGATGAGTGTTTTAAGGCTTTTGGAAAATAATATAGGGTTTTGTGAAAATAATAAAGCCGGGCTTAAGCCCGGCTTTTATATTAAGAATATTTGGATTCATATTAAAATTTTGGAAATGCAGAAACTCAAATGAATCTATTTTTCAACTAGTTCAAAAGCATCTGCGTTTGCGACACTAAAAGAGTTCTTTTTAACGACTTTATACGTCTTGTTAGCCAAAAAGTTATGAGTAATTGTTCCCTTGACGTTTTTTAACAGAATTGAGTTAGTTTGCTGAACACTAATTGTGTGAGTACCTGCTGGAACGATATAGGTTCTTGAAAATAGACCGGATGGCTGTTTGGAAGGCGCCTTGCCATCAATATTATACATTGTAAAACCATTTGACATTGTTATGGTCGAAGTTGGCTGACTTTCTACAACATTAATCTTGGCTGTTGCGCAAGACGCAAATAACGAAACGAAAAGTGCGAGCAAAAGTATTTTTTTCATGTTTTTCTCCTCGGTAATTTAGCAATTTTGGTCTATAATGGTTAAAATCATTATTTTAGTCAATTATAAATGTTAAATTATAAACCAATTAAATGTTCTAAAAGAATAGTGCCGCGCATCAATTTTTCTTTACCAAGCTGGGGAATGGAAAAGATTCTGGAGAGAACATGACATGCGGCACCAAAGGCAATCGCATTTTCGTCGAAAGGCAAAAAATCAATGGATATCTTTTTTTCTTCCAGATTGCTGTATACCCAATTTTCGGTAACGGCATTTTTTAATGTTTTTAAAATTTCATCTTTGTGTTTAACGAAGTCGCCGGCGATCATAACATGGTTAAAATTACAGATGTTAATAACAAGTGCAATATTCTTTGCTAGCTCTTTAAACATCAGCGATAGTGCCTCGGGTTTATTACTGATCGAATTGGTTATGGCGTTGTCGAGTGAGAATTGGGTAATGAGTCCCGGTTTCCAGTCAACACTGCGAAATTCACCGGCAGTAAAGTTTTCACCGTAATAGACCTCTCCGTTAATAACCATTCCGATACCAACAGCAACCCCGGGCTCACGTAAGCCATAAAGATCAGTGCTTCTGAATTCGCCCATCAATGATAAAAAATTTTTAAACGAGCTCTCTTTGCGGTAAACAATTTGAGCCCAGCAGCAGCAGTTAGCGTCGTTTTCAATTATAACCGGAATCTTTATCTTGTTTTCAATGGTTTCAGACAAATTGCGCGGTGATTCAATTTTCATGGGGTTAGACATTAGAACTGTTCCCGTGAAGGGGTCTACGATTCCGGAAATACCAATGCCGACCATAAGAATTTTTCGACCATTTATAGAGGCATTGTTTTTTATGGAGTTATAAATATTTAAACTTATGTCTTCGATGGTCTCTTTGTCGGGCTCAAAACTGAATAACTCGGAATGGATAATTTCGCCATTAAGATCGGTTACAATAGCCGAGCAGTTTTCCGTTTTTATTTCTATTCCTAAAATTAGTCCAAGCTGAGTGTTGAGTGTCAGTCCAACTGGCTTTCTGCCTACATTTTCACGGCTGTCCTTGCTCTGCGACAGTATCCAACCCTTGTCCATAAGGTTTTTCATGATTTTTGTGATGGTTGAACGGTCTAGTTTTAGCTGTTCGGCAATTTCGATACGACTTATACCCGGATTTTGCCAAATTTGCCGGATAATTCGTGAGGAGTTTATAATATTCAGTTTTGCTATATCTGCCATGCGTCAATTATTAATACCCACAAAAAAAAGTCAATATTCATTAAGTTTTGCAAAATTTAACTCAAAATATAATCTATATCATTTTTTGTTAGTGACTTAAAAAAGGATTTTTCTTCTGTAATAAGATTGTTTACCAGATCTTTTTTGCGATTCTGAAGTTCTAGCATCTTCTCTTCAATTGTGTTTTTAACAATTAGCTTGTAGGCAATGACTTTATTGATTTGACCAATTCTATGGCTACGGTCAATCGCCTGGCTTTCAACAGCCGGGTTCCACCATGGATCAAAGATGATTACATAATCGGCTGCAGTCAGATTAATCCCTACTCCACCGGCCTTAATACTTAATAGAAAAATTTTAATCTTTTCGTTGGACTGAAAGTTTTTTATTTGGATCTCACGTTTTTTTGTGGATCCGTCAATATATGAGTAGTCCCATTTCATAGAGTCACAATATGACCTAATTATTTTTAGTGATTCTACAAATTGAGAAAATACAAGAACTTTATGATTTTCGGATGTTATCTCTTCTAAAAGATCTTTTAATACTTCAAATTTTGCAGATTCAACCGGATCAAAATATTGATTAACCAGCTGTGGGAATAGTGCCATCTGCCGTAGGCGCAACATTGCTTCAAGAATTGCCATTGAGGCTCCGGGTAGACCTTTCTTTTCTATCTCTTTGTCAAGATCACCTTTGATTTTTTTACGGTATGTTTCATAAAGTTTATGCTGTTTGGGGTGCATCTCTACATAATAGGTTATCTCTTCTTTCTCGGGTAAATCTCTAGCCACATCCTCTTTTTTGCGTCGCATTATAAAGGGAAAAACTGTTTTTCGCAGATCTTCCGCCACCTCTTTGTCGTTGCTTTTTTCTATTGGATAAAGATAGTTTTTTCTAAAAGAGTGCTGGGTGCCAAGAAGGCCTGGGTGAAGAAATTCCATCTGAGAATAAAGATCGGAGCAAGAGTTTTCAACCGGTGTGCCTGTGAGTGAAATACGATGCTTGGCATTGATGGATGTGATGGTTTCAAATGACTGAGATCGGGAATTCTTGATTGCTTGGGCTTCGTCGATAACGATATAATAAAATTTAATATCTTTAAAGAATTTAATATCACGGGCGAGGGTATGGTAGCTTGTAATGATCAGATCATGTGATAATATAAAATTTATTTCTCGAATTCGGCTTTGACCTAGGTGTATCGCAACATTAAAATTATCGCAAAAACGCTCGATTTCCGAACTCCAATTAGGTATTGTGCTTACCGGAACAACAAGTAGAGAAGTTTTAAAATTAGCCTCTTCTTTAAGTTTTTGAAAAAGTGCCAGTGTCTGAATAGTTTTTCCCAGTCCCATGTCGTCTGCGAGACAGCCGTTAACCTTATATTCTTTTAAAAACATTAACCAACGATAGCCTTCCTTTTGGTAATCACGAAGTTTTGCCTTGAATTTTTTTGGTAAGGCATATTTTTTAATCGATTTGAAATTTTTAAGACGTTCATAAAGAGCCATGGTTTCTTCAAATATCTTTTTTTCTTTGTCCGCTACGGTCTCTTTTAACTCTTCGATACGAGCGAAATTATACTTAGATATGTTATATTTGTCATTTTTATAAATCGTATTTTGGCTAATTGTCTTTAGTTGCTGGATGTCTTCGGGGCTTAACGGAATATATTCGTCTTTATGTCTGATAAGGCCGGATTTTAAAAGATCTTCTTCAATTTTCAGAGAGTACTCTTCCCCTTCATAATCCTTATAGCTAAGGCTGATTTCAAACCAGTCAATTCCGCTGGTAACTCTTTTCTGTACCCTCCCTCCAGCAGAGATGGGTCGAATTTTTTTCTGTTTAAAACGTATTTCATAACCTTCAGTTGCAAGACGTGCTCCGTATTCGATTAAAAAAGTATTAGCATCTGTATAGTTAATAATGAACTTTTCCGGCTTTATGGACCCTCCAAAAAATCGATCTTGTTCTAAATAACAGTCTTCTACAATCGTTAACAAAAGATTAATATATGTCTGTTCAATATTGTAGTCACGCACATAAAGGATATAGCCCTTTGAGTCATCTTCAACTGCTT
>DAOTGZ010000039.1:0-15591 GCA_035447445.1 Spirochaetota bacterium | reverse complement strand
TCTTAGGGGCTGTGGTAGTTTTAAAAAAAAGATTGCCATTATTATACTGCAATAACATTTGGTCTAAGTGTTGGCTGTGAAATATCTGCTGCCTGGTATCGACACTGTTCTTAATATATATTGAGACGTATCGATGCTAAAAATTATATTTAATAACAATATGAATAATTAAATTGAGGTAATCAATATATGTTCAAGAAGAAAACAAAGATTGTTGCTACTATTTCTGATATGCGTTGTGATGTAGATTTTATCAGGTCATTGTATAATGCGGGTATGAATGTGGTACGTCTTAATACTGCGCATCAGTCACCACATGAGACGTTGTCTGTGGTAAAAAATATCAGAACGGTTTCGGAAAAGATTGCGATTCTGGTCGATACGAAGGGACCGGAAATCCGTACGACTGCCGCAGATAGTGGTATTTCCGTTCAAGCTGATGATATTGTCTATTTAGCGGGGAATCCTGATGAAAAGTGTAGCGCTGAATGTATCAATGTATCTTATAGCTCGTTTGTAAGGGATGTGCCAGTTGGTAATAGGATTTTGATTGATGACGGTGATCTTGAGCTGCTTGTGGAAGAGAAGGAGGGGGATCGCCTTAAATGTCGTGTAATGAATAGTGGTGTAATTAAGGGGAAAAAATCCATTAATGTTCCTGGTGTCAGTCTTGATTTACCATCATTGAGTGATCGTGATCGGGAATATATTGAGTTTTGCATTGAAAACGATATCGATTTTATAGCGCACTCGTTTGTCAGACGAAAAGAAGATGTAATAGCGATTCAGCGTATTTTGGACGCTAAAAACAGTAGTGTAAAGATAATTGCTAAAATAGAAAATCAGGAAGGTGTAGATAAAATTGATGAGATTATTGATTACGCATATGGAGTAATGATAGCAAGGGGGGATCTGGCAATTGAGATTCCTGCCGAGAAGATTCCATATACACAAAAAACAATAATCAAAAAGTGTCTTTCAAGACGAAAACCCATCATCGTTGCTACGCAAATGCTTCATTCGATGATAGATAATCCGCGTCCTACACGCGCAGAAATTAGTGATGTAGCAAATGCTGTTTATGACCGAACTGACGCGCTTATGCTAAGTGGAGAAACCGCTTATGGGAAATATCCTCTGGAATCGGTTCAAATGATGAGCAAAATAGCTTGTGAGGTTGAGGTCGGTCTTGACAGATATAATACCACTACACAGGAGAAGGTCTTTAACGAAATAACTGCATATCTGGCAAAAGCTGCTGTTGACGCCGCGGCGGAACTTAATACAACAGCCATTGTTATAGATACATTGACTGGCAGAACGGCCAGAAGTATCTCTGTTTATCGAGGTAGTGCCCTGGTTTATGCTGAATGCTATAGCAAAAGAACAGTAAGGGAATTAGCTCTTTCTTACGGTGTGTACGCGAATTACCTTGATGTTCAGGACAGTCACAGGGGCTTTATTGAAAATGCGCTTGGTTACATTCTGGAAAGAAAAGCTATAAGTCGTGAAGACAGAATCGTTATTGTGGCCGGTAATTTTGGAGCTGCGAGAGGAGCTTCTTATATTGAGATAGGTACACCTAACGAGCTTTTGGCAAAATAGAAGATTAAGTATAAGTGTTAATGATCTAGTTTTAAATAAGAAAAGGCACCTTTTGGGAGCCTTTTCTTGTAACTAAAGATTATAATTTTACGGTTTTAATCGTCTCCAAGAAAGCCTGATCTTAGAAGAAGATATAGAAGTTGCGCGATCGCTGAAGCTGCGGCGGCAACATAGGTCATTGCGGCAGCATTGAGTACAGTATTGACTCCTTTCAGTTCGGTATTGTTTACCATTGAGTACGAAACCAGTGCCCTCTTTGCCCTGGCAGATGCATCAAATTCAACCGGCAATGTAACAAGCTGAAAGAATACAACAATCGCAAACAGGGCGATACCGAATTTTATCAAACCTGCCATATTAATAAGCAAGCCCGCAAAAATAATAATGAAGGCAAAATTTGATCCAATAGAAGCTGTCGGAGCCAGCACGCTTCTTAAAGCAAGAGGAGAGTACGCCTTTGCGTGTTGTATGGCATGACCGGTTTCATGCGCTGCAATGCTGACTGCTGCGACTGAATTGCTGTCATAAACTCCAGGTGATAATCTTATCACCTTTTTTGAAGGGTTATAGTGGTCAGAAAGAAGACCTGATCCCCTCTCTACGCGAACGTCTGTGATACGGTTGTTAAGAAGTATTTGCTGGGCTGTTTGGGCTCCAGTGAGTCCGTTATAAATGGCAATACGAGAATACTTTTTGTATGCTGCTTTAACTCTGGATTGAGCCCATAAGGCAAAAAGAAAAAATGGTATCATTATTAACCAATAGGTGATATCCAATCCGAAATATAACATAAAAGACCTCCAGGAAAAATCAATTATTTGGCCAAACAGAAAAAAAATCTGGGCTGTAATAAATTGTCTTCAAATGGCAAAAGACAAGTCAAGTTAGGACAATGCGAAATTACATGGCAACACTTTTTCAAATTGCCACAATTTCTAAAAAATTTGTTTGTTAAGCCTTGAAAACCTTGTTTGCGTCTAATTGTTAATAGACTATTTTACGGTGTTAATGTTACTATTGTTCATCAAAAGTTTGTCACGGAGATAGTGTATGCGTAGGATAATTCAAAACGGTTTACCAACAAGTACCGGTGTGTTGCTTCTGCAAAAGGAGAGGCAGGGGCTTAAAATTACAATGGTGTTTCGTATTATGTGGTTTCTTGCTCTACTTGCCGGACATCTTTTTACTTATCAGAGTCAACTTGAGTTAGTGCTTGTTGCTTCAATTTTGTTCATTGCCGTAATCTCGACCGTGATTTTTATGTTTATGCTCCGCAAAGAATCACTTATACGTGTTGCCGGAACTAGTGGTGCGCTAATGGACGTAATACTCATCGGTTTACTTCCTTTTATTTGGTATATCTCTGTAGGTGCAGTGAATACAACGCCTGCCTTTATGGTTAAGGGTGCACTGTCCGTAACAATCTTTTTGTTTATGATTGTCAACAGTCTTGCTTTACGTCCTAGGTATCCAGTAATAATAATGACGGGGGCTTCAATGATACTTGTGCTTCTTTTTGTGATAATAGTCTTAAACCCCCAGACAGTATACAGCTACAGTTTTCTGGACATTTTTATGGGCGAGGCATTTAGCCCAATATATTTTGTTTTAACCAATATATGTACTGTGATATTAGCCGGAATTTTTCTATCACTTATTACTGCAGCGGCACGCAGAACTATTCTAGAGGCTGTAACTCTGTCTAGGGCAAATTCGCAAATGGAGCGTTATTTTTCTCCCAATGTTGTTGGCAGCATCATCAATTCCGAGGAGACCTTTTTGAAACCTGGCGGACGTTTGCAGAAAGTAGCAGTTATGTTTTGCGATATAAGGGATTTTACTTCAATTAGTGAGTCCATGAAACCGGAAGAACTTTTACTCATGTTATCTGAGTATCAGAGCCGTATGGTTAAAGCAATCTTTCATCATGGAGGCACGTTGGACAAGTTCATAGGTGACGGAATAATGGCCACCTTCGGAACACCGGAGGTGTCAGATGATGATGCCTTGCGTGCTGTGAAGGCGGGTATCGAGATGAAAAAGGAACTCTCCTCGCTTAATTTATCTAGAATGGAGCAGGGGCTTAAACCGATCAGGCAAGGGATAGGTATAGACTATGGTCCTGTTGTAGCAGGAAATGTTGGAACTGAAAGCAGACTGGAATATACAGTTATTGGAGATACTGTGAACTCAGCTAGCCGTATTGAAGGGGCGTGTAAGGAGACAGGTGAAAATTTTATAATATCGAAATCAGTAAAAAATTGTTTGGACGAGACAATTATTACGAAAGAGCTTGATGAAATTTTATTAAAGGGTAAAAAGAAGAAAATTGGTCTTTATGCGGTAATTATCGATGGCTGATTACCCTTTTATGTCAAAAATAAAGTCACGAAGTTTTTCCATGGGGATTGGTTTGCCTATATAACCGTAATTACTTATTTTTTTATCGATAGATACTGGTAGCTCATATGCTGTAAGAAAAAGTATTGGAACATCGCGTTGCGAACTGATTATTTCTGCAGCCTCTATGCCGTCAATTGAGCCACTTAGGTTTATATCCATACAGATCAGATCAATTTTATCAGGGAAATTAGCAATTTCTACAGCCTCTTCGCCCGAAGAGACATCGGCTATTACGTTACAATCGAGTTTTTTCAGCTGATTTACGAGCATTTGGCGGATTATTATCTCGTCTTCCACTACTAGTATACTTGGTTTATCCATTAGTTTCCCGTTGTAATGTCTATATGTAAAAAGCCGTTCAATATATTATAGCTTATATCTACAAAAAAGGCAATAAAATATCATGAATAATTTTTTAGGCTGCAAAGACATATCTGTTTATTGATGTTGTTACCCGAAATTTCTCGGGTATACCTTGGGTAGTTATTTTGCCAGTAAAATCAAGAAAACATGCCGACAATTACCAGTTTAGAATCTGATCTATAACCGTAATTGCCGAAAGCCCGTCTTCTGTACTGGAAACAGTATACTCTTTCTCATTTTTGTAAATGTCGACTGCCTCTTTAAACATAAGTTTAAAATATTCGGTTTTGGGAAAATGTGTGCTATTTTTGACCAGAGACCGGTAATTGCTGTAGAAGGGACTCACCTGGCTACAATATTCCTCAAAGTAACCGTTACCGACTCTGATACGACCGTTTGAGAATGAGAAATCCAGTTCAAAAATGAGATGATCACGACCAGCACCAACCTCTAGTGTTACAGGAGTATCACCGCATTTACCGTAAACGAAAGCTACAGTCCGGTTATGTGCGAGATTTACATTATATGGAACAAGAGCTTCTCCCGTAAGGTGAGATAAGAGATCAATCATGTGTGTGCCGTCATCATAGAGCATGTCGGCGACTGTTCTTTTGCTGCCTATACATAATTTTGCGTTTATTGAATAGAGTGCACCAATTTGACCAGATTCAATTTGATGTTTAACATGACGATATTGTAGGCTGTATCGTCTTTCATGATTAATAACTATCTTTGATTTGGAGTTTTTTTCAATAGTAACTATCTGTCGAGCCTCATCTAGAGTGGATGCTACAGGTTTTTCGAGTATTATTACCGGAACTGAATAATCAACAGCAGTTTTTACAAGTTGAAGATGAGTTTCAGGGGGAGTTGCTATTTGTACAATGTCGACCGGTTCATTAGATAGAAGTTCATTGAGAGATTCATACACATTCTGGACACCCCAGTTTAAAGTGAAATTGTTTCTTTTTTCTGGATCAGTATCCGCTCCCGCGCAAATAATAGTATCGGGGTGATCATTAACGGCTCCGGCATGAGTGGCCGGTTTTTCTCGTTTCGGGTCATTTTCAAGTTCGCAACCGATTCGGCCGAGACCGGCTATCGCACATCTTATTTTTTTCATGTTTGGTTTAATGTTCCGTTTATAATTAGTATCGGAAAAAACGGATAATGAAATAAAGTAGGAGAGCTAAAAATATTATGAACAATCATTTTGTGGAGTCCGATAATCATATTATATAACTGGAATGAAATTTGCCATAAAATGGTAATATTTATAAAATTAAGTAAACATTTTAACAAAATTGAACAAATAAATTGTTGACTATATAAGGTCAGCAGGTAGGTATATGAGTAGAGAGCTGAGAGAAAGAGCCGATATTATTTCCCGTGAATTGAGAGAACTGTTAACTCCAATTACACAGGAAATACGGGTAAGAAAAGCGGAGTCCTTCGAGAAATCTTCAATAACTTACCCCGGTTTTAGCAAGGGAGATAGATAATGCCTGCCAAAGGACAAAAACGAAAGCAGCAGATAATGGATGTTGCCAAAGAGATGTTTATTAAAAATGGCTTTCAAAGCACTCATATAGGTCAGGTTTGTGATACTCTTGAGATAGCACGAGGCACTGTTTATCAATATTTTGGTAATAAAAGGGAAATTCTGTACGCAGTTTTGGAATCTGTCGAAGAAAAATTTGATGATATATTTGATGTGGATGATCTTGATTTTTTCCTTGAAGGTAAACCTGGAAAAGAGCTGATGCACGAATTTGTCAGTAACAGGATAGCCTCGTGTATAAAGGCAATTTTGTCAGAACCGATTGTAATTAAACTGATGTACAAGGAAATTTTTGGCATAGATGAAGATGTTGTCAATCATGTGAATAATTTTGTAGCATATATAAATAGAATACTTGTTCGAGATTTTAAAGTTTTCAAAGAGAAAGGATTCTATAAATCTGACATTAGTGAAGAGGTTTCAGCTGGTATGCTTATAGGTGGGGTGCTTTTGCTTTTGCATGAGTACGAGGTTAGAGGCGAAAATATATTAAATCGTGAGATTATTGATTCTATTGCTAAAAACTTTCTTTTTGGAGTCGTCTCTTCATAAGTATCAGATCATTTGTAGTAAGCTGATCCTTTTATGTTTGCAATAGTCATGCTCCGACCTTCACCTTCCGTATTATGGTTTTACCCTCCTTTTTAATGAGTTTATCTTACATAGTTTCTTAATGGATAGAAATATGAAAATTGCAGTTGTTCAGTTAAACTATATCGTCGGTGATATCAGGTATAACAGCGCAAAGATAATTGACGCTGTAAATAATCTTAAAGGCAAAGTGGATATTGCTGTTTTTTCAGAATTATCTGTAATAGGTTATCCACCCATGGATTTACTTGAAAATCGCAAACTGTTGGAAGACAATTTAAATGCTGCCACAAAAATTGCCGAGTATGCAGAGGGGATAGCGATAGTTTTTGGTTTTGCATATAAAGAAAAGGGTGTTCTATATAACAGTGCAGCTTTGGCTATTGATAAAAAAATCGCAGGTATTCAGCACAAGGGGCTGTTGCCAACCTATGATGTTTTTGATGAACACAGGTATTTTTCGGAATTTGACTGTTTTGAACCGTTTGAGTACAAAGGAAAAAAAATAGGATTAACGATTTGTGAGGATATCTGGAATAGTTCCAAGGTCAATAAAATGTTTATGGATAATCGTAGTTATGATTTTGACCCTTTTGATAAACTTGTAAAGAGAGGTTGTGATTTTATAATAAATATTTCAGCCTCTCCCTTTGTATCGGGAAAGGGAGAACATAGAATTTCTTTTATATCAGGGCTTTCACGTAATTCGGGGATCCCGGTTGTTTACTGTAATCAGGTAGGGGGAAATGATTCGCTGATTTTTGATGGTACATCATTTGTTACTGATAAAGATGGTAATATTGTTTCTCTTGCAAAAAGATTTGAAGAAGATGTTATTATCGCGGATATCTCCGGTGAAAGTTCTATCAAGCCTGTAAATTTCAGTTTTAATTCTCTTGATAATCTGAGGTCGGCGCTTGTTTTGGGAGTTCGTGATTATGTAAGAAAATGTGGTTTCAGTAAGGTAATAGTTGGATTATCCGGTGGGATCGATTCGGCATTAACAGCAGTAATTGCGGTAGATGCTCTCGGTGCCGAAAATGTTATGGGGATCACAATGCCTTCGCGTTATTCTTCTGAGGGCAGCGTGAGTGATTCTGTTAAATTAGCTGAAAATCTTGGGATTACAATAGAAACTGTTCCTATAAAAATGCTTCATGATCAATTTTTGAATACGCTATCCCCTCTGTTCTCAGGATACAAGGAGGATGTTACCGAAGAGAATATTCAGGCTCGCATACGGGGAACGCTGCTTATGGCAATGAGCAACAAGTTTAACGCACTTCTTTTAACAACCGGAAATAAATCCGAACTTGCAATGGGTTATTGTACTCTTTACGGCGATATGAGCGGCGGTCTTGCTGTGATATCGGATCTTCCAAAAACCACTGTTTTTGAGCTGAGCCGATATATAAATAAAGAACAGGAGATCATTCCCTGGAATACGATTAAAAAACCCCCCTCGGCCGAACTTCGTGAAAATCAGAAAGATCAGGATTCTTTGCCACCTTATGATCAGCTTGATGAGATATTACGTCTTTATATCAGTGAGCGTTATAGTTGTGATGAGATAATCAGCAAAGGTTTTGAGCCGAAGTTGGTAAACCACATCCTTAAGACGGTTGATCGAAACGAGTATAAAAGAAGGCAGGCAGCTCCCGGACTAAAGGTTACCTCGAAGGCGTTTGGTACAGGAAGACGCATACCAGTTGTACAGAGGACAGAACATTAATAAAAAAAGTTTGATTACTTGAATTGAATTTGTAGATTTTACGGTCAGGTGCTTTATATTAGGATCAATATTTGTGTCTCATTTGGACAATGGGGGCTAAAATGAAAAATTGCCTTATGCTTTTTGGATATTTTACTGTTCTGTTTATGCTGGCAAGTTTTGACGCCTTTGCTTTTACAGGCGGTGGTATAGGTGGTGATGCTAATACAAAGGATCTTCAACTTCAGCTTGATGCATCTTTCCCGTTAAATAAAGATTTAGGCTTGGATATCTTACCTTTTTTCTCATTTCGCCCTATTGCCAAAACTGTCTTTGAAGAAGAGTCCGGAGCATACTTTCAGTATGATGAGTATCGTTTCAATATTGGAACTGTTCTTTCAAAAAGCTTCTTTTTTACAGAGAAATTTGGCCTGTTTGTTGAAGGGGGTGGCGGTTATTCAATCAGTAAATATAGTGGAGTTTCTGTTTATGATGGCAATCACCATCTTTTCCCGGTTTTTCGTACCGGGATATGCTTTAGGGGTAAACTGGGACTGAATATTTTATTTAAAATAGGATATGAATATCTCCCAATTGAAAATGTGCCTGCTAACAGAGGATACGGATCGATTCTATTTGGAGTTTTTTGACGATTATTAGCCAAAGGGAAAATTTACGTCTGTTTATTTGTTTAGGAGGTTTTAAATTGAAAAAACATATTGGTAGAATTTTCATTGTTCTGATTTTTTTTATGCTTTTTTCCGGATGCGATGACAGTGATGGCGGTGAAGATGATTGTGAGATGCCGCCCCTTGATTGCCAATTGATGCCTCCAACTAGCGGTTCGGTTAAAATTTTTGTAAGTAACGGTTACGACGTTAAAGTAGAGCTTTTCGAGGGGTTGATTGGCGATAATGCGGTATTAATCGGTGAATATACTGTTTCAGACGGTAGTTTTGTTTTGAATAATATGGCTGATGGTGAATACTCGGCTCGTGCATATTATGAAGTGGAAGGAGAAAGCATTGCTGTGACCGGCGGAGACGATATTTATATACATAGTGAAGAGTATTGCGCCGGAATAGAGTGCTGGGAAGTAGATGATGCCGAGATCGATGTTTCTCTTGATATTGATGCCTTCAAGGATTATCTGGAAGGAAAAGAAGATCACTGCTTTATCGCTACTGCCGCTTTCGGGTCGTTGGCAGAAAGACACGTCAGAATTTTGCGGGTGTTCAGAGATCGAGTGCTTCTTGAGAATGGAATTGGAAGGATTTTTGTTAAGTACTATTACCGTTATTCGCCTCCAGTTGCTCAAGTTGTTAGGAATTCACCTTTGCTTAGACGCTGTGTCAGAGGGGTGTTGTCGCCCATAACGGCTGTTATCATGCTTTTGTTTCCGGAAATAGAAGCGGGTATGGCATGGTCGTCAATTCAGAATTGTTCTGGGAGATAATCTGAGCGGATGTTTGAAAGAGATGAATATATGTTATTTCGAACTTGGGGATGTGTTTTTTCGATCTCTTTGATTATTTTATCAATTTGATTGCGTTTTTGGGCTTTACCGTAGTGACATTTCCCTTTTTGGATCGGTAGCGAGAGAAGATTACAGTAGTGTGTGATATTCTTCTCGTCTGTTTCGATAAGAGGGCGTATTATTTTTAGATTTCCATCAAAGAGATCAAGTGAAGGTGTCATAGAGGAGATGTTTCCCTGAAAAAAAATATTCATAAGAAGCGTGTTCGATGTATCGTCTAGCGTATGCCCGAGAGCTAGTGTTTTAATATCCATTTTTCGGCACATTTCAAACAGTATCTTGCGACGATGCCATGAACAGGCGAAACAGGGGTCGGTATTCTGTGTGAAATCGACATCGACAGATTGGCTGATAAAACCGGCGTCCCGTTCTTTGCAAAAAAGATTAAGTTTTGACTGGTCTACGTTATCTGTAATACCGATTATATTAATAAAGGCAGCTGTTAATTTGTAATTAATCGGTAGATGTTTGCGGCGGCGGGAAATTATGTCGAGTAGAGCGAGTGAATCTTTTCCGCCCGATAGGGCTAACAGTATATGGTCATCTGCTTCTATAAGATTATGTCTGTTTATCGTTTTGCCGCAATGTTTTATCATTTTCTTGAGAAATATTTCGTCCGGTTTACTCATTTTAAACAGTACCCTTAAAATTAATAGCTATCTTGATGTAAAAAACTTGACAGTTGATAAAAAGTCCTGTTTCATTACCTATGGATATCTAAAATACCATTGTTCGTCAGGGAATCTTATAAAGGACACCTGAAATTTTAAAAAGATAGCTTTGCTGTCAAATATACAGTTGATGTTCTTATGGTCACTATTTTTTTAAAGGGATGTTGTAATAATAGATCAAGACTCTAACCAAGGAGCAAAAAAATGCCAGTCGTTTCAAATACAAATAATATGTCTTCGAGGGCTTTTCTTAACAATCACATCGAAAGTCTTTTTATCAAGGATATCAAGGATAACTATGATGCTCTTGTTGCAGTCAAGGAAGATAGGGAATCTCATCTGCTTGTCGAAAAATACTGGATCGTACTGAACAAGGTATTAAATGACTGTGATGCTATCGGATTTGGTGAAAACGAAAATATCCGTGATGTCGCGATAGAAACCTCTTTGCTAATGATTGATGCTTTTGTTGAAACAATATTCTTAAACAATGTGCCTGAGGCTGATTTGCAGGAGTATTGTATCTATCAGATTGATATGGTTATGGACGTTGTTAAACGATATGGCATTGATGAAGAGTACCGCGAGCGCCTTGCGGGTACACTCACAAAATATATGAGGAACTATGTGGACGAGTTGAGAAATCTGGCATTTGAAGAGTTCTACAATTATACCAAGCGACTTGGTATAGAAAAGTACTCAAAGTATGTTGATTTTACCATGTATGAGCTTGGAATAATACTTTATTCTAACCTTATCGAGAGTTATGTTCAGAAATTTAAGTCTGATCCTAATCCTGAGTTAAGACTTTACATCGAGGAGTTGAGTCATCTTGTGGAAAAGGCGCATTCTTACGAATTTATTTCTTCTCAGATCGCTAATAAAATTGTGTATACCTGTGTTGACCTCGTAGAAGGTGGCATGGAGAAAAAATATTTCGAAAAAGAGGTTATTCGCGAGGTTACCAAACAGATCATTGCCCTTTTAACAAAGTACGATCTTATGAATGACTGTTTTTGGAACGCTCTGACCGATATTTTTACCATATATATGAAGATGATGACGGAAAAAGATGAGCGTGAAAACTTCAAGTTTTACTGGCTCTTTTCACAGGAAATCGAGATTCTTGACCGTGTTGGACAGGTTCCGGATAAGACTGCGGGTATCGAAGTTAAGCGTGGGGAAGCTTCGTCTGTTTCCAAGTCTGGCGCGAAAAAAAGTGCATCTAAATCTGCTGCTCCGGCCAAAGCCGCGAAGAAACGAAAATCCGGTGGTCTGCGTGAGCTGTAAACTATAAAACAATTTATAGATACGAAAAAGGCTCCGTAGAGGGGTCTTTTTTTATGCCGTAATTTTATAAGGGTAATCGTTAGTCAGAAATAGTTAAAAGGTATTCAGCAATATTTCGAGGTGGAATTTAAATGAAAAAAATTTATAAATCAAAAAAGTTGGAAAATGTTTGTTATGAGATTAGAGGCCCTGTTATGAAGGAGGCTCAAAGGCTCGAAGAGGAGGGATTTCAGATTCTAAAACTTAATATAGGTAACACTGCGCCTTTTGGACTCATGGCGCCTGATGAGATGATCCACGATGTAATATTAAACATGCCTAAATCACAAGGATATTGTGATTCAAAAGGATTGTTTTCAGCTCGTAAAGCTGTGATGCAGTATTATCAGCAAAAAGGCCTTCTTGAGCCGGATATTGAGGATATTTACATTGGAAACGGCGTAAGTGAATTAATTGTTATGACAATGCAAGGTTTACTTAATAACGGAGACGAGGTGCTTATTCCGGCACCCGATTATCCTTTATGGACGGCAGCTGTCTCTCTTTCAGGTGGCAAACCGGTTCATTATATATGTGATGAGCAGTCAGACTGGTATCCCGATATTGATGATATCCGTTCTAAGATTACCGATAAAACAAAGGCTATTGTTGTTATAAATCCCAATAATCCAACAGGTAGTGTCTACTCAAAAGAAATTGTTGAACAGCTTGTAAAAGTGGCAGTAGAGAATAAGCTTGTACTTTTGGCTGATGAGATATATGAGAAGATTGTGTATGATGATAACAAGCACTATTCACCGGCGCTGATGACCGATGAAACGCTTGTAATAACATACAATGGATTGTCAAAATCGTACAGGGCGCCGGGTTTTAGAGCTGGCTGGATGGTACTGACCGGTTTAAAGAGCATGGCTAAAGATTTTATTGATGGGTTGGACATATTGGCAAATATGAGATTATGTAGCAATGTTCCTTCTCAATACTCAATACAGACGGCTTTGGGAGGGTACCAAAGTATTAATGATCTTATTTTGCCTTCGGGTCGTCTTGGCAAGCAACGGGAGGTCTGTTATGATTTGCTGACCTCTATTTCAGGAATCAGCTGTGTTAAACCAAAGGGAGCATTGTATATGTTTCCAAAGATTGATGTGAAAAAATTTGGAATAAAGAGTGATATCAAATTTGCTTTCGATCTATTGCAGCATAAAAAAATGCTTATTGTACAGGGGAGTGGCTTTAATTGGCCGAAATCTGACCATTTTCGAATTGTATTTCTTCCGGATGTCGATTTACTTGGTGAGGCCATGTCGCGGCTAAAAGAATTTTTAGGCAGTTACTATCAGGAGGAGTAGGTGGCGTTAAATAAAAAGAAACTGGAGTTAGAAGAAGTAAAAGAGAATCTAAATTACCAAACCTACATTTTTGTATCTTATTTACGTCCTGATTTTGTAGATTGCATATTAAGAATTACTGTTAATAAGGAGAATCGTGTTATTGAACAGCTTTACTTCTCTTCAAGCAGCTACGGTACGGCAAGCTGGATAAACGGTTCAGGTGTGGTAGAGGCTCATGGTTGGGAAACTGAAGATTCGGCGGCTGAGGTGTCTTATTTGTCTAAACATTACCCCGCGCTATTGCTAAATGGAGAGGTGAGCCGTGATTGTGCCTATTCCGTGATTATTCCAGATGTATTGTCACATCTTTTTAATGGAAAGCTTGCCGAAATATTGCAAAATACTGTAAAAGAAAAGACAAAGAGCAGTGCAGTATTTGATCCTGAGGATTATAATATTGATACTGTTTAAATATTATTTCCCCGTTAATATAGCACTATTCTTATAATAATTACAGTTACCCACTTGACAAAAAAAAGTTGTTTTATAGTTATGATTGTTGAGGGGTAATAATCGTGTCAAATTTTAGGTTTGCGATAAAAAAACTAAATACGGTCGATTCTACAAATAGCTATGCATTGGCCAATATTGACATGTTTACTCACAATACCCTTGTTTATTCTGATATTCAGACGTCTGGGCGGGGAAGGTTAAACCGCAAATGGATTTCTGACACTCCTGAGAACCTCTATTGCTCTGTAATAATTAAGCCGGAACAGGATTATAAAAAACTTCCATTAGTAAATTTTACCCAATTGTTTTGCGTGATTCTTGCGGAGATAATAAACGATCTTGGTGTTACACCACAGATAAAATGGCCAAACGACATTCTTGTAAATGAGAAGAAGATTGCCGGAATTTTGAGTGAATCATCATTTACAGGATCAAACTTCAATGGTATTGTTGTAGGAATAGGCCTTAATATTGGGGCCTTGCCCAAAGAAGCTCTTGACCGTGAGCAGGCAGTGACGTCTCTTTATGACGAGTGTGGAAGAGAGAAAAGCCGTGAAGAGATAATTCAAAAGATAGCAGAGCTTTACAGTGAGTATTATGACCTGTTTTGTGAAACAGGTTTTTCAGCAATCAGAGATAGTTACCTTTCCTTTTTTCCTTTTATTGGCAAAGAGGTTAGTATAGAAAACGGTACTGTGAACGTAACCGGTAATGTTGTCGATGTTTCGCCAAAGGGTGAACTGATAATTGATAATGGATCGGAAGGTTTACAAAATATTGTATTGGGGGACATGGTATGGAAAGCTTTATCCAGGGCTTAGAGTTTATGGTAATAGGTGTTTCTGTCGTTTTTATGTTTCTTGTCGTGATGGTTTTCGCGATGAGTTTACTTCGAATTACATTAACACAACTTAATAAGTACTTTCCTGAACCTGAAGAGCAGAAGGCTGCTCCGGCTTCGGGAGACAATACTCAAGAGATTGCTGTTGCTATTGCGGCCGCATATTCGATGAAAAAGTAAAGAGGTATACAAAGTGGCAAAAAAGAATGTAGATGTTATGGTAACCGCGTTTCGTGACGGCTTCCAGTCGGTATACGGCGCGCGTGTATTTACAGATGATTTCCTTCCAGCTGTAGAGGCTTCGGTTAATGCAGGTATTAACCATTTTGAAGCAGGTGGTGGAGCACGTTTTCAGTCGCTCTATTTCTATTGTAATGAAGATGCTTTTGAAATGATGGATCGGTTTAGAAAAACTGCGGGTCCTAACGCTAATCTTCAGACTCTTGCCCGAGGAGTAAATGTTGTTGGGCTTGATTCTCAGCCTCGTGATATTATCAAAATGCACGCGGAACTGTTTAAGAAACATGGAATTACAACAATTCGTAACTTTGATGCATTAAATGACGTAAACAACCTTATCTATTCTGGACAGTGTATCCATGATGCGGGTTTAAAACATGAGGTTGTTGTTACACTTATGAGCTTGCCTCCGGGAACACCTGGTGCAGAAAAAGCTCATACTCCTGAGTTTTATGCAAAAACGTTGAAAGATATTCTTGATGCCGGTATTCCTTTTGATTCTGTATGTTTTAAGGATGCTTCCGGTACTTCGACTCCTAAAACAGTTTTTGAAACAATAAAAAAAGCCAAAGAGATGCTTCCTGCTGGAACTCCTCTTCGATTTCATTCGCACGATACTGCCGGTACATGTATTTCGCAGTATATGGCTGCGCTTGAAGGTGGTGCAAACGGTCTTGATCTTTCGATGGCCCCAGTATCTGGTGGAACATGTCAGAGTGATGTTATTTCAATGTGGCATGCACTACGGGGTTCTGATTGGGATCTTGGCATTGATATAGACAAGATGCGTGATGCCGAAGAGGTTTTCAAAGAGTGCATGGCGGACTATTTTATGCCTCCGGAAGCCAAAGCTGTTGAGCCACTTATACCATTTTCACCAATGCCGGGTGGAGCTTTAACTGCAAATACTCAGATGTTGCGTGATAATAAT
>DAOTGZ010000038.1:0-16005 GCA_035447445.1 Spirochaetota bacterium | reverse complement strand
TAACAAGATCATAAATCGCGTCACGTTTGATCGGGTTAAAAAAATCGTAATCGTTATAAAAAAGAAGCGCGTCTGGTGCGGCTTTTCGTGCAAGTTTAAAAGCCTCTGTGACATAGTCAGGGCCTATGGAGTGATACCATTGTGATTTTCGCATATTGTCGGGTTCTGCAATGTCAATGGCCTCGTTAACAACATCCCAAGCGTAGATGGTATCGCCGTAACGGTCAACTAGTGTTTGCATGTGTTCACCCAGAAGTTCAAGAACACTCTCTCGAGAACGTTTGGAACCATCGTTGTTTAAAAAAATCCAGAATACCTGTTCAGCAGGGTGATGCCATACAAAGGTATGCCCGCGCATTTTCATGTTATAGCGTTTTGCAAACTCGGCAATCTTGTCCGCGGCCTTGAAGTTGTAAACCTTTTGTTTCGGGTGTATCGACTTGAATTTCATTGCGTTTTCACAGGTTATGCTGTTATAGTGATAACGAAGAAGAGCTCCCTCCGCCTTTTCGACCTGAAAAGGTTCAATCGCGGCACCAATCGGAAAGTCATCTTTGTAAAATTCCTTAATAGGCATAAGATCAGTTTCAATTTGAGAATCATATTCTTTTAATGGATCACGTGAACATGAAATAAAAACAGATGTTAAAAGTACAAACAGTACTGGTTTGCGCAATAGTGTAGTTTTTAAAAAGGAATAATTCATCTGAGGCCTCCAGCTTCTCAAATAATTAGATATGGCATTAACGCGTCATATCTGGTTTTCTGGTAAAATATCGCGTTACCTGTATTTAAATAGGTTACAGCTGTTATTTAAGTCAAGATGTTTTAATGAGATTCAAAAAAAATGTTACATGTGTTACATTTTATCGTTAACGTCGCAGATATTATTCTGGAATGGAGATGTCACTATTGTAAAATAATAATCTTGAAAAAAAGAGGTATAAAAAAGGTCTAAAAAAATACCATTTTGTAATGAAAAAAAGATGTACTTTTCGATTGAATAGATTGTTTTGTAGACGTTAAAATAATTACTGAATAATGGAACTCAATGAATAGGTTTAATTAAATGCTTTTTAAAAGGCTCGTAATTTATCTGCTGCTCTTGTTATTGCTGAATTTAGATACCGCACTCTCTGCTGAAGAACAGTCTTCTTATAAAGAGGTGATTTTGCCACCTGTTGCCGCTGTAGTTCCAGGGTCAGTTTTACATGGAGCCGGTCATTTTGTGGCAGGTGAGCGCGAAACGGCAGGTGAGCTTCTTCTTATCGAAGGGGTAGGCTTGTTGATGCTGGCGGGATCGGGTTATATTCTTGCAGATGGTGGGGCACCTCGTGATTATACTGGTCCGTTGGTGCCTTTCGCGGCTTTTGGGGTTTCGTTTCTGGTTTTACCTTTTATCGCCGACTTTTACGGTGTTACAATCGGGCGATACCGTTCGGAAGGTGACTGGTTTACGGATAAAAACAAGACAGTAACTTTGAATGCCGGTTTGGAATATACAAACGATCCGGCTTTTGATTATTCTCTTTTGGCGAAAGCAGGATTCGATTATCATTATAAAAGATTCGTTATATCTCCAATGATAAACAGTGCCATAGATGATGATACAAGGCATTATCAACTATCGGCAAAATACAGATTTGCCGGGCAAAAGGGGCATCTTCTTGAGAATTACGCTACATTTTTTAAATCGGATGCTATTGTTCGTGCCGGATATTACGATTTTAACAGTGACGGGTTTTACAAGTACTCAACGGATATATCGTTTAGAACTGTAATCAACAGTGGATCTTTGTGGAAAACGACGAGAGGGCTCTATTTCGTTTATGAAGTCGGTTTCAATAGGGAATGGGTCTATTTCGATTTTGATGAGACTCTTCCGGCGATTACGTCTAATCAAATTCTTTTCGAGACAGGGGTTGGATTTCTTACAGGAGATCTTTCAGATTCGAAAGCCGATATCTATCTGTTCTATAACCACAGGCGTGATACCTTCTATGGTGGATTGCCGAGCGGATTCTTGGGACATGTTGGAGCTTCAGTTACGGTTTATCCATGGCAAAATACTGGAATAAGTTTAAAAGCGGTTCTTGGAACGGCTAGTTTCTATTCTTTAAGTGGAAAATTATCGTTTTAAACGTTTTTAATAAATCTTATTGGATTGCCAAAAGTCATATTTACATATTGGAGATTTAATGACAAAATATTCTATACTGTTTGTTATTCTGGCGCTTCTGTCGTGTGATGTGCCTCAAAATGAAAATTATGAGCTTGATAAAAAAGTTGGTAAGGCTTCTGTAGACGGAGCGCAAGTCGAAGTTGTTTCGGGGCTCGGAGTTATAAAAAACATTGAGCCGGGAAAACTGGAAATTCATCAGAGCGCGCCGCAAATAGAACTTGTGATAGATCCGGGTAAATCGGGAATTTCGGCGTGGCAAATAGTGCTTTCTAATTCTGTTAGAAATACTTACGCTTTATCCGATGATTCGGTAACAATTTTAAGTGAAAATCAAAACGGTATCAAATATAGCCTCGAGTGTGAAGTTCCTGTTAATAAAAAAATCAGTATCTACTTTAAAAATACAGAAGAAGATCCGGTTTTCGCGGTTTTTTCTGATGTTCAAAGAGCAGTTTCAGAGGTCTCAGATATTTTTGAAGTGATTAATAGTGATGATGATTTACAGTTTGTATTGTCCACAGGTGATCTTACCTCTAACGGAACGAAAAGTGAGATTAAAAGATTTATAAAAGAGTTGGAATACCTTGCAGTGCCACTCTATACAACCATGGGTAACCACGACTCTTTTGATTCACAATACAAGTATTGGCATCAGGTTTTCGGAAGAACATCTTTTCGCTTTGTTTATCGAGATACGCTATTTGTCTTTCTCGACTCTTCGTCGGGTGCTCTTTATCATGAATTGTACGATGATCTTGAAGGCTGGCTTGGTCTTTCCGATGGTCTGAAAATTGTATTGACCCACTATCCGATTGTTGATCCTTCCGGAACAAGGGGAGGATCTTTTTCAAGCAGAAACGAGGCGTATAAATTGTTAAGCCTTCTTGGGGAAAACGGTACAGACCTGCTGCTTTTCGGCCATATTCATTCATATTACAAGTATACTCTTGCCGGTATCGATTGTCGTATTTCGGGAGGCGGAGGCGCCATGCCTGAAAAATATGATGGAATAGGCCGTCATTATCTTAAAATTGAAGTAGATCCTGATAATGAGAAATATACTATTGTACGGGTTGATATCGATTGAGAGATATTTAAATGGTTATTATATCAGCTTTCGGTTTCGGCACGCAGCCTTTTCTCTTCCAACTCTTCCCAGCGTGAAAATTTTGTTTCAAGCTCTACTTCCAGCGACTCCAACTCATCCTTGATTTGATTTACGGAATCTCCATTCGTCTTGTAAAGCTCGGGATCACCAAGCTTTGCATGCAGATCTTCTATTTTATTTTCAAGCTTTTCAATATCATGAGGAAGTTTCTCTATTTCGATGTTTTCTTTGTAACTGAGTTTTATTTTTTCACTTTTGGGTTTTGCCTTTGTGGTTTCTGATTCTGTTTTTTTAACATCAATCGTGTTTAAGGGAGTGCGTTGGCTTAGGTAGTCATCGTAACCGCCGGCGCAGCAAACAAGTTTACCATCTGGTTCAAAACTGATTATATCTGTCGCCGTATTGTTTAAAAACGAACGGTCGTGACTTACCATAAGAACGGTGCCGTTAAAATCGAGGATAAGTTCTTCCAGAAGTTCTACCGTTTCGATATCAAGGTCGTTTGTCGGTTCATCAAGTACCAGCACATTCGCTGGTTTGGTGAAAAGTTTGGCAAGTAGCAGGCGGTTTTTTTCACCTCCAGATAGTACGCCACTTTTTTCGTGAGCTCTTTCGGGAGTAAACAGAAAATCTTGAAGGTAACTGATTATATGACGGTCACGTCCATTAATGGTGACAGTTTCGCAGCCGTTAGAAACATTATCAATAACTGTTAAGTTGTCATCACACTGATTCCTAAGCTGGTCAAAATAGGCGATTTCAAGATTTGCTCCTGTCCGAACAGAACCGCTTTGTACGGGTAACAGCCCCAGAATTATCCTGATCAGGGTGCTTTTGCCGCATCCGTTGGCTCCTATAATTCCAATTTTATCACCGCGAACAATACGTATGGAAAAATCATCTATAAGTGTTTTGTCATAACCGAAAGTGATGTTTTCGGCCTCTACAACCATTTTGCCCGATTGAGATGCCTGATTTACTTCTATTTTAGCGTTACCCTGAGCACTTCTTCTGGCTTTATGCTCGTCTCTCATCTTCATAAGGGCTCTTACCCGGCCTTCGTTACGGGTTCGTCTTGCCTTAATGCCCTTGCGAATCCAGACCTCCTCTTCGGCAAGTTTCTTGTCAAAGACTCTGTTTTGGGTATCTTCGTTCTCAAGCCACTCGTTTTTTCGATCCAGAAAGATATTATAACCGCATTTCCAGTCAAAAAGTCTTCCTCGGTCTATTTCAATAATACGGTTCGTAATATTTTGCATAAAGGAACGGTCGTGTGTTACTAAAAGAATTGTGCCCCTGTATTTTACTAAAAAATTTTCAAGCCAGGTGATCGACGCGATATCAAGGTGGTTTGTGGGCTCGTCCAGAAGCAAAAGGTCGGGGTCTGAAACAAGCGCGTATCCGAGAAGTACACGACGTTTCATGCCTGCTGAAAGAGTTTCAAATTGTGAATTCTTATCCAGATCAAGAAGAGAAATAATATACTCAACACGACTCAGGTCGGAAGGATCCGCAAGGCCCGAAGAAATTACAGAAGAAATTGTGCCATCGATTGATGATGGCACATCCTGAGGCATCAGGGCGCATTTGAAATATTTGTCTGTTATAACTGTTCCGCTATCTGGTAAAATTTCTCCGCTAAATATCTTCATGAGTGTCGACTTACCCGAACCGTTGCGTCCAAGAAGAGCTATTTTCTCTCCCTGTTCGATATGCACGGTTATGGAGTCTAGAAGAGGTAATGCTCCGAAAGTGTGGGTTATATTCTGAAGTGTTATAAGTGCCATTTTGTTCCGTCTCTGGTTTTTGTTAAACTTTTTTGTTTCGGTTAATACGACTCTTTCAGGGCTGTTGTTGTAAAGAATTTTTCGTGTTATTGGTTGTCAAAACGCAAAACCACCCTTGTAATACTATTAGTATTTTCTTCTTTGACATTTTCATTTTAACAAGCAATATAGACCAAGACCGTCGGATGATGGTTTTAAAGGTAAAGTATAAATATACCAGGGGGACGGTTATGAAAAATGTCGTTTTAATAGGAGCAAGCAGCAAAGAAGATAGTTATTCGTATATGGCCTTTAAGCTGCTTAAAGAGAAAGGTTTTAATGTCATACCGGTGCATCCCTTCAATAAGGAGATCGACGGTATTAAGGTAAGGCGTGATCTGGATGGTTTATCAGATATTTACGCAGTTACACTATATGTTAATCCCGTAATATTAAAAAACTATGAAGAGCAGATAGTTGCGATAAAACCGCAAAGAGTTATTTTTAACCCAGGAACAGTGTCCCCTGACGCGGATAAACGTTTTTCCAAGGCGTCCATTACTACTGTCGAGGCCTGTTCGATAGTGTTATTAAAAACTGACCGATTTTAGTCTTGAATTTTCTTGTTACGGTGAACTTTAATCTCGTATTTAACGATAATGATTACCGCGACCACGGCTACAAGCGCGAAAATTGTTTTGTACTGGTTTAAAATCTTAAGAAGGCTTGTATAGTCTTCACCAAATTTGATGCCTAGTTGAAAAAGAATTGTAGAGGTAATGATAAGAGCTAAAAAATCAATTATCAGGAAATGCTTTAGAGGAACACGGGTGAGCCCAGATGTCATAAAAACAAGATTTCGTACTCCGAAAGGTATAAATCGCCCAAAGAAGATGACTTTTTCTCCATATTTACGAAAATAACCGTTTATTCTGGCGATTCGTTCGGGATGAAAAATATGTGAGAGAAAATTCGAATTAACAACACGGTGTATAAAACAACGACCGATAAAATAGGCCATAATATCGCTCAGGTATGCTCCCAAAAAACATCCAATAAAAATATAGTGTTCAAGTTCGGGCGCGTAAAGAGCTGTAATAGCACCGGACAGGATTAATACAAGATCTTCCGATATTGGAAGATTCAAACCGGCAAGAAGTAGCAGACCAAAAGATATCCAGGGTAAAAAATGTGAGTGATGTGAAAAAAAGGTGAAAAAAGCGTCTGCTATACTGTTTATCATTCGATTATCTTCCGAGCCTAGTGGTAAAATTATTCACCCCATGAATACTTATCATTAAAATTTGGCAACATAATTTTTTCATAAGCAAATTGAATAACAAGGGTTATCTCTACTTTAACTCTTATTTTCCTTGACTTTATGACAAATAGTTCAAACCCTTTTAGCAGTTAGTCCCTGAGACCATAAGTATCTTTGCAGTAAAACTGCTTCTAATTAACTATCGAAAGGATTTAATACCATTGAAAAATAAATTACGTATATTAACCGTCTTGATTGTTTTGTGCGCGATATGTGCCTTGACTGCAGTTCTGTTTTTATCATATAATCTAAAAAAAAGGTACGACAGTGGATTGCTAAGAAACCTAGTTGTCGGATTTGTAGAGAACAAATTTGATAAAGCAGTTCGTTTTGACTCAATAGGAATGAGTTATAGCGGCGATATAGTTATAAAGAATTTAAAGATATCGGCTTTTAATGATTTCAATGACAATATACTTCTTGTTGATTCTCCAAAAACGGTTATCGAACTTGATCTCTTTTCACTTTTTAACGGAGAAATTCAAATTGAAGATGTGAGTATATATTCGGCCAATTTTACTATACATAAGGCTTACGATGCCCTTTACGGTGAAGCTTTTTCCGTAGTAACGGGGATTTATAAGCAGTTTGCTCAGTCAAAAGAGCTTTCGAAAAAAAAGATAAGTCTAAAGATTCGTGATTCGTCCTTTACTTACAGTGAAATTTTCAGAAGTGATGCTTTACGTTTTACAGCCTCCTCATTTAACCTTGATATTGCCATTACCAGAGACGAAATAAAGTACTCAGCCAAAGGTGCTTTTAACAAGGGCGGAACTCCGTTTATTGATGAGTCACCTTTTACTGTCGGTGGAACAATATTTTTCAATGACGGTAAGTTTCATGGAACAAGTGTGGAATATTCCGTTGTGAATCTGGATCTGACATACCTTAACGCTTACCTTAAATTCAAATCTGGATTAAGTCACGAAATTGCCGGAGCCATGAGTTCAAAGGGTGCGGTAAATATTTTACGTGATAATGCAACAATCAATTCTGAATCATCATTTACAGGGCTATCACTAAAAAATGTTTCCCGAGTCGAGGACTCTTTTACTCTGGTAAATAATAAAAATTTAAAGGCGTCCCTGAATCTTGATATCTTAAACGGAGGGGAGGTCGTTGTAGCACGTCGTTTTCTTTTGGATGATGATAATCTTTATATAATGGCCGAGGGCGAATATGTAAATACCGAATTATCACATTATCTAAAACTTAACGCGCGTTCAAATAGAATAGATCTTAATCAATTATCCGGAACATTTAGACCGGTTAAAAATGTTTCTTACTCCGGCGGGTTGCAGTTTGATTTTTCAACAGATTATAATATTAACAGCGGTAAAAATAACAGAAGCAGCGTTGTTCTGCATCTTAATGATTTTTCTGCCGAGCGTATTGAAGACGGCCTGGCTAAATCATTTTTCAGAAACACAGATGTGAAAATATCTGGAACAGAAAAGCAGCTTGATGCCAAAGCCGATGCACGATCATTCGGTTCTGATTATAAAATAACCATAAAATCAGAACTTGATAGCTGGGTGCCAGTAGCTGGAAACACTGTCATTGATATTTCATCAGAGCAACTCGAAGCATCCTTGATTACCCGGTTAGTCGCAGAGGGGCAACTTTATCTGGAGAATACAGGTCTTGCCGACACAAAAGAGGGATATGACGGCGTCATGTTTCCCGACAAGGAGTATGGCAAGTTTTTGACAAATAACTCCATTGATCTTTCGTTCAGATGCGGTTCACTTGTTTTTCGTAATAATGCGCAAATCAAGAATATCGTTCTAAGGCAGATCCTTGAAGATAAAATGCTGTCAACTGAGACCTTCAGTGCCTCGGGATATGACGCACAGTATATACTTGATCTTTACGGAAACTTTAAGGGAATGTACGCTAAAGTCCAGGCCAAGGCCGGAGTTTATGATTTTAATTTTGCAAGATTTTTTAAGGATACTGGAGCAAGAGGTGAAGTGGGTGGAACCTTGAGAGGGGAGTACTCATGGAGTGTGGACGGATACCGCTTGCGTGATCTTGTGTTGAATAACAGATCTTCATTTGAATTATCATTAAAAAACGGATACGTTAAGGGAACCAAGTTTCTTGACGAATATTATACTTTTCTTGCATCGGAGGGTGTTACGGCACAACCCGAGACTGTAGAATTCTCGGACGCAACTTATCGTTTAAAAAAGAATAGCCTCTCATGTTACACCAGTGCTTTATTAACGGGAAAATCTGCTTCAATAAGCAGTAGCGGTCCCTATCTGTTTGGTGAGGGATACAGCATGCCGCTTCGTATAAGCTTAACAGAAGACAATGGAGATAAAATCCGTCGTGAAAGTGGACAGTTTCTTCTGACAGGAGTATTCACAAGCCCTGTTCTTCAATCGCGAACTGATCCAGATATGTCGATTGAGCTGTTCAGATAATTTGGCGATGACTAAACGCCCTTATCTGGTCTCTCTTCAATGTCAACAAGTTCGTATATTCTCACTGGCTTTGCTTTTCCTTTTACACGAATAAGGTCAAGTTCGCGTACTACTATCTTTTCATCCTTAATCATTTCGTATGTGAATTCGCTAATAATAACAGCGGTTCCATACATCTTGTTTGTTCCTTCTAGCCTTGCTCCAAGGTTTACATTATCTCCCATAAGTGTGTAGTCCATACGCGCGGCCGAACCCATATTGCCGGCTACCATCTCTCCGGAGTTGATACCGATACCGATATTGAGACAAAGATGAGAATTGCCTTCGGACGCCCACTTCTCATTAAGCTTGTTCAACTCTGTCATCATATCGAGGGCGGCTCTGCATGCCAGATAGGCGTGATGTTGTTGAGGAATCGGAGCACCCCAGAAAGCCATGATCTCGTCACCAACGTATTTATCCAGTGTGCCGTTGTACTTGATAACAATATCCGTCATAGCCTGCAGGTAAATATTTAGGTGGGCAACCAGCTCCTCCGGAGTCAGTTTTTCAGATAAAGTTGTAAAGCCCCTTATGTCGGAAAAAAGAACTGTCAAGATCTTGCGCTCTCCCCCCAATTTTACCTTGCCGGGAACCCGCAAAAGTTCGTCTACAACAGCTTTGGATACAAACTTTGAGAAGGTCTGACGTATCATTCTCTTCTCTTTCTGTTCTGTAAACATCCTTACCGATGTGATGGCAATATGATCAATAATTATAAATAATACAGGTGTCGCGTAAGCGATAATCAAATTTTGTTTTTCGAAAAGAACATGAGCTGTTAAAATATAGCCAATAGCCAGAATTATTGTTGCTATGGTCGATTTAATAATTGAGAGGCGCGGAATAAGCAAACCGAAGATAAGTGCGATAAAAATAATTATAGCAAGTGTTTGTCTGTAAGAGAATTTGTACAGGTAGCTGTTTGTTAGTATTGTGTTTATTGCGTGCGCGTGCTGCTCAATGCCATACATCTGTCCGTACGGTGAATTTTTCATATCGTCGGCTATTCCGGAGGCCGCGTAAACCGCGATCATTACTATCTTGTTTCCAAGAGCACCTTCCATCGAGCCTTCGTTGTGAAAATAGAAATATGGTACCTTGTTAAATGATCCGTGTGTTCCTATAAAGTTTATTGGCATAAGTCCGTTGTGATCAATGGGGATCTCGATTATACCATCAGGATAATGTTTTCCTGACTTTGTGGGGTCGGGATTATTTATCCGTATATAAGATCCCGGTACAATTTCCAGATCGTCAACCGTTACGTTGTAATAGTTCATGATTGTACAGAGAACAACCGACGGGTAAACCTTGTCTGCAACGCGTGCATAAAGAAGGGTGCTTCTTATCGTGTTATCAGAATCTTCAAGAACATTCGCAAAGCCTATACTTCTGGAGGCGCTGGCTATTGAAGGGATAGGCGCGTCTATCTCCTTAAATATTGAGGGTGCTTTTTCGGGGGCTATGGGTAAAACAAAATTGTCAAGTATGGCGATTCTCTCGTTTTGGTTAGAAGGTTTTCGATGAGTTGTATCTTTTTCAAGGGCGTAGTCGGGAATAACACAGCCAGCGTTTTTAAACGCGGTGGCAAGTTTATCTTCACCCGGCTTCTGTTCCAAGAACATTATATCGTAAAGAATAGTATTGGGATTACCCGTAGCGATAAATTCGGTAGTTTTTGCGTGAATATCCCATGGAAAAGGCCATTGAATTCCCTGTTCGTCAAAATATCTGATTGTTTCAATATCGATTCCCGCTATCATGATCTCTTCAGAGGCGAGGGGGTTGTTTTGATTAACCACAACTCCCTCTTTAAGGTCGACCGGTTTCTGGGTTGTGTCTCGCATAAAAAAGCGAAAGTCAAGCGACATGTTTTCAAGCCCGTTAAGCAGGTTAAAAGTTGAGAGAAGATGAATAAATAGAACAACCGCTAGTGACGCGATTAGTGACAGAATATGGGTTTTTTTGAATTTTATCATGGTATCATGTTCCTTGACGGTTTTTTGATAGATGCGAAAATGATTAAATTAGAAATCTGAATTTTCATGTATATTACTGATAATAAAACAGGTTTCAAATATATCAATGTTTTTTTAGGTAAAAGAACAGTTATAATCTTTGATGATTATCATATTCATCGCCTTCTTGTGCAATAATTTTACGATGCTTTTTTAAAATTAATAAATGGTTTAAAATCTATAAACGTTACATTTTCAAGAAAAGTTCTATAAATAACGTGTTAGTGATAATATTTATCATTTATGATTAAGGTCCAAGATGAAATCATGCTTAAATTACAGAATTGTGTTTGTTTATGGAATAAAAACATGTGAGTTAATGTCAGTATTGATGATTTATTAAGCTTAATATCAAAATGCTTATGATTAAAAATTGCTTGATATATATATATATATATATATATATAATGATAAAAAATAATTATAGAAGGTAGGTTTTATGAAAAAAATACTGTTGTTTCTTTTGATTCTTGTTTTTGCCTCACTTTCGTTTGTCTCTTGTGATGATGAATCAGAAAGCACCAAAACTCTTGAAGAAAAAATGGAAGGTGTCTGGGAGTGGATTGATACTGAGACTGAGACTGAAATTTTTGTTCCGGCTGTTGAGTATGACCTTTATGGAAAATATACTCAGTTTAGTAAAGGGAAGCGTCGAGAATATTCTTTTGACTCATTAAAAAACAACTTGTACTATTGTATTGATGATGATGCTACATACACAGTGGATGAGAAAACAAAGATTTACTCTTTTATAAACGCCGATGGCGAAATTAAATTCGCTAATGTTTCTTTTGATGATAACTATATGATTTTGGATTATTCGGAAAGTAATGGTAATAAATGGATAACTAAGATGAAAAAAGTAGATCCATCGGTAATTGACGCAGCTTACGAATATTGCGATTAATTGGCTACCATTTTTGCTTGATAGTGTAAGGCTTGGTCTGATAGCACGAAATTTTCACATTAATTTGATTAAATATTACAGGGCTCTCTTAAAGAGTCCTGTATGTTAGTATATACTTCTTTTGAAAACTTGGATTTGAATAAGCGATTAGAGACATAATGTTTTTTCATTCGCCACTCCCAATATTTTATTGACAAAAAACATGCCTGTTGTTTTAGTGTTCCCACTTGCGATCAGGGGCCCTTAGCTCAGTTGGTTAGAGCGGCTGACTCATAATCAGTAGGCCGTAGGTTCGAGTCCTACAGGGCCCACATTCATTAAATTTGGAGTAATAACAATGTACGCGATTGTTGAAATAGGCGGAAAGCAGTATAAAGTTGAAAAAGGTATGTCAATTGATATAGAGAAGATCAAGGCCGAGCCTGAGACTTCTATCACTTTAGACAAGGTTCTTATGGTTGTAGACGGTGATAAGGTTAACCTTGGTAAACCTTATGTGTCCGGAGCTTCCGTAAAGGCTTCTGTGGTATCCGAAGTAAAGGGCAAAAAAGTCCTTGGCGTTAAGTTTAAAAAACGTAAAAACTATACTCGTACAGTTGGCCATCGTCCGCTTTATCTTACTCTCAAGATTGACGAACTGACTGCGTAATTGGTTACGGTATCATTTTATTCTCTTACGTCAGATAGTAAGAGAATTTTAACGGTCGAAGGGCATGCCGGTTTCCGTAAAAAGGGAAGTGATATTGTCTGTTCGGCTGTTTCCGTTTTAGTGCATACTTTTATCTCGGCTTCACGGCTTGTCGCTGGTGTTTCACTTACGGTTTATGACGGTGGAGTGCTTGAGGTAAATGTTGATAAAATAGATAATGTTGATGCGTTTTCGGTGATTCTGGAGACGGTAGCTGTGGGGTTAGAAGATGTTTCCCGTGAATACCCGCAAAACGTACAGGTACATTACATAAAATGAGGAATTGATATGGCACATAAGAAAGGTGGCGGATCTACCAGAAACGGTCGGGATTCCAACGCGCAGCGTCTTGGTGTGAAGAAGTTTGATGGTGAACTTATTACTGGCGGTACAATTCTTGTACGTCAGCGTGGAACCAAGATTCATCCCGGAACCAATGTCGGAAAAGGATCGGATGATACTCTTTTTTCAAAGATTACCGGAAAAGTTAAATTCGAACGTTACGGCAAGACAAGAAAGAAAGTTTCTGTCTATCCTGCGTAATATTTTAATACGTCTTAATATAGGCTGTCTGGTTAAAAGAGCGTGAGTTTTCTTGCGCTCTTTTTCGTGCATGGTTTTGTAGTCTGCCTCGAGTTTTACCCCTCGGCAAATTGAAACAATATCCTTGATAATAATTATTTAAGGTTTTCAATATTCTTTTAATGATTGTAAGACAATCAGGTCTAATGATAATGGTACAAAATGAAGTTCCTGCATTACATAAAAAAATTAAAATGGTGTTTAAAGTCCGGATTATATCTTTTACGGAGTAGTGCCGGTTTTTTTAACACCAGTACAGGTTTGTTATGCCAAAATTTACTGATTCCATTAGAATAAAAATAAAAGCGGGACAGGGAGGACCGGGATCGGTCTCTTTTCATCGTGAGAAATACATCGCCAAGGGTGGCCCTGACGGGGGCGACGGAGGAAAGGGTGGTAATGTCTATTTTGTCGCCGACCGAGGCCGTACAAATCTGTCGTCATATTTTAAGGACCGCCTTTATGCGGCCAAAAGAGGTATGCACGGGCAGGGCCGAAACAAACACGGTTCTGACGGGGAAGATCTTCTGCTTAAAGTTCCGCCTGGCACCGAAATTATACGTGAAGATACGGGAGAACTTTTATCTGACATGATAGAGGAAGATAAACCTGTATTGATTGCAAGTGGCGGACAGGGCGGGCATGGTAATGCTTTTTTTAAATCAGCAACCATGCAGATCCCGCGATTTGCCCAGCCTGGGGAAGAGGGAGAAGAGTTTACTGTTATTTTAAATCTTAAACTGATAGCGGATGTAGGTATTGTTGGGCTTCCCAACGCTGGAAAATCCACTTTTCTGAAAGCTGTAACCAATGCAAAACCCAAAATAGGCAGCTACCCCTTTACTACACTGATACCTAATATCGGTGTTGTTAAAAGCCCTCGGGGAAAAGAGTACAAAATCGCGGACATTCCGGGTATTATAGAGGGCGCGCATCAAGGTAGCGGATTGGGGCTCTCCTTTTTGCGACATATCGAACGTGTAAACTGTCTTCTCTATTTTATCGATATCGAATCCGAGGATATAGCTTATACCTATTCGCTTTTACGTAATGAGCTTTCATCGTACAGCGAGGCTCTTTTAAACAAGCCTAGTCGTATTGTGTTAACCAAAGCTGATCTGGTTCCGGATAAGGGATTCATTGACGATATCATAAAGGATCTGAAAATGGATAATATTATGGCTGTCTCTTCTGTTGATGGCTACAATACCGATAAGGTGCTAAAAGAAGTTGAATCCATGCTAAAGTACTAAAATTGTAACAATAGAATATTTTAAAGAACTCACTAATATATCTGGGAAAACAGTATGCCAAGAAAAGATTATCTAAAAAATGTTCGCCGCGTGGTTGTAAAGATAGGCTCGTCTTCGATTACCGAAAATGGCTGCATAAGTGAAAACAGAATCGATACTTTTGTACGAGACATAGCCGCGGTTAAATCCAAGGGTTATGAGGTGATTGTTGTATCTTCGGGAGCCATCTCTGCCGGTGCCGGTGAAGCAAAAATTGCTCTTGAGCATCTTGCAATACCTGTTAAACAGGCATTAGCTGCGGTTGGGCAGACTGTGCTTATGAATTCGTACCGTCACGCGATGCAGCAACACGGTATCATGGCTGGCCAGATTTTGATGACCGAGGATGATGTAAAAAACCGTCGCAGGTTTTTGAACTTGCGAAATACTATAAACGCGTTGCTTAAGATGAACGCTGTACCCGTCATTAACGAAAATGATTCCGTTGCTGTTCAGGAAATAAAGGTCGGAGATAATGATACGCTGTCTGTTCATGTAGCTCACATGGCCGAGGCGCAACTTTTGATACTGTTATCAGATGTGGATGGATTTTACAGAGATTTATCTGATGACGAACCAATAGATGTTGTACATAAGATTGATGAAAATATCCGGGCAATGGCTGGCGGCTCTGGATCGCGTTACGGAACAGGTGGGATGCAAACCAAGATAAACGCGGCCGATAAGGTTATAAAGTCTGGAGAGATGATGGTTATCGCTTCTGCTGCCGAGAAATCGGTAATCGAAAGAATTGTGTCTGGTGAAAAACTGGGAACACTTTTTATTCATCCCGATGATGTCACCATGCCTGGACGAAAGCGGTGGATATCTTTTAATATGAATGAAAAAGGTTCTGTTACTGTAGACGACGGAGCATACAGGGCTCTTGCCGAAAAAAAGAAGTCTCTGTTGGCTATTGGTGTTGTTTCAGTTGAAGGATCATTTAGTCCAGGTGATGCGGTATCAATCATTCATAATAATCGAGCTATCGGAAAAGGTGTGGTTAACTATAGCAATGATGAACTTAATAAAATAGCAGGTGTTCGTTCGGACAAAATTGCTTCCGTTTTGGGGCGCGAGTATTACGATGAGGTTATCCACAGGGACAATTTGATAGTTTTTTAATTTTTTGATGCAACAAACCTCAATAAACAGCTTTAACTTGACGTATTTTTGCAAAGCATGCAAGGTCGTTAGTAATTAAATAAAAAGATTATAATAAAAAGGAATAATAGATGTTTGGTAAAATAGTCAGTCTGATTTTTGGAACAAAACATGAGCGTGATGTAAAGCGAATGAAGCCGATTGTTGCTGCTGTAAACAGTTTTGAATCGGTAATGCAGAAAAAATCAAATGACGAACTTCGGGACGTCTCATTCGATTTGCGTGAACGATGTATAAAAGGTGAAAGCCTTGATGATCTTTTGCCAGAGGCTTTTGCTCTTGTGCGTGAAACAGCCTATCGGGTTCTCGGTATGCGTCATTATGATGTTCAGCTTATGGGTGGTATCGTTTTACATCAGGGTAAAAACGCGGAGATGAAAACCGGAGAGGGTAAAACCCTTGTGGCGACATTGGCCGTTTATCTTAACGCATTAAGCGGAAAGGGAGTTTATGTAGTAACTGTAAACGATTACCTCGCGCGCCGTGATGCAAACTGGATGCGC
>DAOTGZ010000037.1:0-16021 GCA_035447445.1 Spirochaetota bacterium | reverse complement strand
GGAAAGCGGAGGGTTCGCAATATTATCTGGTTTAATCGGGGGTTGCGTTAAATGAAAGTGAAATTGATTTTGCCGTCTTTGACAGAAGCGGGAAGCGCTTTTTGGCGTCCAATAAAATATTCTTTATTTCCTCCGCTTGGTCTGGCTACATTGGCGGCGTTTCTCGATAAAGATGATGAAATTGATTTGCAAGATCAGCATGTCGAGAAATTAAATCTGGATGACTCACCCGATCTGGTAATAATCCAAGTATACATTACCAACGCAAAAAGAGCATATTCCATAGCAAAACATTATAGAGATAAAGGTGTGTTTGTGATTCTTGGCGGGTTGCATGTTACAGCTTTGCCGGATGAAGCAGAAGAGTATGCGGATTCAATTTTCATAGGACCTGGTGAGCAGACATTCCCAGAATTTTTAAATGATTTTAAATCAAAAACTGTAAAAAAAAGGTATTATTCGGGTAATGGTCGTACAATACAAAATTTGCCTCCTGTTCGAAGAGATTTGATTAAGAGGGAAAAATATCTTGTTCCAAACTCACTTGTTATTTCTAGAGGATGCCCTCACCATTGTGACTTTTGTTATAAGGATTCATTTTTTAAAGGAGGAATATCCTTTTATACCCATCGTGTCGACGAAATACTGACAGAGATATCACGTTTGCCCGGGAAACACCTCTATTTTCTTGATGATCATTTGCTGGGTAATCCTAAACTGGTTAGTGAGCTTTTTGAAGGAATGAGAGGCATGAACCGGGTCTTTCAGGGAGCTGCAACAATAAAATCAGTCATAGAGGGAGATCTGATTGCAAAGGCGGCAAAGGCCGGCTTAAGAAGCCTTTTTTTAGGTTTTGAAACCTTTTCTGTCGAGAATTTAAAGCAGAGTAACAAATACCAGAATCTTAAGCAGAATTATGAGTACGCCGTTAAAAGATTACACGATCTGGGTATTATGATTAATGGCAGTTTTGTCTATGGTTTTGACAATGACGCTTCGGATGTTTTTAAGCGGACAGTCGACTGGGGTATTCAAAACGCCGTCACAACAGCTACCTATCATATATTGACACCTTATCCCGGAACAAGGCTTTACAATTCAATGTTTGAAGGGGGAAGAATAATTACCAACAATTGGGATATGTATGACACAAGGCATGTTGTATTTAAAACCAGGGGTTTATCTGCAAGAGAACTGGAAAACGGATATCAATGGTCGTATAAAGAATTTTATAAATGGAATAATATCCTCAAAGCTTCGTTTTCTCATGATACGATAAAGCATAAAATGAAGCATCTTCTTTACGCAGGCGGGTGGAAAAAGTTTGAAGAAGCCTGGAAGGTGATTATCAACTGCGGCGGACTAAAAAAAATGCTGCCTCTTCTGGAACTGCTGCTTTGTGAAACCAGTGGCAGTCGAACAGTGAAAGAAGATAAATCTGTTCAGAATCCGGCTGTAATGAGCAATCAATAATGGCTTAATTTTTCCATGCTTCCTTGTGAGGAAGCATGGAAAATAAAATTACATATTAGATACAATGGCGTTCGCGAATTCCGAACATTTTAAAAGTGTTGCGCCTTCCATCTGTCTCTCAAGGTCGTAAGTAACCTTCTTCTGAGATATGGTCTTTTCCATTGCGCTTACAACAAGATCAGCTGCTTCGCTCCATTTCATAAAGCGCAGCATCATCTCTCCGGAAAGAATAAGAGAGCCAGGGTTAACCTTGTCTTGCCCTGCGTATTTGGGCGCTGTTCCGTGAGTGGCCTCAAATACGGCTTCGCTGGCACCAATATTTGCACCCGGCGCTATACCAAGCCCGCCAACCTGCGCAGCAAGTGCGTCTGATATATAGTCACCGTTAAGATTAGGTGTCGCGATTACGTCATAGTCAGTGGGTCTTAAAAGAACCTGTTGAAAGATAGCATCGGCAATACGGTCTTTGACTACCACTTTTCCCTCTGGCTGTTTTCCGTCATATTTATCCCAAAGCTCATCCTCAGTGATAACAGTATCAGAGAACTCGGCTTTAACCAGGTCGTAGCCCCACTGCTTAAAGGCTCCTTCGGTAAATTTCATTATATTACCCTTATGCATTAGGGTGACAGATTTTTTGTCATTTTCTATAGCATACTGTATGGCGCTGCGAATAAGGTTTTGTGAATTGGTTTTAGATATAGGCTTAATTCCGATTCCGGAATCTGCAGCAATATTCTTGCCCATCTGGTTATTGATGAAGTCGATAACCTTTTTGGCATCGTCTGTTCCTTCCTGCCATTCGATTCCTGAATACACATCTTCGATATTTTCCCTGAAAATAACCATATCCGTTCTTTCAGGATTTTTAAGTACAGAGGGTACGCCGCTAAAATAACGTACGGGGCGAACACAGGCAAAAAGTTTAAGAACCTGGCGAAGGGCTACGTTAATGCTTCGTATTCCGCCTCCAACTGGTGTTGTAAGAGGTCCCTTTATTGCAACTTTGTACTCTTTAATAAGATTGACGGTCTCGTCAGGAAGCCATTCGCCAGTTTTGTTAAAGGATTTTTCACCGGCAAGAATCTCTTTCCAATCTATTTGTCGGCTCCCATTATATGCCTTTTGAACTGCCGCATCAATTACGATTCGGGTCGCGTTCCAGATATCGGGGCCAATTCCATCACCTTCAATAAATAATACAACCGGATTGTCAGGAGCGGTAATAATTCCCTTTTCCAGTTTTATTTTTTCACCCATTATTGCTCTCCTTGTGCTTATATTTTCAAATATATTGTTTAAATATTTTGTGGAACATTCATTGTTTAAGCATTATAATATTTGTATCATGGTATAAAAAAGCCCTGTCACGGCAAACGTTTTTTGCCTGTTTGTTGTTGCAAAAATGTCTTGTGTTGTAATGTATGGGCAAGCAGGGTAATTAATTTGTAGTTTTGCTGATTGCGGAGGTTTAAATGAATGATCTGATAATTTTGGGAGCCGGTCCGGGTGGCATGAGTGCAGCGATTTATGCTGTTCGATCGGGCCTAAAAACTCTTGTGATAGAGAAGTTTATGCCGGGCGGGCAGGTTCTTAATACTGCCGATGTAGAGAACTATCCGGGGTTTGAAGATCCGATTACTGGATATGAGCTTGTAACTGCTATGGAAAAACAGGTACGGCGTTTGGGTGCCGAGATAATTACTGCTGATATCCAGTCTGTAGAACGTGATGAAAAAGAAGATAAAATGGTATGCAAAGATGCTTCGGGAAATGTTTATGAGGCACGTGCGGTTATAGCCGCTACGGGTTCTCGCTATAAACGATTGGGGGTTCCAGGCGAGAAAGAATATACTGGAAAAGGTGTTTCTTACTGCGCGACCTGTGATGGTGCGTTTTTCCGTGACAAGGTAACAGCTGTTGTGGGCGGAGGTAATACTGCTTTGGATGAAGCCCTGTTTTTGACCAGGTTTGCTTCAAAGGTCTACCTTATTCATCGCCGTGACAAGTTTCGCGCAAGTCAAATTCTTGTCAACAGGGTCATGGAGCATCCAAAGATAGAAATCGTATTCAATTCTATTGTGACCTCTGTAAATGGCGAGAATAAGGTTAATTCTGCTACTTTAAAGGATACAGTGGATGGTTCCGAGAGAGATTTGACTCTTGATGGTGTTTTTATTTTTGTAGGTTACAATCCCGTAACGGAAATGCTGCCAGATTCCATAAAAGACGAGTGGAAAGCTATTAAAACTGATATTAATATGGGTACTTCAATACCGGGACTTTACGCGGCTGGCGATATCAGAGCAACATCGCGTAAACAGATTATTACAGCGGCGGCCGACGGAGCAACCGCGGCGATGGCTGCTTACGAGTACATAACACATGAGGAACTTTAATGTGTTAGTATTACAAAGGTCTGTGAATGCGGAGATGATACTATGAGCCGAATAATGATTGTGGAAGATGAAGTTATCTTGACCATGGCAATACAACAGACGCTTGAGAGTGCTGGTTTCGAGGTAACTCCGCCGGTTCTTTCAGGAGAAGAGGCTATATCGCGAGTTCAGTCTGATAAACCTGATCTGATTGTTATGGATGTTACACTTCAGGGTGAGCTTGACGGGATAGAAACAACAGAGCTTATTTTAAAAAAGCATGATATACCGGTGATTATTACGACAGCTCACTCGGATCCTTCTATGACCGATCGTATCAGCAAGTGTGGCAGTAGAGGATTTCTTCTTAAACCTGTGAATTTCAAAGAGATGGTGGGGCTAATACGCGATATTCTTGACAATAAAGAATAGAATTTTTTTAACCGATAATCAAAAATGTAATGTTTAATTGATAATTACGTAAAGGTTTTTTGGATTTGGGTTGAAGGTAATCATGTAATATCGGGTTAAATAAATGACTGGCAGTGTTAATGTACATAGCAGAGGGTCACTTTTAATGCACAATATCAACTATTCTGAACTGGACTCTTTTTATGAGTCAAGATTTTGTTTATGTACAGGCGAAAATGATTTTGAAACCATATCATTTTTTCTTGCCGAGGCAGGGTTTCAGTATTTTGATTATATTTCACCAGAAAAGGTAACATCCGATTTTCTTGTAAAAAATAGATTTGATATAATAATATTTCAGGTTGCAGGGGAAGACCATTTTCTTCTGCTTAATGAGTTTCGTAAAAGCAATACAGATGCCGCACTGATACTTGTCAGTGATTCGGCTGTCCCCACTATGCTGCAATTGACCTTAAAAGTTGAAACGGTCTTGTCGTTATCTTTTGATCCCCAGGATATTATAAAGGCTGTTAAGAAGGCTCTTGGATCAAAAAATAATTTTGAGATCGGTATGCAATTCTTTGATGCCCTTTTCGGTATGCAGATGTGTACTCATAGGGATCTACATCAGCGCACATTTGAACATGCAATACGAACAACCCAAATTTATGGTAAGTTTTTGCTTTTTCTAATGGAAACCGAGGTAATAAAGCTTACTTCTTGGACTTTGAAAAATTGCCTTATGGCTTCACTTGTTCATGATATTGGCAAGCTACTTGTTATGCAGGGAATACTATATAAAGAAGGAAAACTAACTGAACTTGAGTATCAACAGATTAAAAGGCACCCTTGGCATTCCGTTACCGCTCTTTTGGGCGGACAGGATATCGAGTTTTTTGCAGGTGATGGGCCTATAGAAACAGTCTCGGGATATAACGACAAAAATCTGTCAGAGAAGACAAAACAGTGGGTTTTTAAGGTTATCGATAACGACGAAGATGTTTATAAAGATCTGGATAATTTTTTTGAAAGTCTTTATCGTAAGCCCTTTATTCACTCTCTTAACAAGGATCTTTTATATATCGTTTTTCGCCATCACGACTCGATAGAAAAGTCATATCATAATTATGATGATCTTCAGCTATTTTCTAAAATAATTGACAGAGATCTTGACGAAAAACTGAATGAAAAATCTTACCTTGATGTTGTTACAAACGCGTTATCACTATGCGATTTTTATGACGCCTTGCTGGACAAGAAAAGGGATTATCGCAAACGTCCTTTTAACCGCTCGTTTGTGCTATACTTTATATATCTGGAAACACGTAACGGCCGTTTTTTCCCTTTTCTTGCCGAAGAATTTGTTAAATATATTATTCGTAACGAAATTTCATCGGAAGAGAATGTGTTTTGTTATAATAACGACCCTGAAATAACATTACAAGTAATCAAGGATATCGATTCGCTCTTTAGAATTGCTCCGGGGCAGGAACACGAGTTTAACGGTTTTGCTATAGAGAAAAAAGAACTTTTTCACGAATATTCCCGCACTTTTGATGAAAACCTACTGGTTAAAACCAATAGCCTTTGGGTTGATTACTATTCTGTTAAGCATAGTGAAATTGTTAACCGGTTTTACAATTCATTAAAAGAAGCTAATCTGGTTTCAAAAGAGATTAAAGACTTCACAGTACAAGAGGTAAAGGTTTTTGACATGCTTTTCAATTTTTATCGTAGTTACCCCTCTTCGATAAAACAGAAAAAGTTGATAGATTATTTTGTGGATTCAGTGATTGACCGAAAGGTGACTCAAAACACAAAAAAGAGGATCATCGAACATCTGCAATCAGAAGAGATAGACACCGTAACAGATATAAAGAAGATGTTGATCAGGTCAGGGTATGACCGATTAAATCTTTTTGAAGTTTTTAAAGATTACAATGAGGAGCTGCTTTTAAACGAGTTTAACCAGGGTTTGTAATATGTACCGGCATTATAGAACTGTTTTAATTATTCTATTGTGCATGAATATTTTATCATGTTCAAGATCTGTAAAACTTCAGTCAACATGCTGTCAACTTAAGTATCCAATCCTATTTGTTCATGGTATAGCCTTGCCTGACGATATGAAACTTGTTCCTTATTGGGGAAGTATCCCTGATCATCTGCGAAACAGGGGCGCGACAGTATTTTTGTCAAACCATAATGCCTGGGCAGAACACAAAGTGGCGGCTCAGTTTCTTAAAGATCGAGTGGAACAGATTATTGCTCAGACCGGGGCGCAAAAAGTAAATATAATCGCTCACTCCAAGGGCGGCATAGAATCACGATACATGATCAGCCGTCTGGATATGGGTGATAAAGTAGCGTCACTTACTACAATAAGCACTCCACACCGAGGCAGTATGGTCGCGGATTATCTCTTCGAAAAAATTGATTCTCGCCAAATGGGTGGTAAGTTTATAATAACTCTTGCTTCGGTTGTGGGTGTTGTAATGGGTGACAGCAGACCAGATCCGGACTCTTCCGGGCGTTCTCTTACTAAGGAATATATGGAGAGCTTTAATGAGAATGTTCCGGATATGCCTCAGGTCTATTATCAAAGTTATATATCGTTAATTACTGAAGAGTATCCGTCGTTGTTTTGGCAAAAGCTTTATGAACTACACAAGAACCTGGATGGTCCAAATGATGGGCTTGTCAGTGAGCAGTCAGCCATGTGGGGAGTTTATAAGGGGGTCGTTAAAGTAGGTGAAGTCTCGCAGATCAATCATGGCGATATTGTAGATCTTTATCAGTTTTCTGGCAGACGGGTTCCAGACCTTCACCTTTTTTATGTTGATATGGTTCATGACTTAAAAGATATGGGATTTTAAATTTTGTTAACTTCAAAGAATTGATTAAACGGGTTAATAGTATGTTTGATTTTTTTTCGAAAATGAGCAGAGGAAAAATTGGTGTGGCACTGTCCAGTGGTGGTGCTAAGGGTTTGGCGCATATTAATGTACTGGAATTTCTGGATGAGCATGATGTCAAAATTGACTATATTGCCGGGTCAAGTATTGGAGCCCTAGTTGGTGCTGTTTACTACTCTGGAACTCTCAGCCAGTTTAAAAATGAATTTGGATCTTTTTCATGGAGAGATATTGTTCATCTGGTTGATCCGGTGTTTCCTAAAAGTGGAATTATTGCCGGAAAAAAAATCATGAAGTATCTTGAACGGTTTATTGATCCGGACATTAACATAGAAGAACTTCCTGGGAAACTTGCGATAGTGGCAACTGACTACTTTACAGGGAATCCGGTAATAATGCGGGAGGGCAATCTTCTTAAGGCAGTCAGGGGGAGTATCTCGATACCAGGGGTTTTTGTTCCATACGATTATGATGGCCGCATTCTTATAGATGGAGGAGTGGCCAACCCGATACCGGTAGATGTTGTAAAAAAAATGGGTGCCAAAAGAGTTGTAGCGGTGAATTTGCATCCGAGTGCTAAGGTAATTCACGGTAAAAAGAAGCTGAAAAAACTCAAAAACATAGCTTTCAGAAGAAAAAAACGAACCATGGGTAACCGTATAGCGTCACATATCAAGATTAATGCTTCAGGATGGTTCAGTTTTCTGTCCTCTTATCTTAAACTGGACAATGGTAACGAGCCAAACGAAGATCCGAAAGGTTATGAAATGCCTTCAATAATTGATGTGTTTATGCAGTCGATGGAGGTGATGGAGTATATGAATACCTTTGCCCTTTTGCGTTATAACAAGCCATCTGTGTTGATCGAGCCCGCAGTAAGGGAGATCAACGGACTAGATTTTGATAGTGGAAAAGAGGTTCTAAGAATAGGGCAGCAAGCCGTTGAAGAAAACCGAAAAAAATTGTTAAGGAAGATTGTGCGTTGAATGAAAAAAATTTTCTTAATTTTACTTGTAGTGTCTTGCGCAAGACAAGTTGAAATTAACCAAAAAATTGAGCCGGAAAAACCTAAAGAAACCGGTGCAGTTTGTATACGATTATCCTTACCTTTAAAGAATATTGCCCGGTTTCATGATCCCGATGAACTGTATATATATTCGGAAACGGATGTGTCAGGGGAGCTTATAAAGAGCGATTATCATGTAGATGATCGATTTTATTTTTTTGAACTTGTACCAGGAAGATATCATATAGCAGTCTTGGAGTATTCAGTAAATGATGCCGATGTTAGAAAGGGGTACTATCTATTAACAAAAAGGTCTTCAGTTGAATCGGCTTTTTCTGTTATATCTAATAAACTCTATTATCCTGGAGAGCTATCAGGCATATTTTTGCGTTATACTTCAGCAAATAGCGATATTCAAGCCGATAGATATCTTGAATATTTTATTCCTGAATCGGCCGGAGGTGCATTTTATCTTTCAAGCAAAGGCAAGGACACTGGTCATTACAAGATACTGTCTAATACAATTCTTTTTTATCCATTTGACGACAATACAGTTTCGATCATAAAGAGAGACATCACTAAACTTTCGGATAACCATAAAATAAAAAATTATCATGTTGTTACCTCTTTAAATAGACAGTAACGGGATCCTCTTGGTAGGAAAGCTTCAAGAAATTGCTATATTCTGCAAAATAACATTATATGTTGATTGTCAGAGGCTGCTCTTCTTGGTTTACTGTGTTTTGAAACAGTATGTATGAATTTGGCAATATAAGAATTTGAGAGCGCTTAAACGGATCTATTTTTAAATAAAAATAACTTTACTTCGGTAAAGGGAAAAGAAAACATAATCTAAACAATAACAATAGGAGAAAATCATGCCAATAGCAGATGATATAAAAGAATCCATTAATAAGTCATCCTTTATTCGAAAGATGTTCGAAGAAGGTATCGAGCTGAAAAGAAAACTCGGTGAAGAAAATGTTTTTGATTTTACAATCGGAAATCCTGATCTTAACCCGCCTGATGCTTATTATAAAATAGCCGGTGATATCGCTTTGGATCGTCGAAAGAATATTCATGGGTACATGCCAAATGCTGGTTATGATAACGTGCGAAAGGCAATGGCGGAAAAGGCTTCCAGAGAGCATGCATGTGAAGTTAATTATCAGAATATTGTAATGACAGTTGGAGCAGCAGGCGGTTTAAACGTCCTTTTTCGTGCTCTGCTTAATCCTGGTGACGAGATCGTTGTGCCAAAACCATATTTTGCCGAGTATGGAGCATACGCGGGTAATCATCGAGCAGTTTTAAAACCAGTAAATTCCGGATCAGACTTTTCTCTTGATGTAAAAGCAGTAGAAGATGCTTTGACGGACAAAACAAAAATTGTCCTGATTAACTCACCGCATAACCCTACTGGACGTGTTTATGATGAAGAGTCATTGAAGAACTTGGCACAAATGCTTAAAAAGCAAAAAAATGTCGGTCGTCACATATATCTTGTGGCCGACGAGCCTTATCGTGAAATAACTTATGATGGAATAGTTGTGCCACCAGTACTTTCAACTTATGAAGAATCTTTTGTTGTTACTTCATTTTCAAAAACATTATCACTTCCGGGAGAACGAATTGGTTACATAGCGCAAAATCCCAAGATGCAAGATTCCGCGTTAATAATGAATGCGCTTATTTTATGCAACAGAATACTTGGTTTCGTTAACGCACCAGCATTTATACAAAGAGTAGTTGGTGAAATTGTCGATGAAAAAGTGGATGTAGCGATATACGATTCAAGAAGAAAGATATTCGTGAAGGGTCTAGAAGATGCCGGTCTTGAATATGCGAAACCCGAAGGCGCATTTTATCTTTTTGTAAAAAGCCCTTTGGATAATGATATCGATTTTGTTGATCACTTGAAAAAATATGGTATTCTTTCGGTGCCCGGTAGTGGATTTGGCGGCGCCGGATACATAAGGTTTGCTTATTGTGTGGATGAGGATATCATTAAAAGAGCCATGCCGCTACTTAAAAAAGCTGTATCCGAACTGTAATTTACATTATCTGTTTGGCCATTTTGAGTAATTCGGGCGTGATGCCATAATAGTGTTGAAGTTCAGTGTCATCTAGCCCGGTTGCCTCAATTGCTTTACCGGATAGTTCATAATAGAGGCCATCGCCCCCGATTCCTATTCCTGCCATCTGGCAAATAGTATTTGCTACATGTACAATGGCTACAGCTTCCATATCCGATTGCGGTGCATCATCTGCATCGTGATGATAGCGAACAATATTTTGAAGTGACTCGGGAAACTGCCATTTCTTTAGTATTATTTGGCCAATTTCTTGATGATCAAAACCCAGCAATAGCTGTTCGGCCTGGGCAAAGGTTATCTGGTTGTCAACGGTTGACTGTATCAGGTCTTTAAAGGTGCTTGCAACATATATCGCCAGAACGGTTTTCCCAACATCGTGTATAATGCCACCGGTAAAGACAAGATCTGCTAGGTTTTTCTTTTTCTTGTCGATAGCAATTTTTTTTGCCAACATTGCTACTGCAACATTGTGTTTCCAAAGCTCGCCTTTCGCAAGATCGTATCCGATAACAGGTTTATCCAAAACCTGCTTTGTGGCGGCGACTACAACGATATCCTTGACCTCTTTCATACCCAAGGTTACAAGAGCTTTTTCTACAGAAGCGATCTCTTTGCCCTTGCTAAAATATGCTGAGTTTGCGATTTTTAGAATATTTGTTGTTATAGCCTGGTCGCGCGATATCTCTTCGGCGACAAGCTTAAAGTCGACGTTCGGATCGTTTACCATGTTAATAATGCGAGTGACAACCTCCGGCATTGATGGAAGCGCGTTAAGGTTGGCAATTACTGTTTTTATTCTTTCTTTAATATGCTCGTGCATCACACTCTCCGCCAGTTGTATCAGACTTTGTAGTAATACTCTTCATGGCCGCCTGCTTTAACCTTTAAACGGCCATCTTCCAGAAAAAAATCGATCACACGCCCAACAGATCCCCCCGTGTCTTCGCCTACAATTGGGATTTTTTTCTCTTCAAGTATTTTTTTTGTCATTGAGATATTGTTTTCGCCAATAAGACCCAAGGGGGTTTGTGACGCGAATTTAAACATTGAAGCTCCTCCGGCAATCTTGGCGGACATAAAATCACGCTTGCAACCTTGTCGCAGAAGTTGTTCAATTAAGGCTGGTATCGCTGTTTCGGCAAATTTCTCTGGTTGGGAGTCGTTTGTAGCTTTTGAAAGAAGCACATGGGCAAGGCCGCCCATCTTCTTGTTGCGGTCATAAATGCATATTCCAACGCAACTGCCCAGAATGGTTCTGAGTATTACAGGAGAAGATGCTATTTTTAACTGTGCTACTCCGACGTTTACAAGTTCTATGCTCATTTCGATATCTCTTTGTGATGAATATGTGATAATCAGATCTTGTGGAAACCTGAAAAAACTCCCTTTTGTAATATACAAAAAATAATTAGCATGTCAATATTTATGAATTACTAAAACTCCTGCTTTTAAATTTCAAGCATAAGCAGAGTTATGTCATCTTCAATTTCTGAACCGTCACAGAAGGCATTAAACTCCTGTTGTAAATATTGTAGTTTGTCCGGTACATCTTCAAGTATTGCGTGTTTAAAAACCGCGTGAAGTTTTTCTTCCCCGAACATCTGTCGCTGCTTGTTATGTTGTTCTAAAATTCCATCTGTAAAGAAAAGAATTTTATCACCCTTTTCGATAGGATAAGTTACATCTTTATAGTGGGCAGTTTCCATTATTCCAATGCCAATTCCAGAAGATTCAATATCAATAAATTGCCCTTTGCTCTCTTTCCAGAACAGAGGGTGGTGGTGTCCGCCTTTGGCGAATGAAATCGTCATGTTTCTGATATCAACGTTGGCGTAGTAACAGGTTGCATAAAAACGTGACATTATTTCAAAATAGTGTTTGTTTATTCCGGTCATCAGTTTTGCAGGTTCGTTAGAAAACTGTTCAGAAAATATTGAAAATGCGCTTTTCAAAACTCCGGTTGCCATCGCCGCAGTTATGCCATGCCCTACTACATCGGCAATGATGATATTTATATATTCGCCATCGACCGGAACAACGTTCAAAAAGTCACCGCCTATTTCTTGACAAGGACTGTATATATAGGAGTATTTAATGCCCGATTTATCAGGACTGTTTGTTCCTGCATTGATAAAATAACTCTGAACCTCTTTCGCAAGAGAAAGATCCCTGTTGATTTCATCAAGAGTTTCCGATTTTTCACGTAATATGTGCTGAGAAAAGGTGAAATTCTGTATAGCCTTTCGGAAGCGAGAAAAAGTTTCGGTTAGGCAGTTTTTATAAAAGATATTGGCAATTTTAAGATTGTTTTCCAGAAGACTGTCAAGATCCCTTTTCTTTAGATGGAGCAGGGAACAGTCGTCATCTGCTATTACGTTCGCTGAGCGAGGCATGTCATCAACAAGAGAGAGCTCTCCGAAATAGGAGCCGGCCTCTAGGGTGGCGATAAGAATTTCGGAATCTTTGTTTTCGGCTTTGGTCACCTTAACGGTTCCTTCAATGAGAATATACATTGAACTTCCTTCGGAACCTTCATTGATTATTATGGACCCCTTTTTGTACTGAAGTTGCCGCGTAAGTGGTAAAATCAGATCTTCGTCTTCATCATTAATGCCGTAAAAAACAGGTACGCTTTTTAAAAGATCCCTGTTGTCCATTTTAACCCCACATATTAAGTTACAGAAAACCCTATCATGTTGTTTGAAATAGAGCCACTTCGGTGTTTGGCAGCTTATTTGCCAGTTTTGACAACAAAATCAAAAAACTCGCCAAAAATCTTATTATAAAATATGATTAGACTATGTGTATGTAAAGTATAATTCTTTAAATGAGCTCGAAAAAGTAAGGCTGGGCGGTTGAAAGCTCCGTTTTCATTCTGTAATTAATACTTGACGGTAAAGTGAGCCATTGTTGATATACCAGCTGTCTGATCAGTTTCGGTCTACGTATTCCAGGTGGTCAGCAGTTCCTTTTAGCAGAGACGCTGATAATGAGACAGGCGATTAGTTTATAAATATAGGTTGTGTTGAGGATTTCATGGAAGATAATCAAAAAAAATCCGGTTTTTTTATGCGTAACAGAAAATACTTCTTGTTGATGGTTGTTTATGTGACTCTTTTCATGATCGTTTCAACTTTCATGATTGTAAAGCTTAATCAACCTGCCGGAAAGGTTAGAGTGCCCGATGTTAAAGGCAAAATTTTTAATAATGTCTATAACTCATTAATAAGTCGTGAATTGAAGCCCGAAATAAGTTTTTTCGATGCTCAGGACGTAGACAGCGGCATTGTGTTAAAACAACATCCAGCTCCTGGAAGCATTGTTCCGCGAGAAAGCAGGGTGAAACTGGTTATCAGTCGCAACAACCAAAAGGTAGAAGTTCCTGACGTTACGGGTGGGCCTCTGATTATTGCTAAAAACAAACTGTCTACTTTACATATTGGTGAAAAAAAAGTATCTCTTTTGCCGGGAGTCGTTTCGTATATTCCCTCATCAGAACATGAAGAAAATACGGTTATAGCGCAAAGTCCTCGTGCGGGTGAAAAAGTGGCTCCGCATTCCAGGATAAACCTTCTTGTTTCGACAGGTGTTCTGGGGCGTGATTCGAAAATGCCACAGCTTTCAGGTCAATATATAGATCTTTGTTATGATTTGCTTCTTTCTCTTGGAGTTTCCGTTCGTCAAGAGATAGTACCTGCAGATTCGGTGGAAGATTCGGGTCGTATATTGAAACAGTCAATAGAGCCGGGCTCTGATGTATCAAAAGGTGAAGAGATAGTTTTAACAGTTGCCTATTTTGAGCGAGAAAATCGTTATTATCAGTCATACGAGAAGGTCTCTTTTTCGATACCGAGCGACTCCAAGGATGTTCTTTACGAGGCGTGGGTTGAGGATGAAGAGCATAAGCGAATAAGATTTTCCAAAGTTTGTAAAGCAAACGAAAAAATTACATTTATTTTTCATAGAACCGGTAATGCCCGCATAGAGATAGTTAAAGACAAGGTGAAGGAAAAAATAATTACTATCGATGTCGATTCTTTCTAGGATGAGCGGCATGGCTTAAAATGTTCGGATATTAATCTTGACAAAAAAGGGCGATTCTCAATAATCGTCCTCTAACTATATTTGGAGGAAATTCAATTGGTAAAGATTCGGTTGCAGCGTGTAGGTACAAAAAAAAGACCTTTTTACCGTTTAGTTGCTATTGATCATAGAAAACGACGCGATGGCGCGGTTCTTGAAAGTCTAGGTCAGTATCAGCCTGTTATTAAAGGTGAGCAGCTTACACTCGATGAAGAAAGGGTGCTTAAGTGGTTAAATGTAGGAGCTCAACCTACCGACACAGTTCTTGATCTTCTTAAGAAACAAGGTCTTTGGAAAAAGTTTTCATCTGCTTCAAAATAAGGAGGGATGAGTGGACTATAAAGAACTTGTAGATTTTTTAGTTAAGTCGCTTGTTGATAATCCTGATGATGTCGAAATTAATCAGATCGAAGGTGAAAAGTCAACCATACTTGAGCTGAGTGTAGCGGGCGATGATATTGGTAAAGTTATCGGTAAGCATGGCCGTATAGCTCGTGCTATACGCACTGTTTTAAATGCAGCTTCTGCAAAATCCGGAAAACGGGTAGTGTTGGAAATATTGGATTGAGTGACAGTTACTATACAGTTGCCAAGGTGTCTTCGCCTTTCGGACTTGATGGCGGATTGAAGCTGTCTTTGATTACGGATTTTCCCGGACGTTTTGTGTCTGGGCGACGATTGTTTGTTGATATTAATGGTTTTTACCGGGAAGTGATTATTAAATCTTTTACGGTTACATCCGGTAAGCATGGTACAATGTTTTTAGAGGGTGTTTGTACCCGAGCGGACGCGGAGTCGTTACGCGGATATAATCTTGTTATTCCGGAGTCAGAGGTTCGTGACGTTGGTTGTGATCTGGCTGATGATGTTTTTCAGTATTGCGACTTGATGGGCTGTGAGGTTTTATACAAGGGATCTTCTTTCGGTACAGTTATTGATATTACTGAAGGAGGTGGCGGCGAGCTGCTTATTATTGAGAGCAAAGGTCGCGAGTATATGATTCCCTTCGTGTCTGAAATGGTAGATACATCCGCGGTTCGTGATCATAAAATCACAATAAGTCCGGCAGAGGGATTATTGGAATTTTGAAAACTCTGAATATTTTGACTCTTTTTCCCGAATTCTTCAGGAGTCCATTTGAAACTGGCCTTTTGTCAAAGTTTTTGCAAAAAGGTGACCTGTTACTGAATTTGGTTGATATCCGGGAGTTTTCGGATGATTCATTTAAAAGATGTGATGATTATCCATACGGTGGTGGAAGTGGAATGGTTCTTAAACCTGAGCCACTTTTTAAAGCGTTGGATTCTCTCGATAACAGAGGCACAGTTATTTTAACTTCACCTTCGGGTGAACCTTTGAATCAGGAAAAGGTAAAAGAGTTTGCCGGTTTAGAAGATATTACCATTATCTGTGGCCATTATGAAGGTGTAGACCAAAGGGTAGTGGACGAATACGTTGATTTTGAGATCTCTGTTGGAGATTATGTGTTGTCCGGCGGGGAGTTTGCTGCGTTGATTATAACAGACGCTGTTGTCCGTTATTTGCCGGGGTTTATGTCTAATCCCGAGTCGCTGGTCGAGGAGTCTTTTGAAGGTTCCTTATTGGAGTATCCTCATTATACTAGACCGGAAAATTTCAGGGAACACCAGGTTCCATCGG
>DAOTGZ010000036.1:0-16182 GCA_035447445.1 Spirochaetota bacterium | reverse complement strand
AATAGAATACAGAAAGCGATATTTAATTCCAAATATGATAGTCTGACTGGTGTTTATACACGAGGTTATTTTGAAGATCTTTGTAAGGTCACAATGGATCAGGCTTACCGTGGGGGGCTTCCCTTGCAAATAGTGCTAATAGATTTGAATGATTTTAAAATGATTAACGATACCTATGGCCACTCGGCGGGTGATAATGCCCTCAAGTTTTTTGCCTCGGAATATATAGCCCTAAAACGGGAAGCCGATCTCTTTTGCCGCTATGGAGGAGATGAATTTGTGGCACTATTTTTTAACTGTGATATGGACGGAGTAAGTCTCTTTTTTGAACTTTTAGAAGAGACCCTGAGAAAGAACACTTTTTCTGCGGCCGATACCAGTCTTAATATCTCGATAAGCTGGGGATGCGCGTCGGTGCACCGGGACGGGGAAACCTTGACCGAACTTGTAAATTGTGCAGATAAGCGAATGTACGAAGATAAACGTAGGCGAAAAAAAGTTATCTGATTATCTCGTTGTCCCTCGTTCAGTACCACTTTAAAAATGCAAAGAGGCGCTGAAGATATAGCTTAACTGACAATAAAAACGGAACCAAAATGAATAAAAACAGGTCTAAGTTATATATTGTAAATATGGAGTAAAATATGATTTATAATAAAGTTATGATTTTTTTTACTGCTCTTCTTTTGTTGACTTCCTGTGAAAAATTTCCGTTTGGAAAAGACAACCAAAATTCTGTTAAAAGTGAGCGTTTCGGTATGTCTAGACGCATTCGGCTTCATGGCAGTAGAGCAGAAAATATGGACCTGGAAAGACTTTGCAGGGGATTGGATTTGACCGAAGAGCAGGGTTTAGAAATAAAAAAAATAAATGAAATTTTTTCCGGCCGTCATTTAGCTATCAGAGAAGTGCTTGAACCGCTTGAAGATAATCTTAGGGTTGAACTGCGTCGAGATAAAGTTGACTTGAATAAGGTTAAAGATATTTTAAAAGAAATGTCCGAACCTGAAATTAGTCGCCGGTTGTTGATGATAGAACATCGTATTGAAGTGGAAAAAGTTCTGAGTCCTGAACAGCTTAGTAGGGCACGCAGACATAATCGGCAGTTTAGAAAAAGATGATTTCAGAGAGAGATTTCGCTCAGATTGTTGGCAAAACCAAATCGATAGTTCTTTCAGCCGTTGCGAAAAATTTGCCGGAAAGATTCCATCATCTTATCGACGACGCAGTCCAAGAGACATATCTGCGAGCTTACCGGGCGCTGGTAAACGACAAGTTCAAAGGTGAGTCCGAATTGTCAACCTGGCTCTATGCTATTGCCAGAAACGAGGCCTTGCGAATAACAAAAAAGTCTCTTAGGGAAGAGCAAAAACAGAAGAAATTTTCTCAAAAATCGATGGAGAGAATAGAGAATAAAGACGTTAAAGATTCAGATGATGTTTTTGCCCAGAAAGAGGCTTATCAAAATTATTTAACTAGGCTACCTCGAATTCAAAAAGAGGTCGTGGACCTTTATTTGAGGGGGTTTACAGAAAAAGAGATTGCTGCATCTTTATCTATTGCGGGTGGAACTGTTAAATCAAGGCTTTCGCGTGCACGTGAGCTTATTTCAAGGATGCGTAATAGTGAGGGAAAATAATGAATGAGATTAATAAACGACTTGGTGACAGCAACTGGGATTATAAAATTGCTTCAACGGTAATTGGGCGAAAAAAAAGTCAGCGCAATCGTATGGTTGCTTTGTTAATGGTGATCGTTTTTTTTTCCGGACTATTAACATATATTACTTCGTTCAACGCTGATAGTGAATATTATATCAATAATCAAATTTATTCTGTAATTGAAAAAAGTTACAGCGACAATTCAGACCTATACGCTATTATCGAAACCGAACAAAGTTTGGACTCACTTATTTATAGCGAGCTTGCCAGCAGATGATTGTTTTTAATACCTATTATTTTATTTAAAATTTCTAATAATTAATTTTCCACCAAAGGAGTTTGCAAGAAAATCCTTTTAGTATAGGCAGTTAAACGATGACACCTTTTGTAGTATGGTAATTTTTCGAAGTTCACTACTATTTAATGAAACCGATTTCATGTGCGTGCCTGCTTTATTTCACAACTTGATGACTTTATAATATAAAAACTTCTTGATTGACTCAAGTTATTAAAATATCTTATGGACAGGAAATGCTGTTTTTTATCAGATGATTTTACTGATTATGTAATTATCTAATCTGTTTTCAAATTTGCTCACAAATACGCAGGAGCGTTTATGAGAAAAAAAGTTTTACTGTCTGATGTGGTAACCGCTGTTAAGGGGCGTGTTTTAAATAATGGAGATGCCGATTATGTTCGCTGGGTTGTGTCGTCGGGGTTAATGAGTGATGTTTTAACTACCGAGGAAGAAGAAATTTTACTTTTAAGCTCTCTTACAACAACTCAGGTTGTGAGAACGGCAGATATGGTGGGTGCTCATGCCATATTGCTGGCCTGTGGTAAGCCTATCTCTTCCGATACCGTTTCACTGGCATCAGAATTGGGAATAACTCTTATTAGTTGTGAAATTCCGGTATTCGAAGCGGGGCACTTGCTTGCTCCACTTTTTTTTGGAGATTAATATGCCACATAGATTTCCTATTTTGTCAGAAGATAGCGCGGATAAAGTACCTAGCCTTACAATGGAGATTATTTTCAGGCTTAAGGTTAAGGACGCAATGATGACTAGTCTTTGGACCGCGACAAAAAAGCATACTTTTCGTGAAATACAAACTGTAATGCGTGATAATGAAATATCTGGAGTACCCGTTTTAGACGATAACAGGCTTGTGGGTATAGTCAGTGTAAGTGATATAATAAATGCTCTTGATTCTGGTCATATTGAAGAGCCTATCGAAGCATATATGTCGAAGCAGCTAATAGTTCTTGAAGATGATATGCCTCTCTCTTTTGCCGTATCATATTATAATAAATATCCATATCGACGTTTCCCGGTAATAAATAAAAACAAAGAGTTTGTGGGGATTCTGACCACAAAAGATGTTTTGACCGCGATACTTAACGAGATGAACAATGAGATAAATATACTTGAGAACCAACTGCATCATGATAAAGTGGAATTGCCTAACCAGATTATTCGCGAGTATATCATCAAACAGTTCGATTTTGAAAAGGCAGGGCAGGCTTCGTTTAAACTAAAAAAACTGCTTAAAGAAAAAGAGGTGTCTCGCAAGATAATTCGCCGCGCTTCAGTTGCTGCCTATGAAATGGAAATCAATGTTGCGATTCACTCGAACGGCGGAAAAATAACTTTTGTACTGGAAAAAGATTCAATAACAATAATAACAAAGGATACTGGGCCGGGAATAGCGGATGTGGCTCAGGCGATAGAAGAGGGATATTCTACGGCTAATGATTGGATCCGTTCTTTAGGGTTTGGCGCAGGAATGGGCATACCGAATACCAAAAGAGTTTCTGATGAGTTTAAAATAGAGTCTGAACCGGGCAAGGGCACCATTGTGAAATCAGTTATTTATCTGGAGGAAACAGATGAGAGTCAGTGAAGTAGCAGCAAAAACTGGTATTGAAATAGTTACAAAATCATTCAATGATATTGAAGTCGCAAATGGTTATACCTCGGACCTGTTAAGTGATGTGATGGGATTCGCGGAAGAAGAGTCTCTGTTGATAACGATTCAAGCTCACAAGAATACTGTTGCCGTTGCTTCACAGCTTGATCTTGCCGGTATCGTTATTTGTAACGGGCGCAAGATTCCAGAAGATATGCGACTTGCGGCCGAGCAGGAGGGGATAGCTATCCTGCAGACTGAAGAGAATCAGTTTGTCACATCGCATAAGATATACTCGGCTCTTCGTGAATGATTTTTAAATCGGATTTGCACATACATAGCTGTCTTTCACCGTGCGGATCTCTTGATATGTCACCCCTTGATATAGTAAAAATTGCAAGGGATAACGGTTTAAATTTGATTGCGATAAGTGATCACAATAGTGCGCTTAACTGCCCGGCTTTGAAAGAGGTTTGCGATCAATATGATGACATAAGCTGTCTTTTCGGTATTGAAGTGACCTCGGTAGAAGAAGTACATAACCTTACTCTCTTTGATGATCTGGAAGCAGTTCTGGATTTCGGCTCTTTTTTGTACGAAAGATTGGATACCATTCCTAACAATCCGGAAGCTTTTGGCGATCAGGTTTATGTTAACGGAAAAAACGAGATAATCGGTGAAGTCGATAAATATCTTGCAGGAGCAACTTCTCTTTCGGTAGAAGAGCTGTTAGTTGAAGTACATAACAGGGGAGGGCTTTTTATACCCGCTCATGTCGATAGAGCCTCGTATTCCCTCACTTCTCAGCTTGGTTTTATACCTGATAATCCCTATGACGCACTTGAATTTTCAAAGTTTTATTACAGGGATCAGGCGGTTGGTTCAAATAATCAGTCTGTTATAAACTCGGAAGGCTATCCACATATAACCAATTCAGATTCGCACTATCCCGATACTCTTGGCATGGTTTACACCGAATTTGATATTGAATTTCCGTCCATAAACTGTATACGAGAAGCCTTGAAAAATGGCAGGTTTAATATTTGCACACCATGGAACAAGAAATTTGCTTGACTAAAAACCTACTCAAAAAAACAAACTATCTGAGAACTTCAAGAAAACGTGTTTCAGGTGGATAATTTTAACCAGTTACTGAAAATAGCGTAAGCATCCACTGAAATGTTTATCAACAGAAGTGACCATAATTCAAAGATCATCAATTAAGAAAAATGTTGGTTTGGTATTTGTCTATGGTAAGCTTTTGGTCATAAATAATATCAAAACAACAGGGAGTGTAAAATGTCACAACATCAATTTCAAACCGAGGTCAGTCAGTTACTGCACTTGATCATTCATTCACTCTATTCTCATAAGGAGATCTTTTTAAGAGAGCTTGTTTCAAACTCTTCGGATGCCCTTGACAAGCTCAAGCATTTGACATTGACGGATGATGCATACAAGCAGGTAGAATTCGATCCGCGAATTGATATCTCCTTTGACGAAAAAGCAAAAAAACTTACGATTTCCGACACAGGGATCGGAATGAATGAAAATGATCTTGTTGAAAATCTTGGTACCATTGCCAATTCGGGTACAAAGAAATTTGTAGAACAACTGACAGGAGATGCGAAAAGAGATTCTAATCTTATAGGTCAGTTTGGTGTCGGTTTTTACAGCTGTTATATGGTTGCCGACAAGGTAGAGGTTGTTACCCGTAAGGCTGGGGAGAATGACGCATACTTATGGAGTAGTGACGGTAAAACAGGTTTTGACATCGAAAAGGCCGAACGAGATACTCATGGAACATCAATTACTCTTCATCTTAACGAAGAAGGCGTAGAATATGTCAGTCGCTGGGAAATACAGAATATTGTTAAAAAATATTCAAACCACATACCTTTCCCTATCTTCTTGCACTACGAAGACACCCGTACAGAAGGTGAGGGTGATGACGCAAAAACCATAACAGAACAAAAAGAAGAACAGATTAACGCTGCCTCGGCATTTTGGAAGCGTTCGAAGAGTGACTTGACTGATAACGATTATAAGGAGTTTTACAAGGATCTGTCGCACGATTATGAGGATCCCATGTTTTGGAGCCACATTCATGCTGAGGGGACCCTTGATTATACTACTCTTTTTTACATTCCTTCTAAAGCGCCTTTCGATCTTTACAGAGCCGATTATACTCCCGGGGTAAAACTCTATGTGAAACGTGTCTTTATTACTGATGATGAAAAAGAGTTAATGCCTACATATTTACGTTTTGTTAAGGGAATAATAGACTCAGAAGATTTACCACTTAATGTATCAAGAGAAATTCTTCAGCAAAACAGGGTTTTGGCAAAAATTAAAACCAATTCAGTAAAAAAAATTCTTTCTGAGTTTACACAATACGCCAAGGATTCTGAAAAATACGAGCAATTTTATAAGGAGTTTGGACGTCCTTTGAAAGAGGGGCTTTATCAGGATTATGAGAACCGTGACACTCTTTTAGAGCTGGTCAGATTCAAGTCAACAAAGGTGGAAGGTTTAACTTCGCTTGCTGATTACGCGTCAAGAATGCAAGGTGATCAGAATACTATCTATTACATTACAGGTGAAAACGAAGCATCTTTAAGGTTATCCCCTCTACTTGAAATGTACAAGAAGAAAGATATCGAGGTATTGATTCTTGATGATGAAATAGACGAAATAGTGATACCTTCAGTGAATAAGTACAAGGATTTTGAACTTAAATCTGTAAATCGCAGTGATGCTGCTGATGAATTGAAAACAGATGATGATAAAAAAGCTGAAGAAAATCTTAAACCGCTTATCGAAAGAATAAAAAAAGTACTCGGTGATAAAGTTAAGGATGTAAAGGCTTCTTCTCGTCTGTCAGATTCTCCGTCGTGTATTGTTGCAGATACATCTGACCCGACTTTTCAGATGCAGGCAATGCTTAAGGCTATGGGACAAGATGCTCCATCTTCGAAGCCTATACTGGAGATTAATCCTGGGCATTCTATCATTGAAAAGATGCAGAAAATGGAAGATGGCGACCTTTTTAATGATTCTGTATTGCTTGTTTTTGAGCAGGCTCTTGTTGTTGAAGGGCTTAAACTTGAAAATCCTGCCGATTTTGTAAAACGCATGAATGATGTTATAAATAGAGCTTTATAAAATAGGCTAAAAAACGTTTTGCCAATGCTTTTAATAAGGCGCTGTACGTATGTGCAGCGCTGTTTTATTGCTGACCATGAATAATTGTTGCGTATATTTACATACATGATATTATTGAAATAATGCAAATATTGGTCTATTTTATCAGGAACTATGGATGAGTGAAACAAAAGGGTATAAAACATTAAAGCAGATATTGCAAATGAGTTCGCGTCCTGAATGCAGGTATGCGGATTTTATTTCGGAGCTTGTTGGATTACTCGTAAAATCCGGCTTATGCCGTTCTGCGGTTATACACTTGAACCAGCCTAACAGCAATTTCGCGGCTCGTTATGCTTTGGCCGATAGCGAATCAGCTCTTTTGAATAATGAAAAAACTGATCGAATTTTAAATCTATTATATGATAATCCGTGCGTGACATCTATCCATGAAGATGGTCAAGATTTCACGTTGGTTCCTGTTAAGACAGCTTATATGGTTTACGGTTCGTTTATTCTTTTTCATGAAAATGATAAACTTGATTCATCTGCATTAGAGTTTTTTGAGTCTTCAGCTGGATTCTTTGCTCTGTATCTTGAGAGGTTATATCTTGAACCTTCGAAAAAGACTATAGAGCGTGATTTGATTTATGATGATAATTTTATACGTGTTATAGATGCCATTCCGGAGCCACTTTTTTTCAAAGGTTTAGACAGTCGTTACAAGTTTTGCAACAAGGCATTTTTAAATTTTGTTAAAAAAGAAAAACTTGAGGTTATTGGAAAAAAAAGTATAGATGTGTTGCCTGGAACACAGTTTGAGTTTCATACTGGAATAGACGCAAAAATAGTGCGTACCGGAAAAAGTCAGGAGTATGAATGTGATTTTGAAAGTAGTAATGGTGATATTAGACATATATTGATACGTAAAAATTTTCTTAAAGGTAGTGATGGCGACGTTGTAGGCTTCGTAGGAGTGATCCGTGATATAACAGATTTGAAGAAAATCGAAGAGCAATATGAGGATAAAAATCAGGCATTAATGAAAATTAACTCGGCTCTGCTTTCGACACAGAAAGAGATAATGCAAGTTAATAAAAAACTTTCCGAGAACGAAGAGAAGTATCGTCTTCTTGTAGAAAACCAGCGTGAATTTGTTGTTAAACTGGATATAACCGGTCAATTTATCTATTCGAGCAGTTCGTTTGACAAGTTTGTCAATAACAAGAGTCCCGATACAGAAGGAAAAACCTTTCAGGATTATCTAATTGGCGCTGATAAGGTCAGATTTCAGTCCATGTTGCGGGATGCAGCGGTAACAGGAAGTGAAACCGAGATCGAGATGAGAATGCATGTGGGTGGAGTATTTCACTGGATATCATGGTCATTTAAATCGATAAAAAGTTCGGCAAGGGAGCTTGACTTCATTATCGGTGTGGGACGGGATGTTACTCTGCGTCGTAAAACAGAGATAGAACTGGAAAATTACCGATCACTTTTGGAGGCTGCCTTTGCACAGAGTCCTAATCCTCTTATACTGATAAAATATCCGGATAAAAAAATCATGATAATGAATGAGGCGGCTCAAAGATTTTTTGAACTAGCCCAAGATTCTTATGAAGATCGAATGATAGAAGATATCGATTTTCCCGACCAGGTATACGTTGCGGGAGAAAAAGTTGATATAATTAATATGCTTACATCAGAGAAAATATATTACGACTCTTTTTCAAATACCGAACTTCATGTCAAGCATTCGTCTGGGCATAACTTTTTTGCATTGTTATACTCTACACCAATTTATAACCAGATAGGTGAACTGATATCGTATCTTATGATATTTCCCGAGATTACTGATCTAAAAGAGGCGGAGAAACGCATTGAGGAGCAAAACCGTGAAATACAAAAAATACAAAAACTTGAATCAATAGGTGTTCTCGCTGGTGGAATCGCTCATGATTTTAACAACATACTGGGAGCAGTAATGGGGAATCTATCGCTCGCACGTTTTTATGGCGGTGACGAAAAGATAACCGCACTGCTAAGTAAAGCTGAAACAGCAATTGGGCGAGCGAAAGAACTTACAAACCAGCTTTTGACATTCTCCAAAGGGGGAGCTCCGGTTCGGAAAACCGCCTCGTTAAACGAGATTGTACGAGAATCGGCACTTTTTTCAATACATGGATCAAAAGCTGTTATTGAGTTTAGGCTTGATCAGAATCTAAAACCTGGATTAATAGATAGCGGACAGATTAGTCAGGTTATCCAAAACCTTGTTATGAATGCTTCAGAGTCGATGACTGACGGTGGAGTGATAACCGTTTCTACAATTAACGTAGAAATTTGTGGTGATGATCTTCCATTGGAGCCTGGTGAATATGTCAAGGTTACAGTATCAGACCATGGAAATGGTGTTAGCCCCGAGATAGCTGATCGTGTATTTGATCCGTTTTTTTCAACTAAAAATGATGGTAATGGTCTTGGCTTGACCACTTCGTTTAATATAATCAAAAAGCACAGTGGATACATAGGTTTTAATTCCAGAGAAAAGGGAACAGATTTCTTTATATATCTTCCTGTTTCGACAGAAGTTGTTCCCGAAATACATGCTAGTTACGAAAAACGTGATAAATATGACGGAAAAATACTGTTAATGGATGACGATCCGGAAATAAGGGATGTTGGCAGAAATCTTTTAAAACTGATCGGATTTGAGGTAAATACCGTCAATGATGGCAAGGAGCTACTTTCAATAGTCAATAGTTCGAAGGATGCAGGAATTAAATACGATTTATATGTGATGGATCTTACCATACTGGGTGGAATGGGTGGTGAAGAGACAATTGGTGAGCTTCTTAAAATTGACCCTGATGCCCGGGTGATTGTTTCAAGCGGATATGCTAACAATGAGGTATTGTCAGAGTATCGCAAATACGGTTTTTGCGGTGTTCTTGAAAAACCATATACGATTACCGATGTTAAAAAAGTACTCAAGGAGATAAATTATGCGTAAAGACTTAACAAAAAGTGCACAATGGAAGGCGCTTGCCAAACACCGGCGTAAAATTGAAAAGGTCTCTTTAAAACAACTTTTTGCGGAGGATCCTGAGCGAGCTAAAAAGTACACTATTAAAGACGAAGATATCTATTTCGATTATTCAAAAAACCTTATTAATGATAATACGATGGGGCTTCTTCTATCACTAGCCGAGAGTTGCGAACTTTCAAGTGAAATTGAAAACATGTTTACCGGGAAAAAAATTAACGAAACAGAAAACAGATCTGTTTTGCATACAGCTTTGCGTAATCGCTCGAATGCTCCGGTTATGGTTGACGGCGTTAATATTATGGAAGATGTAAATCGCGTTCTTGAGAAAATGCGTGCATTCAGTGACGGGATAAGGTCAGGTGAAAGAACCGGATTTACAGGAAAAAAATTCAAAAATATAGTTAATATTGGTATTGGCGGTTCGGATCTGGGCCCAGTAATGGTTACCGAGGCTCTTAAGCCTTATGTTAATCGTGATTTAAAACTTTATTTTGTTTCTAACATAGATGGAACTCACCTTGCAGAGGTAATAAGGGACATAGATGCTGAAGAGACCCTTTTTATTGTTGCTTCTAAAACATTCACCACGTTGGAGACAATGACAAATGCCCACAGTGCTCGCAAATGGCTGCTAGAAAAACTTGCAAACGAAGAATCAATAGCAAAACATTTTGTTGCTCTTTCAACCAATGCGGATGCCGTATCGGCATTTGGTATAGATACCCAAAACATGTTCGAGTTTTGGGACTGGGTTGGTGGCAGGTATTCTTTGACTTCCGCGATTGGTCTTTCCATAATGATAGCACTTGGGTATGAAAATTTTTCTTCACTTCTTGATGGTTTTCATGCAATGGATAATCACTTTAGAACCAAGCCCTTTGGAGAGAATATTCCCGTTCTTATGGCTCTTCTTGGCGTATGGTATAATAATTTCTTTGACGCACAGAGTTACGCGCTTTTACCTTATGATCAGTATATGCATCGTTTCGCTGCTTATTTTCAGCAGGGCGATATGGAATCAAACGGTAAATCAGTTTCACGTAATGGCAAGGTTGTTGATTATCAGACAGGCCCTGTAATTTGGGGAGAGCCTGGTACAAACGGACAGCACGCTTTTTATCAGTTGATTCATCAGGGAACAAAATTAATACCAGCCGATTTTATAGGTTTTGCTCAGAGTCATAACCCGATAGGTGATCACCATATCAAGTTTATGTCCAATTTTTTTGCTCAACCAGAAGCTTTGGCTTTTGGAAAAACCAGGGAGCAACTAATTGCCGAGGGTGAGAAAGAGGAGTTGATACCGTTTAAAATATTTGAAGGCAACCGCCCCACAAATTCGATCATGGCAAAAAAACTTACTCCGTTTGTATTGGGTAAACTTATCGCAATGTATGAGCATAAGATATTTGTTCAGGGAGTAATATGGGATATCTACTCTTTTGATCAGTGGGGAGTTCAGCTTGGCAAGGTTCTTGCTGAAAAAATCATACCAGAGCTGACATCAGACGAACCGCTTAAACACGATTCGTCTACATCGGCTCTGATAAACTATTTTAGGCAGAATAGGTAATCAGCCCAATTGAGATGATACACGTGCAGCTTCTTCGACGGCATCCATTACAATTCCGGAAAACCCGTTCTGTTCCAGTACGTGAACAGCAGCGATTGTACTGCCACCTGGAGAAGTCACACGGTTTCTTAATGTTATGGGATCCTCATTGGATGTCATAACCATCTTGGCTGCCCCAAGAGCCGTTTGGGCGGCAAGTAAAACCGCGTTTTCCCTGCTAAGACCCAATTTAACACCTCCGTCGGCCATGGCCTGAATAAAAGTAAAAAAATAGGCCGGTCCGCATCCCGACATTGCAGTTACAGCGTCCATATGTTTCTCTTCGGTTATCATGGTCTTGCCTGTTTTAGCGAATATTGAGCTGACCTCGGTTAGCTCTTCTTCGCTGACATTACGGTTGGGGCATAAAACTGTCATGCCTTCACCCGAAAGAGCGGGTGTGTTTGGCATTACGCGTATGATCTTTTGGTCAGCCGATGTGGAAAGTGCCATGGTTTCAAGAGTTACACCCGCGGCGATTGAAACAATAACCGATGTTTTGTTGGAGGTTAGTTTCTCCAGAATGGGACGCACTGTGTAGGGTTTTACAGCCAAAATGATAATATCACACTTGTCCATTAGCTCCTGAGCCGAACTACAAGCAGTTATCATGCCCTCAAATTCTTTTAATTTTGATGCTTCATTATCGTATCCAAACATCTGGGTTTTGCCGTATGTTGAAGAAAGTCCGCGTATAAGGGCTCCACCCATATTTCCAAGCCCGATAAATCCTGTGTTTTTTTTCATCTTTATCTCTCGTATATTTTATTTGTGCAAGTATATGTTTAACAGATTACGTAGGGTAACTTCTTGTTCCAAAAATAGCCGATCCGATTCTTAATATTGTTGCTCCCTCTTCGATTGCGATCTTGTAGTCTCCAGACATCCCCATTGAAAGATGGGGGAGTCGCATGGATAGTGTGTCCTGAAGTGAATCTCTAAGTTTGCGTAACATGATAAAAGAGGCACGTATTTTTTCAAGATCATCAGTTAGGGGGCCAATAGTCATTAAACCTTGAACATCCAGACCCTCTGCTCCCTTTAAACCTGTAAAAATTTCGAGTGCTTCGCCAGGTGTACAGCCAAATTTGCTCTCTTCTCCCGAGGTGTTTACTTGAACCAGTATCTTCTGTGTTTTGCCGATTTTTATTGCTTCGCGTGCTATTTTTTTTGCTGTTGAAAGTTTGTCAACAGAATGGATCATTTCAAAAAGTTTTACGGCATGTTTAGCCTTGTTAGATTGCAGATGTCCAATAAGGTGAAAACTGAAATCACCTTGGAGAAGCTCCATCTTTGAAGAGGCCTCCTGAATTTTGTTTTCACCGAATAATTTAAGCCCTGCGTCGATAGAATCTTGTACGGTTTTTGCCGGAAAGGTTTTGCTGACGGGAAGAAGGGTAATCGTATTGGGGTCACGACCACATGATACGGCGATTGTATCAATATGAGAGCGTATACGGTTATAGTTTTCAATTATATACATTGTATTTCCTGCCGGGAGTAATAGTGTTTTGCCCGAAATGTTTATGATAAAACAAGATCATGTTTGTGGTATATTCTCCGGTTTTGGTTTGACGTTAAAACCTTACACTAATTATATAAACATATAAAGTTGGCATGTCAAATAGTATTTTGGAGGCTTGTTTTGCGAAGAACCATTCTTTTTACGTTTCTTGTAACCGTATTTGTCTTTTCCGAAAGTAGAGCTGTATTTGCTGAGAATTTCACAATTCTAACAATGGGAGATCTTCTGATAGCTAATGCTGTTGAAAAGCGTATGGATAGCAAAGGTAAGGACTATCCGTTTAAAAAGCTTCGTCCTTATCTTGAAAAATATGATATAGTCGTTGCAAATCTTGAAACACCGGTCACATTGAGAGGAAATCCGCATCCATCTAAGAAATGGACATTTAAAACCCGTCCAGATACGGCAGGGCATCTGAAAACCCTGAACATTCATGTTTTGTCTTTGGCAAATAATCATCTTATGGATTATGGCACGCAGGGGCTTGAAGATACGGTAAAATTTGTTAAAGAGGCTGGTTTTTATTATAGCGGTGCAGGTATAAATCTTGATGAGGCACGCAAACCAGCTATTTTAAATAAAAATGATTCTAAACTCGTTTTTTTATCATACTGCGAAAGGCCGCCAATGGATATGTACGCGAAAAAAACATCTGCCGGTATAGCTCCTATTGATATTGATATTATTCGTTCCGATATTAAACGTTACAAAGGGCATAATGTTTTTGTGTTTGTGTCGCTTCACTGGGGTATCGAGCGTACAAGATATCCACGAAAAGATCAGATAACGACCGCTCATGCGATAATTGATGCTGGTGCAGAGGCGATAATAGGTCACCATCCCCATATACCACAGGGAATTGAAGTTTATAAGGGTAAGCCTGTAATATATTCATTGGGAAACGCCGTATGCGGCTTCTATAACAGGGAGTATACAAGTAATATTATGGTCTCTTTCCACTATTCTAAGGGAAAAATGGAAAAGCTCGAGATAATACCCATGGCCGGGGATAACTATAAGATCCATTTCCAGCCCTATGTAGAGAGGGGAGCAGAGGCTCGCGTAACACTGGCAAAAATAATCGAAATTTCTGCTCCTTTCAAAACAGCCATCTCCATAGAAAATAGCAGGGGAGTTGTGCGATTTGACAATCCGTAGATGATTATTAGAGACATAAAAGGCAAAATAGCCGTACATTTTACGGCCTTTGTTTTTATAGTTATATCTGGTAAAATTTGTGCTAGAAATGCAAATTAACCATTAATTATCTTGACAGCTTGATAAAATGGAAATATTATTGAACGCATGGCGTTTATAGAGAGAGCCACAATAATTAAGGAGTTGTTTTAATGGAGATTAATCAGAGAGAAATAAATGAGATTGTTCTTCTGGATATTGCCGGTGAGATAGATCTTTATAATGCGCCGGAGATAAAGGATATCATCAATAAATTGGTAGAAGAGCAGAAGTACAATGTGATAATCAATCTCGAAAAGGTAACATATATCGACTCTTCAGGAATAGGAGCGTTGATATCCAGTCTGTCCAACCTGAAAAAGTATCAGGGGGGATTAAAAATAATTAATGTATTTGCTTCTGTTCGCAAGGTATTCGAACTCACAAAGCTGACTTCGTTTTTCGAGATTTTTGATTCGGAAGAGGAAGCTCTGGCGTCATTCAAATAAATTCACCAGAACTGGTAGGAGACTCCAATGATAAAAAAAACAGTACTGCATATTTTGATTGCCTCTTTGGTATTTATGCTTGCTTGCGGTGGAGCAGCTGTTCCAATCCGCGAGATGACCGAAGCCAAGATTGCAATCACAAAAGCACAAGAAGTTGAAGCATCCAAGTATTCACGAAGAAATTACGAGGCTGCGCTTAAGTATCTGACTGATGCTCATTCTAATGTTGAAGAAGGCAAAGAAGAAGATGCTAGAGCAAATGCCGAAGAGGCAAAGCGTCTTGCAATGATGGCATTTGATGGTGCTGCTCCGAAGATGGTTGAGGTATCAATAAAAGATGCTCAGGCCGCTATTGAGAGAGCTGCAGAGGCTAATGCCGAAGAGTTTGCTCCAGACGAGTATACCAGAGCCCAGGTTGAAGTACGTCAGGCAGAACTTCATCTTTCAGGAAATAAGTACTCTGTTGCCAGAACATCGGCTTTAGCTTCGATATCGTCGGCTGAAGAGGCTCGTGCGATCGCTCTTTCCAAAAAGAACCTTATACGTGATTCTATAGTTGAAGTTAAAACAACATTGGGAAAGGCTAAAGAATACGGCGCTGATAAGGATGAACCTGCAAAATTTTCTGATGCCTTAACAGGTCTTAAAAAATCGGCTGATCTTTTTAAAGAAGATAAACTGAAAGAAAGTTATACAGAACTTAAATCATCCAAAGTTTTAGCTGATGAGCTTTATCTGGTTTCTGCTCAGAAAGCTTCGATGCGCAATATTAACCTTGCAGACAAACAGCTTAAGACGGCAAAAAAATCAGCTGCTGCTGCTTCACATAAGGATGAACTTGCTGCTTCGGCAGAGATGCTTTCGGCAGCCCGTTCACAGCATAGCGATACACTATTCGAAGAATCAATTAACTCTTCAAATGAATCGTTGAGACTTTCTTCGATAGTAGCTGGTTCTGCTCCAGTTGTTGATGAAGGCCCTGTTATGGATATGGCTGGTAAACATAAAGTAGAAAAGAATGACTTTTTAAGAAAGCTTGCTCGTCGTTTTTATCGTGATGAGAAAAAATGGCGTTTGATTTACAGAGCCAACAAGGATCAGATAAAAAATCCTGATCTGATTTTCCCTAATCAGATTCTTGATATACCTGAAACTGATTCGCTTAAGTCGTTGCCTGAATCATCTTCAGATAGTGACGTAGATTCTGTTGAGAGTGAAGTTGTAAGTCCTGATGATTATGATACGGATACAGAAGATGACAGCTACGAAGAGGATGACGTTGATCCTGCAACCATGGAACCTTCTGCCGAGATATCTGAAGAAGATACAATAGAAGTTATTCCGGAGTAATTTGGCTTATACAGATTTGAAACATATAAAGAGACGTCTCTTTGAGGCGTCTTTTTGTTTGCTCAAAAAAAATTGTGAACCAAAATAATGAGGTAATTATACTATGATGTCAACCGTGGGTAGCTGTTGCCCTTTCGGCTGCCGAAAGTGCCATTCTGGTTGCTGACGGTACCATGAGCCTGGGTCAGGGTCTTTTAAGTGTGGGTCAGTCGGCAGCAACTGCATATATTGGTTATGCTGCAGGTG
>DAOTGZ010000035.1:0-16216 GCA_035447445.1 Spirochaetota bacterium | reverse complement strand
GGCTGCAATAAGGCTAACCAACGGAACCCAGAGCGGTACCGTTTCGATCACTGACTCGTTTATTCGAGGAGGTGACGGCAACACAAATGCCTGGGCAATATGTTTCAATGATGAATCATTAAGTCTTAACGAATTTTCATTCATTATAGAAAGAAATGACATTGCAGCCGGGAAAGGGAATACACCGAATAAAGAGAATGCCGGAATTGAAATCAGTTCAATAAATTCAACTTTACTTAACGACATAACAGATACAACCATTGATATTAGTGATAATGAACGGATTTGCGGACCAGCACAAAATACAAATTCTTATGATCATGGCATCTATATAAAGCCATTAAGTAATAGTACTTTTTCAAATTTTAAAGTTACTATCCAAAATAACGGTATTATTAGTGCTGGCTCGGTTATTACAACTAATGCAGGATATAAATATGGTATACGTTTTAGATCGACAAATATGCCGACAAACACTTTAGGATCCGGAATAATAATCCATAATAATGAAATGATACGATCTCATAACATTGACTCGACAGGCCAACCGCTTAATATAACAACTGTTTTTACATATTCGACAGATACTGATATTTCCGTAAAAATATACAACAACCATATAATTGCCGAGACATTTCACTCGGATGTTTCAAGAGCAACTGCTATTTCTTGTGATAATTTCAAAAATTTCGAGTGCATCAATAATATTATCACATCCGAATTATCTAGCGGCAATGCTTCAAGAGGCCTATATATTGCTGGAGGAAATAATAGTGTTGCTAATGTGTATAATAATCTTATTTATGTACTTGGTTCTAACGGTGGTGACGCGATATTCGATTATTACCAAAACCCAGATTCAGTTAATATTAAAAATAATATTATCATGCTAAACAACAGCCTAAATTATTGCATTTTTTCATACAGCTCAAACAACAGATTTATACAAAATAATTATTTGTGTCCCTATAATAATCAATTTTATCAGTTAGATTCTGGTATTAGTTACAATAATATCAGCAGTTTTGAAACAGATATCCCAAGCTGCGTTAACAACTTCACCGGCTCAAGTCCTACATTCGATTCGAACTGGCGGCTTACTTCGGCTTCGGAAAACGATCCGCTTAAATCAGATGGCATCGGAATTTCTGGTGTGGTTTCCGATATAGACGGGAATCCTCGTCCCGGTTCTGATGGAACCTTCGCTGTTGGCCCTTACGAGTACTGATTTTCGCTCAGAAACATCCCTCTGCCTGGCTAACAAGCCAGGCAGAAATTATAATTTTATCTCTTTTCTCTATTTCCTGATACAATATCTTAGTATTTCTATTATAAACGAATTTTAAACAATTTTAACCTCTATTTTTTCAATCTAGGTGGCTAAGAAGCCAGCAAAAACATACTACTAATCATTAATAACAATACAATTACGCCCATCATGTTTTCCATGATAAAGACGATGATCGGCTTTGTTAATCAGATCCTCAAAAGGCATGCTAGTGTGATCAATTTCCATAAAATCGGCAATACCTGCTGTAAAACTGAAGCTTACCGGAGTGTCTTCCCAGATATAGCTTCCCGACAGCACCTTGTCCTGTATACGTTCTAAAACAGAAACCGCATTTATTTTTGACTCTCCGGGAAAAACAACTAGAAACTCTTCTCCACCATACCTTATGGCAACATCATATTCACGAAGTTCGTCTGCAATTATTCGCGCAAACTCTCTTAAGATATGATCTCCACAAGGATGCCCCAGATTATCATTAATAGACTTAAAGTGATCAATATCAAGCATCGCAACCGCAAAATTTTCTTTTGACCTTAACGCCCGTGATGATTCACTTCTTATGTAATCGGTTAAATATCGACGATTATACAGTTCTGTCAGCGGATCAATAAAAACTTCACTCTCAAGTTTTTCCCTTTCAAAGGCTCTTTTCATAGCAGCTTCAACTCGCGCTAACAACTCGATCTCATCAAAAGGTTTTTTTATATAATCATAACCGCCGTGTTTAAATCCGGAAACTACATCCGTTGATTCGGTTTTAGCAGTCAAAAATATTATATGTATCGAGCTGTACCGCTTATCAGAAGAGAGCTTCTTGGCAATATCGAATCCGTTTTGATCAGGAAGCATAACATCAAGAATAATGACCTTTGGCGCGGCTGCATCAATATTTTCAAACATCTCTTGCGCGCTGAAAGCGCATGTTACGGTATAGTCTGTCAGTATATTCTTAAGAAGAAAAACATTAGAAGCTTCATCATCAACGACCATAACAGACGGTTTTTCTTGATAATCCATAATACTCTCCATAGTTGCTCAGTTTACTTGTTTTTTTTGTGTCTGGCCAAAGCCATCTCAATACGAGCTGATAAAATAGAATCATCTGCCGGTTTTAAGATATAATCATAGCCGCCTGCCTTTGCAGCTTCTAAAATTTCACGCTTGTCAGAGTGAGAAGTTAAAAATATCACAGGTATGTCACCAAATTCCGGATTTCGAGCCAGCTGTTTTGTAAGCTCCAATCCGTTTTCTCCAGGCAGTCCAATGTCCATAAGTATAAGGTCGGGCCTATCTTTTTCAAGTTCAACATACATTTCATCACCATTACCAACTGAAACACAGTCGTAATCGGTTAAAAAAGATTCCAACAAAAACCGGTTGGTCATAACATCTTCCACTAATAAAATCTTTTTTTTTGCATTTTCACTCATATCCCAACTCCTTCCCTAACATCTTTTTAAGCAGCATCCACTCTTCGATTATCTGTTTAATGCTGTGATCACCAGTCGGATCTTCCTTAGCAGCAGTTTCAAACTGCTTTACAAGTTCGGCAAGGTTAACAAAACCCATGTTTAACGAAGCTCCTTTTAATCGATGAATTTTTTTCAAAAGGTTATCATAATCAGCTAAATCATAAACCTGCTCCAGCTCGACTATGTCCTGTTCAAATTGTTTATAAGCAATTTCGAGTATTTTATTATAGTTTTCCATGTTACCATGAAGCCGATCAAAAAGATTTTTTTTATCAAAACTTCCAGTGTCCAAAAACACTTTATCATCATGTCCACTTACAAGGATAGCTCGTAAAATTTCTTTTAGTTGTGTTGAATTCACCGGTTTACCAAGAAAATAATTCATACCCGATTCAAGACATTTATCGCGATCTGTTTTTGTAGCACCTGCGGTTAACGCTACAATCGGAATTTTTTTATTATCTACATTTTCTCTAATCTGTTTTGTTGCCTCTACTCCATCAAGACGCGGCATCTGTACATCCATAAATACCAGATCAAATAATTTATTTTTTACAGCATTAACCGCCTCGTGGCCATCTAACGCTACTTCTATATTTGCGTTAGGAACATACTCCAGAAGCATAGCTTTCATAAGTTCAACATTCATAATTACATCTTCGGCTACAAGAATATTAATCTTATCTTTACTAACAGGTTCTTCCACATCAACAAAACTGTTGTTAAGCTTTTCTTCTGTGACAGAATCTGCTTGCCCTATCCCCTGTAAAATTTTTATAAGGTCATCTGCTTTAACAGGTTTAACCAGTGAATAATTCACTCCGTTATTTTTTAGATCCGCACTGTTTTTAATTTCATCCGCCGAACTGTAAAGTATCACAGCTGTCTTTTTTAACGCATCTGTTTCTTTTCTAAGCCTTATGATGGTTTCCAGACCGTTCATTCCGGGCATAAGATAATCCACTATATAAAGATCAAACGAGCGTCCCCCTCTTACCATCTCAATTGCACTCTTGCCGTCCCAAGCCTCTTCACAATTTATACCCAAGTATTCAAGATTATGCCTTAATATCATTCTGTTACGGCCATTATCATCAACAATAAGAACATTTTTAACATCTATCTTTTTAAGATTCATCTTATCATTCGCAGCTTTGTTTAAGGAATAATCGGTAGAAATCTCAAACTGAAAAATGCTCCCCTTCCCCTCTTTACTTTCTACTGTCAGTTTACCCCCCATCTTCTCGACAAGCAAACTGGAAATTACAAGTCCTAAGCCCGTTCCGCCATATTTACGGGTAGTGGTACTATCGGCCTGAGTGAAAGCCTTAAAAAGTTTATTTTGCTGCTCACGACTTATACCAATACCGGTATCGCGCACAGTAAAATTATAGATTCCATTTTTATCATCTATTCGGTTAAATTTAACAGTTAACTCGACTTCTCCGCTTCCGGTAAACTTTACAGCATTTCCAAGCAGATTAATCAATATCTGTTTTAAGCGAACAGGATCAAGCATTGCGTATCGCGGCATGCCAGGCTCGATATCAAGCAGCAGTTCAAGGCCTTTTTGCGATGCATGATATTTTATTATATCAGCGCATTCATCCAGTAATAATAATATATCTGACTCGACTAAATCAAGGTCAAGTCGACCAGCCTCAATTTTTGAAAAATCCAGAATATCATTAATTATGGCAAGAAGAGTTTGCCCGGCTGTATTGGCATTGTAAGCATACTGCTGTTGTACATCATTAAGCGGAGTTTTTAACAAAAGCTCCGTAAAACCAATTACTCCATTTAATGGTGTTCTTATTTCATGGCTCATATTTGCTAAAAACTGAGACTTTGCTTTTGTGGCTTCTTCCGCTCTTTCCCGAAGTATATCCGATTGTTGCAATGCAATAACCAGATTATCTTCGGCAATTTTTCTTTCGGTAATATCTTCTGCACTGCAAACAACATATTCAACTGTCTTGTCTTCTCTGAGTCGCGGTATCTTGGCTATGGAAAGCAGACGATTATCTCCGCTGTGATGAGGCATCCACTCCTCAGTGAAAACAGCGTGTCCTTGACTAAAAACTTCTTCATTTGATAAACTGCATATATCCGCGTTTTCTTTTGGGAAAATATCATAAAGATTCTTAAAAGCAAGATCTTCCTTGCTTTTTCCACTAAACTCGGCATGAGCACTATTTACAGCACCGTAAGTAACCGGATCAGTCAAATACCATACCTGCGTTTGAATATTATCTAGCAGTATGCTCTGATTTTCTTCCGATTTTCGTAAAGCCTCAATCGCTTCTCGACGTGCGGTAATATCAATTAATACAGTCAAGTAGTAGCTTTGTCCTTGTGTTTCGATCAGCTCGCCTGAAAACAATCCATCCAACAGCTCTCCATTCTTTTTACAGACTCTAACCTCAAGATTTTTAACCGAACCTTTTTCTTTAAACTGTCTACCGATCTTATCAAGAGTATCATTATTACCAAAAATATTAATATCCCGTGACAATACTCCAAGTACTTCATTTTTACTATATCCCAAAACCTTTACAAATGAGTCGTTTACATCCACAAATCGTCCGTCGGGTACCGATGTCACAGCCATAAGCGCGGGATTATTATTGAAAAGTTTATTGAACTTTTGCAACGCGGCCTGTTCTGCGGATATATCTTTTGAAATACCAAATATACACTCTTTACCATCCCATTGCCCAAACCAGATCCGTGTTTCAACAGCAATCAATGCTCCATCCTTTTTTTGTAATGGAAGAGGACAAACTGCTAATGAACCAGCAAACATCCTTTCAAATATATTTTCAGCTTCTTTTCGTTTTTCATTCGGGTGAACATCCAGCATATGCATTGAGGCCAACTCTTCACGACTATATCCAAGTTTATTTTCAACAACTTTGTTAGTATAAAAAATATTACCCTTTTTATCACCGATAAAGATCATATCATCCATGGTTTCAAAGAAAGTTCTAAAATTACGTTCACTTGCTTTTAGCTTTTCTTCTATATTTTTCCGATCTGTGATGTTTTCCATAAGCGTGTATACGATAGAGGCACGGCCCTCATTATCAACAAGAGGAATCAGGTAAGAGGAGTAATAATTATCAAGTCCCCACTTTGATTTATAATCAAGCTCTAACTTGACCATGCTTTTAGTTTTAATGCATTTTATAAAGCTATCGGCATATCCATTTTTTACAAGAGGCTCAAATTTTAAAACGTTTATGGATTTTGTTGCCTCTACCGATGGAGAGCCCAATAATTCAAGAAGCTTTTTATTTGCATCAAGAATGGTTCCATCTTCTCGCGCTATATATATTCCCAATGGAGATTGTTCAAAAAGCAGACGAAACTGCTCTTCACTTTTTCGTATTCTTTCTTCACTTTTTTTTCTTTCATCAATATCAATGTGAATTCCGATTGCTCTGACAACCTTACCTGTTTGTGCGTCAACATAACCTTTGCCCTTTGCAGATACCCACTTATAGTATCCCGATTTACACAATAGTCTGAATTCTAAATCGTATGTCTCACCTTTTTTTATGCTTTCATCAATTGATCGTAATACATATTCTCTCTCATCAGGATGAATAAGACTTGCAAATAGGTCAAGACTCATCGGTAGTTCATTATTATCATAACCAAGCATGGTAAAATATGTTGGGCTAAAGAAAAAATCTTTAGTTTCAAGATTCCAATCCCAAAACCCGTGTTCACCCGCATCCATTACCAGTTCAAGTCGGTAGCGGCTTTCTTCCAATTCTTTCTGCGCGTTCTTCTGCTCGGTAATATCGCTATGCGATCCTGCCATTCGATATGGAACACCCTTTTCATCTCGGACTACTTCACCTCTTGCCAATATCCACCTAATAGAACCATCCTTATGCTTCATCCGAAACTCTATTGAATACTTTTCAATTTCTCCTTCAAGATAGTCTGATAGATGTTTCTCTACACGGCGTTTGTCTTCATCACAAATAAGTGAGTAAAATGTTTCAATATTGTATTCAAGTTCATCTTCACTATAACCAATAATTTCCTTCCACCTTTTCGACAGAAACAAATAACCAGAGTGCATATCCCAGTCATATATTCCATCATTTGTTCCACTTATAGCAAGCTCATACTGCTCTTTGGATTGAATCAAAGCCTTTTCGGCTCTTTTTTTTTCTGTCACATCCTCATATATTGATACAATTTCATTTTCCGATAAACGGGTAACAAAGTTTTCACGCCACCCATCGATTCTTCCATCATGATATAACGATACCGGGTGGTTTTCGGCCACACCAGTTTTCCATACTCTTTTAAATACATCAAGAAGCCCAAAATTTTTTATTGAAGGAAAAACTTCACAGACTTTTTTTCCAACCACATCCGCTTTATATACTCCTTCAATAGTTTCCGCAGCCTTATTAAATTCCTTAAAAACAAAATCATTACCACTATCAACAACTTCATAAATTGCTACACCGCTACTCATATTATTGAAAAGCTGCCGAAACCGGTTTTCGTTTACAACCATCTGCTCTTTAAAAAGTTTTTGCTCAGTAATATCCAACATAAATCCATCAAGATATTCTATGCATCCGTTACTGTCGTATACCGCTCGCCCTCTCTCTTGAACCCAACTTAAGCCACAATCTTTTCTTTTTACACGGTACTCAATATTCCAAAATTTTTTTTGCTCTATTGCTCTATCTATTTCATGCCTAACCATAGAGCGATCATCTTCATAAATAATACTCTCAAAAGAACGTTTACTATTGTTAATAAAATCTATTGAAGGATATCCGCTAATGTTATCAAAATCACGGCCGATATAAAGCATAGTCCAATCTTCATCATATAGGCAACGGTAAACATTTCCGGGTATGTTTTGAACCAACGACTGAAATCTGTCACGACTTTTGCGTAAATCTAGCTCGGCCTCTTTTTGCTGGGTAATATCGCGGGCCGCGGCATAAATTAAATCTCCATGAGGATGAGATCGCCACTCAATATAATGGTAATCACCCTTTATATCTTTATAACGATTTGTGAAGTTTAATACTTTTTCATCAGAAGCCAACATGTTTATTGCCGACATTGTTTTTTCTATATCATCAGGATGTACAAAGGCCAGAAACCTTGTACCCTCAAGGTCATCAACAGAATACCCCAGAACTTTTTCCCACTCACGGTTTACCTTGAGAAATTTTCCATCGGTATCGGCAATACATAACAGATCAAGATTCACAGAAAAAAAGTTCTCAAGTTCATCTAACTGCACCTTCTCTTTCGTAATATCAACAAACATTACCAAAAGAGTGTCGTTATCTAGCATGCAACTTTGAGTCTTGTACCAGCGATCTAAAAGATTTAAAGTCTGCTCATTAATTTTATTTTTATTATGGTCCAGAATATCTTTATAAAAAGTTTTCCAATCAAACGATTGTTCGCTCGTTTCCGAAATAAGGGTAGAGACATTTTTATTAATTATATTTTTTGTTTTAAAACCTGAAATTGTTTCAAAAACACTATTTACTTCGATTATCTTGTAATTACTAAATTTACCATCTTTATCACGCATAATTTGATGACAAACATACGCGAAGGGAGCTTTTTTACTTAATAATTTACTATTTGATAAACAGTCAACTGCGGATTTTTCACCCTTAGGCATTAACTTCCTCCAGAGAAACACAGAAAATAAGAAACAACACTTTTCAAAATATGAATTTTTCCAGACAAAATCAAATTAATCATAATTAGGCATTTTTTAAAACTATCAAATCAAATAACTACCAAAAGAAAAGCCACTATATCATATAGTGGCTTTTCAGCAAATTTTAACTATTCGGGGGCGTTAAAATTGCAGTTTTATTAACTTGTAAATAAGCTATTTTAAGGGCTTATGACAAAACCACCAGTCGTAGCACTCAAGTGACGAATCTTTCATACGTTCAGCCGCTGTCTTCTCGTCTTTCGGAGGCGACACAATAATGCGATCCTTAATAAGCTCATTGTCGGGCCAACCAGCCGGCACTGCACCCTGAGAATCAGATATTTGAAGAGCCTTAACAGCACGAACAACCTCATCCATGTTACGGCCTATCTCTTGTGGATAGTACATAATCAGGCGAACCTTACCCTGAGGATCACAGATAAATACCGCACGAACCGTATTTGTACCTTTTCCTGGATGAAGCATTCCAAGTTTAAGCGCCACAGCATCGTTAGCCGCAACTACGGGAAACTTTATTTCGATATCAAGATTTTCCTTGATCCACTGAACCCACTTGATGTGAGAAAATATCTGGTCAACAGACATACCTATAAGCTTGCAGCCAAGTTTTTCAAACTCATCATAACGTGCCTGAAACGCAACAAACTCTGTTGTACAAACCGGTGTAAAATCAGCCGGGTGGCTAAATAGCACAAACCATGAGCCTTTAAGATCACCTGGAATATTCATTGGTCCGTGAGTCGTCTGAACCGACAGTTCAGGGAAGTCATCCCCTAACAACGGCATGTTTGGCATACTGGATTGATTATCCATATTGAAACCTCCTATATTTATTACTTTCTATTACTTTCTATTACTTTCTATTACTTTCTATTACTTTCTATTACTTTTTTAACTATTCAAACTGGAAATAAAATTAATTAGCAGGTTAACAAGTGAAAGAATAAATTTACATGCTAACAAGTTAACCATAATCGGCAAGAAATCACCTTATTAATTACAAATCTCAAAAATTAACCCTTAACAGCTCTTATTATTATCTATTAAAGACAACATAATGTATAAAAAAATAATGTCAACTACTTAATGATAATAATTATCGTTATTATTTATAAAATTTCAATTTGTCCGACTCCAGCCATGATAAAGAAGAATCTCTTCTATAATCTTTAAAACAGTAGCCCTATCAGGATTTTGGCACATATCCAGATTTATTCCAAAAGCAGTATTGTTGTTTTTAACAAATATTTTATATAATAGAGTAGAATTATTATATTCGTTAACACTTTGCCGAGTTTGAAATGTAATGTAATTCTCTGAAGCAAGTTTGGTGTAACTCCAACTTATAACGTCTACCCAATAGAATGTTTTTTTCCTAAACAGAGAATTATATATTACTCTTTGCTCATCAACAATCACATAATACTTTTTTAGCAACTCTGACCATATAATAATTATTACAAGATAAACAACAATTAGGGGAATAGCATAAGAGATTACACGAATATATAACGGCGTAGGCCCAAAGGTGTCATTAATACCAGCATATGAAACAAAGCACAACAAAATGCAAATTGATATGTTCCTGATCGTTTTCTTTATACCTCTTTTAAATACTATTTTAGCTGGATACTCAAATTGATTTTTTTTCACGTTTTTATCCTGTAATAATTATTCGATTAGAAATAAAGGGGAATTTTCTTGTCCAGCTTGTCCATTATATTATATAAGTATTCTCCCAATATATCCTTCTGTATCTTTTTGGATTTTTCTTCATAAATATGATAATCCGGCGTATGACCAATATAGTTGAAATCAGTATCACGATTTTTAATCTGATATAAACAGATTAAAAATCCAAGTGTGAACACAAAAAGAGTCAGGCACTTATAACTTTTTGCCTTCCATATACCTGTAAGGATAATAGAGCAATTGAGCAATTAAATTTTAATTATGATTACTATTATAGAGATGCAAACGCATTATTTGTTAACTCGAAGGAATTAACAAATAATGCGTTAGGACAAAAAGAGATGCAATTAACGATCCATTTTTTTGGTATTGTTAGCAGTATCTACCATAACTCCAATAAGATCCGCAATAAAATACGAGGCGGCTAAAGCGAAGAAGCCATAAAAACCAAATTTTATTAAATAAGCAAACGCAGAACCTGCACCAGCCGAAAATTCTTCCATAAAATCGAAGGTTATTATTCCGCTAAGTAAATCAGCCCCAAACTCTGATGAACCTAAAAGAAAGATAATTAAACCCAAAAACCAGATTACAAACGCAGAAATCTCTCCAGCAAGTTTAATAATCTTTGTTACAATAATTATAACTATATAATCCTTTTCTGTTGATATGGCACAAATCTCATCAGCCTTCACCATTATTGCATTAAATATAGCATAAACGACTATCAAGGAGACGAGCATCAGCAATATGGCTAAAAGCATGATGTTTGGCATTTCTGATAACTTAAAAACATCAGGCCAAACCATGATCCACTTAATTAAAAAAAACAAAACAAAAAAGCATCCGCCTACTCTCAAAATAACCCAAGAATAACCAACCTTAAAAAAAGCACCATTTTGAAGTACTCTAAAAAAAGGTTTTAGCAAAAGGGCTTTATCAATCGCATTCAATACCTTTTTAACTTCTTCACTGATTTTCATTGTTTTCACCTTCTATTTTATAATTAAAATACACAATAGCAAAAAAGCTTTGTAAAACGTAAAGTTTCTGGTGGTAATTTTATTCCAGAATCAAAACAGGTAAAAAAAGATAGATTCTTGATCTTAAAAACAACAACACCACGATTTGTTTAAACCTTTTCTATCAATAGCACGGTTGGGCTTTTTTGTCAATTGGCCGATCGGCCAATATAGGCGGTTTTTTATAAAAATATTGTTAATTATTAATTTATATTAGAAGGAGAATAATTATCAGTATGGGGAGATCAATCCGCTCCGAACACCCTTAAGTACAGCATGAGCAAGATTTTTTACAGACAACTTCTGCAAGATATTTTCACAGTGGCGTTTAACACAGGATTCACTAACTTTGAAATGTTCGGCTATGTTTTTTTTTGTTGATCCACGGGAAATCCAGTACAAGACCTCTTTTTCTCTGACAGTCAGACAAACAGGATATTCACTTATGTTTATTCCTATCAAATTCTCATAAACATTACAAAAATGTACACAAACCGAATGCAAAATAGCCATTGTGTCTTTATCCATGTGCGGATTCTTTTCGGATGTAGCTAGACCAAAACCTATTATTCTACCAAAGGGACGGTGAACAGATAATCCGATACCATTGACAAGATTAAATTCTATTGCTTCATTCATCATATTTAGAGAATCTTGAGTTTTATCTTCACACTTAGCCTCCTCCCATGTAAAAGGGACATGTGAGATCAAAGCCTTTTTTATAACGGGATCTACTGCAACATAGTTATTGTTTTTATAATGTTCAAGCCATTCAGGACTATAGTTTGTTAACGTTCCAAAAGACTCCGCTCTTTGCACCGGAGAATCCAGCGACATATCACCCATGACATAATTTGTAAAACCATACTGAGAAATAAATTTTTCAAATAAAAAAACTACTTCCTCAAAACTTTGCGCCCTGTTTGTACAATGTATAAAATCATTCAAATTCATAGAGAACCTCATACAAAGACACAAATAATTAATTCACATTATACAACAGTATTTGAAAGTTGATTACTCAAATAACGTGTGCTTATCAAAACCATAACCAATGGCTATATATCTTTATATAGCCACAATTAAATTTGTCAACTCGTTATTTGATTAATTAAATACTTTACTAAAGTCATCTTTAATAATTATTGTCATGTATTATCTTTACCATTAAAATCTTTTCGCTAAATTGTTCACAAGACTAACCAATTTCCATCGGTATAATCTGCCAACGCCAATTCATTAGCTATCCTCAACCGAAACATGTTTTAAAAATTGATCCCGGTTTTCTGAAATTAAAAGCGCGTCAATCATCTTCTGTACCATTACAAACCGTGAAATCTGCGATAGAACGTTTAAATGACTTTGTGTGGATTTTGACAAAGGAGATAGAAGCACTATCATAATGCGGTATCGCCCCCCTTCACTTAAAGTATTATAAACAAACCCCTGATTACTTACAGCCGTAAACAGCAAATAATCATCCAGCAGATCGGTACGACTATGAACAAGTACAACATCCTCCGTTAATTCTAAAGGATATTCATTTAGCACACTATTAATTGTATTAAATATCTGATTTCTGTTGGCTGTACCGATAATATCCGCTATTTGGGAGATTGCCCTTGATGGATCATCATAATCAAGATTGAATAAAATATTACTAACAGGTAACAGTTCTCCCATTAAGTTCGAAGGTTTGGAGACATCATAATCATCGCTAACAATTGTCTCGTAACTGTCGTCACTGACCGTTGAGGGATACAATGCCAACAGATTATTATTCGGGAATGAACGGCACAACACAGTAGGCATTTTTTCAAAATCAAGCCGCCAGGATATACTGCCGCGCCGCGGAACAAGTTGTATTATAAAATCATCTGCTCCAATAACATTCTTAAGATGACCAGATAAATTTTTCCAACTAAGAATATTATATGTATTTACTTTCTTTTGAAGTTTATTGAAATAGACAGCAATATCTTCATTGCTCTCCTCTTCAGCAATAATAAGCCAATCCGCCGATATTGCTCCGCTTAGACCGATCAAAGAACTTATGGTTTCATTGAATCCATACTGCTTGTATATGTAAGGAGGGACAATAAGCACTATTCGGTTCATGGTATTTACAGGTTTTATATGTTTGTAAATATAGATCATACGACTGCAATTTTTTGCAATCTGCTCAGCAATAGTATTCAAAACAGATCCAGTCAGTTTACCAGACTCGTTCCACCCCATAACAATTTTAGATATTCGTTGTTCATCAATCGCCCTAAGTATCGCGGAAGAGATATTGGTATCTATCTTGTTTAAGGGAAGTGTTGTTTTTTGTACTGCACTAGCTCGTATACCCGCTTTTGTAAGAATTGTCTCTCCTTCTATAATTCCCTGCTGAACATCACTGCTGTCCACAGTTACATGTAATGGATAAAGCGGCTCTTGTCCGGTTTTGGAATGAAGCAAAAATGCAAAGTCCATAAGCCCTGTAACATTAGACTCTCTGGCAATAGGTATAAGAATTCGATCAACACGCCCTGTTTCGGACTCCGATGGAGACTGAGTCTCTTGCAAGATAATTTTTTTTGCATAACGCTGGGTCACTACCGACCCGACGAAGCAGGTTACTATAATCATCATGATAGTTCCTGTCAAAACATCGGCAGAGAATATTCCCACCCGATATCCCACAAGGACAGCCGCAAGAGTAGCAGCAGCTTGACTTACACTCATACCAAAAATCAACCCGCGATTATTTTTAGAAAAGCTCGAAATTTTAGCAAACAGTCGCGCGGCTAAATCTTTAGATAATAGAGCAATAACGATCATTACTGCCGAAACTTTTACGGCAGTTGTATTTGTATAGAGCACTACCGGATCTATAAGCATTCCTACAGAGATAAGAAAGAACGGAATAAAGAGAGCATTTCCCACAAACTGTATACGATTCATAAGCACACTTTTTTCAGGAATAAGTGGGTTAAGCGTTAGTCCGGCAAGGAAGGCTCCAATGATCGGCTCAAGACCTATAAGATGCGAAAAAAACGCCGCGATAAAAACAGCAGTCAATACAAAGACATAATCCTCCACTCCGGAATCGTTAAAATAGTTACGAAAAAACCAGGCTGTTAATCGAGGCAGAAGTATAACAACAGATGCGGTATAAACAATGGAGTATCCAATCAATTTTGGCCAAAAAAGCAGTGTGAGTCCGCCACTATTCATTGCGATAATAACCGCAAGCACAACAAAAGCTAAAGTGTCTGTTATTATTGTACCACCAACTGTTGCGGCAACTGCCTTCTTTTTTGAAAGACCAAGCCGGCTAACTATGGGAAAGGTCAAAAGTGTATGCGAAGAGAACATACTGGCTAAAAGAATTGATGCCGGAAGATTCATATCAAGAATATAGTATGCAGAGACTGTTCCAAGAAACAAGGGGATCAAGAAGGTAAGTATACCAAATATTATACTATGGTGCTTGTTTCGCTTGATCTCTTCCAGGTTGATCTCTAACCCAGCCTGAAACATTATGTACAAAAGACCAATTGTTCCAAGAAGTTCTATTGTCTTGTCGCGTTCCAACAGATTAACAACATGAGGCCCTAGAATCACACCAAAAATGATAAGCCCAACTATACCGGGTAATTTTAATCGTTTAGAGACCAGAGGCGCGATAAGAACCGAGAGCATTACAATTGAAAAAATAAGTACAGGATCGTGCACAGGGAAAATATTCATAAAAACCTCTGACTATGGGCTTAATAAGGAATTTCTAAAAATAATACCTTTATCGAAGCTCACCTAATATAATTGGCTTCGATTATTGACAGAAAGCAATCATATATTCAACAGCAACTTAACGGTTGTAAAATAGATAACAAGACCGGTAATATCCACTATTGTTGTCAAGGCCGGAATAGCCACAAGAGCCGGATCAAGTTTAAACTTAGATGCGCCAAGCGGAAGCAATGCTCCGATCAGGGTAGAAGAGACAACTTGAAGACCAAGTGCAATTGATATTGCCATGGCAATTTGTGACAGTCCGTATTGCGGAGGAATATACGAACCAGCCCCAAAAAATATCACTCGCCCATAAGCAAGCAAACCCAGAAGAGTCGCCAATAGAAAAGCTATCCCGAGCTCTTTAGACAAAATACGTATTGTATCTCGGGCACAGATCTCCTTTAATGCAAGCGCACGAACAACAAGTGTAGCCGACTGACTACCGGTATTACCACCTGTTCCCGCAAGCATGGGCATGAACACAGAAAGAATTGCAAACTGCATAAGCAAACCCTCAAAGTTTTGCACAATAAAACCGGAAAAGAGTCCAAAAATCGCAAGCACAACTACCCAAGGCGCTCGGTTGCGAAAATGGTTTAGTATTGTCATTTTCATATAAACAGCATCTTCATGGCTACCGCTGATAGCCATGAATTTCTCCATGTCTTCGGTATGCTCCTGCGTGATAATATCTATTGCGTCGTCATGCGTGATTATTCCAACAAGTGCGTCTTGTTCATTTAATACCGGAAGAGCGATTAGGTCAAGTTTTTGTATATTACGAGCGGCATCTTCCTGATCATCGCCAACGCGTGCAGTAATAACCTCTGCATTCATGATATCGTCTATCAGTGAGTCTTTATGTGATACAATCAGATCTTTTAAAGAAACAAAACCAAGAATATGACGATATTCATCTATCACGTAAGAATAATAAATTGTCTCTTTGTTTGGCGCGACCTGACGAAGATGATCTATTGCCTGCTGGGCTGTAAGCCCTGGCGGTAAGGTAGCATAGTCCGATGTCATAACAGCGCCCGCGGTTCCCTCTTCGTAAGAAGAGAGACGCCGTATATCCTCGCGCTCTACATGCGCCATTGCGGGAAGTATTGATTCGCCAAGCTCTTCGGGCATATGTTTGAAAAGGTCAGCCCTGTCGTCCGGAGACATGTGTGTTAGAAGTTTGACAATCTCATCGCGTCGTAGGGTC
>DAOTGZ010000034.1:0-16438 GCA_035447445.1 Spirochaetota bacterium | reverse complement strand
TATTGTGTTTTTCATACTTGATTCTACAGCTGAAGTTGGCTCGTCAAGAAGCAGAACCGGTCTTTTAAGCATAAATGCAATAATCAGTCCGGTTCTTTGCCTTTCACCACCCGATAGCTCTGATGTGGGTTTTGTGAGAATATCTGTTGGCAACTGGAAATCTTTCGCCATAGAGTTAAAAAGATCAAAGTCGGGTGAAATTTTACGGTTGGTTTTAAGCATAAAAATAGAATCAATTACCTTTTTAACCGTGTCGTCGGGAAGGTCAACATCCTGGCTTACATAGGCGCATTGTGACCGTACCAAGGCTATGGTTTCTGGTGACAGGGGGATCCCGTTAAAGTATATATTCCCTCTGTATTCGGTTTGAAAACCCAGAATCATTCGAAGAAGTGTGCTTTTACCTTTTCCGGAATTACCGTGTATAAGTGTTTTTGAGCCTTCATTAAACTTATAGTTGAAATTCTCGAAAAGTATATTCTCGTCAAAGTTTAGAGATATGGATTCAAAAGTTATCATGATTGTTCCTGTTTATTTGAAAGAGGGTATCTTTTAGTTTCAATACTTTTCAAATGTATTTAAGTGTCTTATATTTTTTTTCTTTTAATCTTATGCAACCGTTTTTTCTTTAAAAGCAATATTCTTTAATTAAAAGTTTTGAATGTCTTTATTCAAACAAGAGAAATAGTTTAAATAATTTTGAAAAATTTGGTTTAGAAATTCATATTATTATAGGCTAGTAATTTACTCTTGACACTAGTCTCTATTAAATAAAATTTATTGCATCTTTTGATTTTTCCTCGGAGGTTTTGATGAGCCGTATTTCATCGTTTCTATTAACTATTATTGAACGCTTTACAAAAACACAGCATTCGGTAATAATAGTTGCCGCAATTATTACGGGTATTATCGCCGGTTTCGCGGCCGTTGGCATGCGGCTTATGATACATCTGATTTCGGATACGGTTTTTGCTGGGAATGGAAGTTTTCTTGAAGCTGTCAGTCGTGCTCCCTGGTATCTTGTTCTTTTTATTCCAGCTCTGGGAGGGGCGCTTGTTGGGCCGATAACATATATCTTTGCACGAGAAGCAAAGGGGCATGGAGTTCCCGAGGTTATGCAGTCTTTGATAGTTAAAGGAGGCATTATACGGGCGCGGGTGGCTGTAGTTAAGGCCTTGACTTCATCTATAACAATCGGAACTGGAGGTTCTGTGGGGCGTGAAGGCCCGATTATTCAGGTCGGCGCGAGTGTCGGTTCGGCGGTAGGACAGTTTTTTAGAATGTCAAACCGCAGATTAAAAACTCTTGTCGGGTGTGGTGCAGCTGCGGGTATTGCAGCGGCATTTAATACACCTGTCGCGGGAGCCCTGTTCGCTGCCGAGATAATATTGCGGAATTTTTCGTTTTATCAACTCTCTCCTATCGTAATAGCTTCGGTAACAGCAACAGTTGTTTCACATACAATCATGGGTAATTACCCGGAATTTGAAGTGCCACAGTTTGCTATGGCAAGCTATTATGAGCTATTTCTTTATTTTGGCTTGGCTCTTCTTTGTGCTGTTGTTGCATATCTTTTTATTAAGATACTCTACTTTTCAGAAGATTTTTTCGATGAAAAAATAAAGATTCCTATCTATTTAAAACCAGTACTTGGTGGTCTGATTATCGGTGCAATTGGACTTGTTTTTCCTCGTATACTGGGAGCCGGTTACGAATCGATTGACCAGGCTCTTCATGGTGATATTTTTTGGAAACTGGCACTTGTTTTGTTGGCGTTAAAACTTGTTGCAACTCCTTTGACTTTGGGCTCTGGAGGGTCCGGTGGTATTTTTGCGCCATCACTTTTTCTAGGTGCTATGGCAGGGGCTTTTTTTGGCGGTATTGTTAATATAATTTTTCCCGGAATGGTCTCGCCTGCAAGTGCCTATGCTCTTGTTGCCATGGGTGGAGTTGTTGCCGCAACGACACATGCTCCTATAACGGCTATCATTATAGTGTTCGAGCTTACACACGATTATAAGATTATCTTGCCAATAATGATAACCTGTATGGTGAGTGTATTAATAGTAACAAAATTTCAAAGAGAGTCTATCTACACTCTTCGTCTTGTACGACGAGGCATAAAGCTTAAAGAGGGCACTGATCACAATGTGCTCCGTTCGGTTCTGGTTCGTTCGGTTTACAAAAGCCGGTTTATAAGTTTGTGTGTGTACGACAAATTTCAAGACATAATTGATATTTTTATCGAAGCAAATCAGCCTATTATACCTGTGTTAAGTGATGGTCGTTTAAAAGGTATAATAAGTATTAATGATATAAAAAGTCATTTCAATAAGGTTCAGAATCTTGCCGGGGTAATGGTTGCCGATGATATTGCAGATAGAGATTACAAAACGGTAACTCTTGATGACAACTGTGATACAGTTGTCGAAATTATGCGGAAAGAGAAGGTTGAGGGGGTTGCTGTTGTATCTGCTGATGACTCCTCGAAGCTTTTAGGAATGATATGGCGTGAAGATATTCTGGATGTTTACAATACCGAGGTTCGCAGTCTGGAAATGACGGGAACGATTGCGGACATTATGACTTCGAATAATGAAGAAGAGATGCAGGTCATGGAAAAGTATTCCATTGCTCAGATACATGTTCCATTAGAGTTTGTCGGTAAAACCATACGTGAATTGAATGTGCAGCAAAACTATGGAATAATAGTCTTGCTGGTTTTTAAGTCTGATAGCCATAAAAAGCGCAGAATGCCCGAGGCTGATTACTGCTTTAGTAAAGATGATATGGCGATAATTGCGGGAGACAGTGAGTTTATAAAACGGGTTCGTGACCTTTAAAAAAATTTGATAAGATGAGCTAATTATTAGAGGATCCCAAATGCTATTGAATAAATAAAAGGTGACCCAACTGGATCACCTTTTATTATTAATCAGTCAGTGGAAATATAGAGGCTTATTTGCCTATGTTAAAATCCAGACTGCTGTATTTTCTGTTTAGGGCTACAGTTATTGGTATTTGACGTGATACCGGTCCCCAAAGCTGGCGCGGTCCTGGAGAAGAAAACAGGTCTTCGCTTGCCCATGCTTCGCGTCTTGAAGTAAAAAATTCCATTGCTGGTGATTTGGTGTCGGCAAGAGCTTTCTCGATAACAAACTCATCTTTACCTTGACGGCGTTCAATGTTTAAAAGGCCAGGAAGAGGAATACCAAGTGGCTCTCCACCACCGTTTAGATCAGCAATACTTGCCATGTATCCGGTTTTACCAGACAGTATAAGCGAGCCTGCGGTTAGTCCAAGGTTATAACAGTAAGCTGCGTCAAAAAGAGTTGGAGCACCGCAACGACCCTCATAACCGAAAAAGTGGTTTAGAGTAGCGAATGGAGCCGACTGATCAAGCTCGCTTACACGCACCTTGACCATATCAATCAAAAGACGCTCTGTTGGTATAAGTGAAACCTGAAGGTTTCCATGACTGTCGCGATCCGCAAGCAGCATGTCTTCGATATAATCCGGAAGAGATGCCATAAGCTGAGCGTGTTCTGGAGTAAGCTTGGCGTACATGAAGTTACGCTTCTCTTCATTATTTTTTGCAGATAACTCTGAATGAAACATAGCAACTTTATCGTTAAGCTCGGCGATAAGTGCGTTCATTTCCGGAATGAACTCGATGATGCCCTCAGGAATAAGAACAACTCCGTGATTAATGCCTTTATTTGAGCGGTTTACAACCGCTTTTGCTATCTGATCAACAATGGCAGAAAGTGGTATCGATTTTTCGGCAACCTCTTCTGAAATCAGGGCGATCGCGGGTTTAGTTTGCAAGGCAACCTCAAGGGCAACATGCGAAGCGGATCTTCCCATAACCTTTATAAAGTGCCAATATTTGCGAGAAGATGGAGTGTCCTGAAGAATGTTTCCTACCATTTCGGCATAGATCTTTGTGGCAGTATCAAAACCGAAAGAAATTGGAAGTATGTCGCCGATTTGAAGGTCTCCGTCGATTGTTTTGGGAACACCAATTACCTGTACTCCCGAGCCGTCACTTTTTACGTCCTTTGACAAAAACTCTGCAAGAATAGCTGCATTTGTGTTCGAATCATCACCGCCAACAACAACAATGGCGTCAAGGTTGTTGTCTATACAGGTTTTTTTTACACTTTGAAACTGCTCATCGCTTTTGATCTTTGTGCGGTCGCTACCAAGAAAGTCAAAACCGCCAGTATTTATTACAGGCGCAATATTCTGATCGGTTATTTCGAAAAGGTCACCCTGAATAAGACCCTTGGGGCCAGCTTTTACTCCGAGAAGAGTATTGTTCACACCCAAGATTTTTTTTAGTCCATAAACAACGTTGTGGCCGCCGGCTGCAGGTCCACCGGAAAAGAGAACCGCTACACGCTTGTTTGAGAGCGGAGAAGGGTTTTTTCCCGAAGATTTTAGAACAGCCTGCTCGAATGAATTTTGGAAAGCCTGTTTTACTTTATCACTATCTTTTGATTCGAGTTTTTCACCAGACGGTGTGAAGCTTATTGGTTGAGGATTTTCGGATGATCCAAAATCCGAACATGTCGGAATGGAAAGATTGCGAATTTCGTTTTCGAAGATCGATTTATGCTTTTCCATGCCGATAAGAAGATCTGTTAATGTGCTCATTATTGTCTCCATCGTTAACTGTTTTTTACCGGGACAAGACCGTATTGAAGAGATTGAGTGTTAAAAATGTACGGTATCCCGTTTTTTTGAATTGAAAAGCGGCTAAGGTTAGTGTCAAGATAAATTTGGAGCCGGAAGGCAATAAAAAGGCAATGAAGGGCTTGACCGTTAAGCTCTTCATTGGTGTAGTGGTTATAAAGCTTAAGGGCTCGAATTTTAATAAAAAACAGGTAATATATGCTTCAGGTAACAGATGTTTCTTTGGCGTTTAACAAATCGCCTCTATTTAAAAATGTAAATTTAAAGTTTACTCCAGGATTTTGCTATGGTCTAATTGGAGCCAATGGCGCGGGCAAGTCAACTTTTTTAAAAATATTATCCGGTGAAATCAAACCGGATAGCGGTTCTATTTCGCATGGGCCGGATGAGCGAATAGCGATTTTAAAGCAGGATCAGTTTGCGTTTGAAGAGCATACAGTATTGGATACTGTTTTTATGGGGTATACCAAGCTGTACGAAATTGTTAAAGAACGTGAGACTCTTTATGCCAAGGGTGAATTCAGTGAGGAAGATGGAATAAGAGCTGCCGAACTGGAAGAGATATTTGGAGAGATGGACGGTTATGAAGCCGAATCTAATGCCGCGATTCTGCTGTCGGGGCTTGGCATTATGGATGAGCTTCACACCAAAAAGATGAAAGAGCTTGAAGGTGGTGAAAAGGTTCGTGTGCTTTTGGCTCAAGCGCTTTTTGGAAACCCGGATATTCTTCTTCTTGATGAGCCCACAAACAACCTGGATCTTGAATCTATTACATGGCTTGAGAACTTTTTGTATAACTTTGACAATACGGTTATTGTCGTTTCTCACGATCGTCACTTTATGAACCGTGTTTGTACTCATATTGCTGATATAGATTTCCAGAAGATACAGCTGTATGCAGGTAACTATGATTTTTGGGCCGAGGTTAGCCAGCTTGCAATGCGTCAGAAGAAAGACGAGAATAAAAAGAAAGAAGATAAGATCAAAGAACTTCAGGCTTTTGTAGAAAGGTTCAGCTCTAATGCTTCAAAGGCCAAACAGGCAACATCACGAAAAAAAATTCTCGATAGTTTAACTCTGGAAGATATTCCAGCCACATCGCGGCGGTTTCCCTGGGTGGCATTTAAACCGGAGCGTGAGTGTGGAAAGGTTATTCTTGAGGTAGAAGGGCTTTGCAAGAGTATTGACGGTGTAGAGGTGATAAAGGATTTTGATCTTGTAGTTAATCAGAAAGACAAGATTGCCTTTGTCGGGCCGAACAATATAGCAAAATCAGTTCTTTTTGACATGCTTTGCGGTAATATGGTTCCTGATGCCGGTACAATAAAATGGGGCGAAACAATAACGACATCCTATTTTCCTAAGGAGAGCGCGTCGTATTTTGATGTTGACTACGATCTTATAAACTGGTTACGTCAATATTCGAAAGAAAAAGATGAGAATTTTGTTCGTGGTTTTCTGGGGCGCATGCTTTTTACTGGTGAGGACGCTTTAAAAAAAGTATCGGTTTTGTCGGGGGGAGAGAAGGTGCGCTGCATGCTCTCTAAAATGATGTTAAGTGGGGCAAATGCTTTGGTGCTTGATGAGCCTACCAACCACTTGGACCTTGAGGCCATAACAGCGTTAAACAATGGATTAATCGCTTTTACAGAGGTTATTCTTTTTTCATCTCATGACCATCAATTTATTGATTCTATAGCAAACAGAATAATTGAGTTAACTCCTAATGGATATATAGACAGGATGATGCGTTTCGATGACTATATTGAAAACGAAGATGTGCGTAAGCTGCGTGATTCTCTTTATAATGGTCATGATAGAATAATCATATAATTCATATTTTCGGTTTTTACGGGGGCATAAATGAAAAGGATAATTTGCCTTGTTTTATATCTTATATTTTCAACAGGACTATTTGCCGAATCTGCTGGGGTGATACTGGTTTTGTCTTCACTGTCTTCGACTGGGTTGACTGCTGTTTCGGCGCTTTCTGATATGGTAGGCAAAAGAAGCGCGCGTTTAGAGAGGATGCGTGAGTTTGTAGATAAAAACGGACTCTATCTCGCGTCAGACGTAGCCGGAAGCGGAAATGAGTATCTTGGTTGTGTTGCCGATATTGCCGGTGTGAAACCGGATAAAAGAATAATATTTTTCAGAGTTGTTCGTGAAAATTATGTTACTGTTTTTCCCGACGAGAATGTTGATAGCAACTATTCGGCCGGTGTTCTTATCGATATAGCAGAGAAGCTATAAGTTTTATTTGCACAAAGAAATATTTCGCAATTATCCTGTTAAAAAATAATAAATTGCAGCTCTTATGGCTCGCATGCTGATTAGTAAAAATTATTAATGCAAATTGTCGCCTGTATTTATTTCAAATAGCTCTAGAAGCTGAGACAGTTTGTTTTTTATATTGTCTGAATCGGGTGAAACCGGTCCGATGCATCCGGGACAGCCGTTATCGCAGGAGCATTTTTGCAACGACTCGTTTGCAGCCTGTGCTATCAGTGGAAGTATCTCGAAAACTCGATGTGAAATACCTGATCCCCCCGGTAGTGTGTCGTAAATAAATACTGACGGTTTGCCGCTGTGGTTAGAACGAGCCATCTGAAAAGTATGTATATCCCGGATATCGCAAAACGTAAAAATTGGAGCGATATTGTTAAAAAGATAGGCAAGAGAGTGAAGAAGATGCCCTGCTGTTTCTTTGCCGCCGAAGGTGTAAAGAAACTCCTCATCAAAATCTATCCAGCAACTTGAAGTGTGCATCTCTTGCTCTGGTAAATCAATTTTGCCCCAGCCAAGATTTTCGTGAGTTTTGAATCTTATTTTTTTAAACATCATGGCTTTTTCCCTGACGTTCAGCTCTCCTTTTGAAAGAACCGCCTTGCCATAGTCAGAGGTTTCGAATTGACCGATTACGTGTATATCAACTTTAACATTTGCATCGGTATAGTATTCGGAGTCCGTTTCGTGACAGAAGGCTGTTCGCCGCTCCCAGTCCAGTTTGTCGATATAAAATTGTTTGCCTTGATGTATGTAAATTGCGTCATCATGTATCAGAGACGGAGCAGAGTTGTAATCGACCTCTCCGATTACCCGGTTTTTTGCGGTAGTATCGACAATAACAAAATTTTCTTGAGCAGCGCTACGCAGGCTCACCTCGTTTGCCGGGTATATCTGATTCATCCAGTGGTAGGTGTTATCGACCTGTTTAAGTATTCCTTCGTCTTCGAGATATTTTAACATTTCGCGGGTTGTTCCAAGATGCTCGGCAAATATTTCATTAGCTTTGAAAGGAAGTTCAAATGCGGCGCATTTTATATGGTCCATTAATATTAAAAGATTATCGGGATTAATAACCGCGTTTTCCGGATTTGAGCTGATTAAAAAATAGGGATTAGATGCAAAGTACTGATCCAGCGGAGAGGATGTTGCAACCATTATTGCAAGAGAAGGTTTGTCGCGACGACCGGCTCTTCCAAATTGCTGGTGAAGCGATGAAATGGAACCCGGATAACCGGTTGTAATAACCGCATCGAGCATGCCAATATCGATGCCAAGCTCAAGTGCGTTAGTCGAAACAACACCGTCAATGGAACCTTCGCGAAGGCCTTTTTCGATTGCACGCCTTTCGTTAGGAAGATAACCGCCGCGATACCCTTTTATTGTTACACCACGGCAGCGTTCTTTCAGGTATGTCGAGATTATTTCGACACGCATGCGGCTCCGGGCAAAGATTATCAGAGGTATCTTGTTTTTAAGTATTTGCGCGCCGATTTTAGCGGCCTCGTTTACCGATGACGAGCGGATGCCAAGCTGTTTATTAACTACCGGCGGATTATAAACTACATAGTGGCGTTCACTTTGCGGTGCGCCGTTGTCATCGATAAGAGTAACTGGTCGCTCGAGCAGCTTTTCGGCATGTTCTTTGGGATTGTTGATTGTTGCCGAACAGAGTATAAATTGCGGATGACAGTTGTAAAAAGCGCATATTCTTCTGAGGCGACGTAAAAGGTTTGCCAGGTGGCTTCCAAAAACACCGCGGTAGGTGTGCAGTTCATCGATTACTATGTATTTCAGATTTTCAAAAAGCTTGATCCACATTGTATGGTGAGGCAAAATACCAGCATGAAGCATATCCGGATTTGTTACTACAATGTTTCCGGCTTCGCGTACAGCCTTTCGTGCGGTGCCGGGGGTGTCTCCATCAAAGGTATAGGTTTTAATCGGTGCTTCCAGAGCTTCGCAAATATTCATTACTTCGTTCATCTGGTCTTGAGCGAGAGCCTTTGTGGGGAAGAGATACAGGGCACGGGCTTCAGGATTATCGAGCATATGATTTATAACCGGAAGATTATAACAGAGTGTTTTACCAGAAGCAGTAGGGGTAACAACAACGACATCTTCTCCCTTTTGAACGGCATCACAAGCAAGGCGCTGATGGGTGTACAGCTCTTTAATGCCTTTATTAATATAATAGCCGGTAAGCCTGTCTGAAAGAAAATCGGGATATTTTAGATATTTACCGGGTTTAGCATCATTACGGACCCACATGGTTACGTTTTGCATAAAATCGGGCTGTTCTTTAAGATAGTCTACGAGTTGGGAGATATTCATTGTTTGCACCATAATTGCTAAATATTTGTGTAGTAGTTTGAAAGCAGTATTTAATTAAGGCAACCTTAAAAAATTAATTTTTCAGCAAAGGAACTTGCGAAAAATTTCTTTAGAGTAGGCACTTAAACCATATCACCTTCTTGAACATTGTAATTTTTAGAAGTTTCCTTAATCAAATCATTTTTTGTTTGATTATTAGTAATCACGCTAATATTATAAATAAACTTTGATCATGCCTATAGTGGAGATAATAATGAAAACAATTGTAAATCCTGTTTTGCCCGGTTTTAATCCTGATCCGTCAATAATTAGAGTCGGAAAGGACTTTTATATCGCGACTTCTACATTTGAGTGGTATCCTGGGGTTCAGATTCACCATTCTCGTGATCTTGTAAACTGGAATCTTGTAACAAGGCCACTTCGAAGGGATTCTCAGTTAAATATGATGGGTGAAGGTTATTCTATGGGGGTGTGGGCTCCCTGTTTGAGTTATGATGACGGGCTTTTTTATCTCTGTTATACCGATGTTAAGGAGCCTGGAACAATGCATAATTACCTTGTTACGTCGGATTCTATCGAAGGTGATTGGTCGGATCCTGTTTATCTTGATAGTCGTGGGTTTGATCCCTCTATGTTTCATGATGATGACGGCCGAAAATGGTATACGGTAATGTATCTTGATATGGTCGCCTGGAATAATATGATGAATTTAAACTGGGGTATGCAGGATACTGTGTCGGCTAAGCGGATTCTTGAAAGTTACGACAAGTACCAGAAGGAGTTTCCGTTTTTTAAAGGAATACTTCTTCAAGAATATGATCATAGCAAGAAGAGCCTTGTTGGACCAGTTAAGAAAATTTTTGACAAGGCAATAGGTGTTACCGAAGGGCCTCATCTATATAAAAGAAACGGCTACTATTATCTTGTAACAGCCGAAGGTGGAACTAGTTATGAACACGCGGTTACCATGGCTCGTTCTAAGTCTATTGCTGGCCCCTACGAGATACATCCGCAAAATCCCGTAATTACTTCCAAGGGTACAGACGCGTTAGTGCAAAAGGCTGGTCATGGCGATATAGTCGAGTGTGAAAACGGCGATGTTTATCTTGTGCATCTTGGAAGCAGACCTGTTGAAGAGAAAAAACGTTGTATTCTTGGACGAGAGACGAGCATACAGAAAATGATGTGGGGTGATGACGATTGGCTGAGACTTGAGGCCGGTGGCAATACGCCTTTGGCCGAAGTGACTGTGCCGGATTATGGTGATACGAAAAAAATTATTTATCCGGACAGGGATGATTTTGATTCAGACAAATTGAATATTAATTTTCAGTGGCTAAGAGGTGATGTCTTTGGAAAAATGGCATCTTTAACAGAACGGCCTGGGTTTCTTAGATTAAAAGGTAGGGAGGCCGTTTATTCAAAATATACGCAGGCTCTTGTAGCAAGACGCCAACAGTCATTTAAGTACAGTGCACAGACGGCGATGGAGTTTGATCCAAATGAAGAAAACCAGATGGCTGGACTGGTCGTCTATTATTGTAATGAACTTTTTTATTATTTGTATATGGGGTACGATTATTCGATTGGAGCTTATATTTCTGTTATGTCAAATAATCTTGGTGATCTTGACCTTTTTGCTGCTGGTCGAGTTGCGGTTAAGGCCGATAGAGTTTATCTAAAAGCAGAGGTTAATTATTCGGAGCTGCAATTTTATTACTCGACCGACGATGTTTCCTGGATTAGGGTTGGAGATGTTTTGGATATGAGCCTTCTCTCCGATGATGTTAGCGGTGGGTTTACCGGCGCTTTTGTCGGAATGGCTTGCCATGATCCCGCGACAATGAAAGTTTATGCCGATTTTGATTATTTCGAGTATGTGGAGAAGGTTTGAACTGTATTGGTTTGATATATTTTTTTTTATTTGATTTTGGAAAGACCTTTTAAATATGTAATTATCAGAATGTATTAACTGATATATATAATTCAGATAAACAAAGTGAAATTCTTATAATTTTACCCTATGCAGAGAATAATGCCCATTTTGATCTCATTTACCAAGCTATCAGAGATACTTCCAATTTTTTTAATGAATCTTTCATTTGAAATTGATTTTACTTGAAAGGCATCGGCTGTTGAATCATTATTCAAATTGTTGGTCAAGTTTTTCTCAATTTTTATTAACCAAGGATTATTAGCGAATTTTTCTTGCCAGGATGTTACAGGAACAATTATTCGAAGAGGTAAAATTCCTATTACGTTGCTACTCATCACAATCGCGGGTCTTTTTTTGCTTACTTCAGAACCAACAGTTGGGTCAAAGTTTACCAACCAAATTTCTCCTTTTTGGGGCTCCATTTATATTTCCATAACATCGTCAAATATTTCAAAATCACTTAATGAACCACCATCGATATATTCATCTAATATGTTTTTCGCAGATTCTTCCATAATTCTATTCATTTCGTCTGCTTTATCTTTAAAACTATACACCATTAAGTCCCCCCTTATTTCTCTTGATAAACCAGGAAATCTGCTGAGAACTTCTGTTTCTGTAGTTAAGCCTTCCGCTATTGCTCTAAATAATTTACTTTTAATTTTTGTTGGTATTTCCTTGTTGTTGCAATTTGCTGGTTCGACAAGGTGTAGGTCATTTGCTCTCATGTAGATATTTAATCTTTTATATTCTTGTTGATTGATAATATCCAGATCGCGGCATCTTCTGATTAGAGCCTGAATACTTATGCCGTACTCCTCTTTTAAAATAATTAGTTCCCTAATATCTATATGCCGCCTTTTATGTCCAAGAGCGTTAAACAAACAATCTTTTGGAATTAAAAATGCACCGGCAAATCTAAAAGCGGTATCTTCTTCTTTTAGATTTTTTATATCAAGAACTAAATGACCTAATTCATGTGATAAATTTAATCTTTTTCTATCCGCTGTGTTTTTTCCTATAGTAATAATAATTGGTATTTTACCATCAGCATATCCGGAAAGGCCATCAAACCCCTTTTCAGAATCTACATCTACCACAAAAATTTCCTTCTCTTCTAAAAGGCTTGTTATACTTTCTATAGGCCAACTATTCAATTTCCATTCAGTTCTTAATTTTTCAGCAGCAGTTTCAGCATCTTCAAGCGTACTGATCTTATATTTAGGTAAAGTTATCTTCTTTTTGGAATTGTCTATAAAACCATCCAAGAACATTTGAGCTTCAATTTGTTCTTTAGCAATGGACTTTACTCGATTTTCTTCTTTAACAGTAAATTTAGATGTTTTTCTAAATGCTATCCAATTAATCTCAAAAGTATTGTTTTTTAAAAAATATTCTGGTGTAGTATCTAAAACATTGCATATATTAAAAAGATTTAAAGCTTTTGGGGTGCTTTTTCCAAGCTCATATTTTGATAATGCAGCCTTTGAAATCGGGGTTCCCTTTGTTGCTAATAATCTGCTTAAATCATCAAGAGAATAGTTGAGATTCAGTCTTCTTTGCTTAATTCGACTACCTATGCTCATATAAAATTCACCATATAAAGTGTTAGTTTGTATGTAGACATAATAACATATTATTCAATATTTGTCAACTTATGTTTACATAATTAACAAATAAGCGTTAATTGACTCGTATCATTTTGATGTTGCATTTAATTCTTTATATTCTGAGTATAGCCAAGATATCATAAATCCGTAAAAAAGGAGTATCCATGTCAGTAAACGATAAAAAAACCGAAATAAAAGATTTCGAAAAAAAACGCATTGAAAAGATAATTAAAAAAGAGTCTGATGAAGATTCTGTCGACGCTCTAAAAGATCTGGTTAACCGCTTTAGGGATGACACTTTAACAGGGAGATAATATGATTATAGTTTACGCTCATCCAAACAAAGAGGGGCATTGTGGAGAGATACTACGTTTGGTCAGATCTCTGTTAAACGACAAAAATATTTCTTATGAGCTACTTGATCTTTACGCTATGCACTATGATCCGGTGCTTAAACCCGAAGAACATTACACATCTGGACACAGAGATGTTTCAAAAGAAAATGAAACCATTCAGGGCTTGTTTAAAAATGAGAGCAGATTTATTATTATATATCCTACCTGGTGGAATGGTATGCCGGCAATTTTAAAGGGCTTTTTTGATCGTCTGATGATTCCCCGTTTTGCCTATTCGTATGAAAAAACAATACCAATAAAACTTCTTTCGGGCAAGGCGGCTGTTTTTTCCTCTTTTGGTGGACCGCGTGTTTTTGGAAAGTTCTATGCCGGTGACAGATCTTTAAAACAGATAAGTAAAGATATTCTGGCGTTTTGCGGAATCAGAGCTAAGTGCTATGCGATAGATAATGCACGAAAATTGACTCCATCACAAGGTAAAAAAATCGAAAGAAAAGTTAATAAGGCTCTATCTTGGTTACTCTAATATCTTTTTTACCCGACCAACTGTTCCATCTGTCAAACGGACCTTTATTCCATGCGGATGAAAGCCTGAGTTAGTTAATATGGACTCGACAGTGCCTTCTGTTAAGGCACCGCTTCGCTGATCCTGTTTTTGAACAACAGCCACTTTTAGACCGGGTTTAATAAACTCTCTTTTTTGATTAATCATTTAGTTCCTTCAGAGACGTTGTTGATGTTACTACCCAATCGCCCTCGGTGTATCCGTTACGATGTGCAAGACTGGCGCACTTAATCTGCAATATGAAGAAAATTTCACGATCGTTTTCGTTCAATGTTTCAAAATTCCCCTGTCCTTTGGATACAACAACATCAGCTTCTTTGAATAATTGTTTAAACTCATCAGAGCATTCACTTAACATCGTGCCGGGAATATCGGCTCCGTTTGATATTATGCAGGCGACTTTATCCAGATCGACATCAAGGGCATCCTCTTCTGTGACATCGTTTATAACCGGGCTCCCTTTAACGGCATAGTATACTTTTGCGTCTCCGGGGAATTTTTCAATCAGCAACCGGTCAAAAAGTGCTTCTCCAGCGTTGTCTCCAAGAACCAATACTGTTTTCGCCATTTCAATTTTAGAGTATAGTTCAGTGACCTGATTGTCTGTAAGTTGCTTTTCCATGGCTAATTTGAATGAGTTCATTACGCGATCTTCATTCCAGTCTGTTTTTGCACCAAAATCCAGAATGTTTCCGGCTATTGCGAAACGTACCGCGCAATCAAATGGTGAATTGCTTTTTGCGATCATATCTTCAGCCGATTTTGAAAGTTCAAGAGCCTTTTGGGTTGACTGCTTTTTGAGCTTGCGGTAAGGATCATTATTGTTTAATTCTTTACGAATGATTCGATGAACGCGGCTTACAACCGCCGGAGGTGGCATGGTCAGGTCAGTTGAAGAAAGCTCGGCCAATAATTTTGGCATAAGTACTCTTATTGTCTCTTCGTCAGATGTTATCATACGGCAAGCGTCAAGGCTTTGGCGCACAAAGCAGGGTATACAGTCAATAAATGATTTCATAATATCTCCGGTTGAGGCTCAAACTTGTTAGTTAACACTAATATCTTAATCCATGTATGGGTCAAGATATTATATTAAGGAAGCTGGTAATTATAGATAAAAATTTATTAACAGAAAACTTTGAAAAATTATCATGTTATGGAGAATAACAAGATAACTGTCTTTATAAGTTAAAGGATTTAAAATAAACCAGAACGAGATGTTAATGAACCATATGAAGAATTTATCACAAGAGACAATAGGCGAAGTTTTTAACCTAGGTGCAATGCTGCTTTGGGGGATGATGCCTGTTCTTGTTCGCTCGTCATCAGGCATAGTGCCTCCGCTTTTCTTTTCGGGTAGCTCTATATTTTTGGCAGGCCTTGTTTGCTTTTTTGTGCTAATGGTTCAAAAAAAAATTGGCGAAATTTTCTGTGCAGCAGCTTTTCGTGACATGATGATGAGTACTCTTATAATATCGGTTCTTTTTTACGGTGTTCTCTTTTTTGCGGGGCAGAAGACGAGTGCTGGCAATATTGCCATAATCGGACAATCCGAAGTTGTCTGGACATTTATGTTCTTTACACTTTTGGGTTTTGAAAAACTAACATTAAAGAAAACTCTTGGTGCGGCGGTTGTAGTTTGTGGAGTATTGATGATTGTAATAAAAAGCTTTTCAGGTGATTTTGTAGTTTGGGACTTTGTACTTCTTCTGGTTTTTGCAATAACGCCTTTGGGTAACTATTTTCAAAAAAGGGCACTTAAACGCGTCTCTTCAATAACTCAGCTCTGTTTTAGAAGTCTTGTGGGGGGATCACTTTCCCTTATTGCCAGCTTGATTTTTGAACGGGGACATTTCACTGAGGCATCTGCTGTACCAATTGTTGTGTTAGTTTTGTTGAATGGTATTTTGGCGCTTGGATTGTCCAAAATAATGTTTCTTGAATCGCTCAAGAGGCTCGAAGTATCCAAAACAATTGCTATGGGGGCAGCCGCGCCAGCGGTAACTATGACCGCCGCCTACTTTATTCTGAATGAAAAACCCGATATTTTGCAATTGTTGGGACTTGCTCTTGTTGTATTGGGGATTCTGGTCATGATTAATAAAAGCCGGTCTATACGGCTTTAATGTAACTTGACATTTCGATAACTTCTTGTAAAATGACAAGTGTAATGATGATTTTATCGATACTATAAAATCATCATTACAATCAATTTCTGAGTGATCCAATAACAGTAATGCTGTTTCTTTAGTTAAAAATCTATTTTTTATAGAGGAAATAATGAGCAGTTCGGATGGTGGCAGTATCAGCCAGCAGATAACTCAAATTACTTTATTTGTTATAATTGTACCAGTAAATTTTTTTGCCGATTGATGACGCGTTAACCTGATATTATAAGTTAATGGAGTTTTCTCTTCGGCATAATTTGCCGTAGGGAGGAGACCATGAATACACTCATTGTGCCTGAACTCCGTGAACTTATTGCCTCGGGTGATTATGATACCCTTCGAGAGTTTCTTGCGGACGAGCACCCTGCCGTTATTGCCGAGATGATATCGGCTCTTCATAAGGATGAGGTTTGGGCGGTACTGCAATATGCAGAAGTAGATATAAGATCTGAAATATATAGTCATCTTGACGAGACTCTGCAGGT
>DAOTGZ010000033.1:0-16580 GCA_035447445.1 Spirochaetota bacterium | reverse complement strand
CACCCTTGTTTCCATGGCGACCCGCCATCTTGTCCCCAACCGATATTTTTCGTTTTTTCGCGATAAAGACTTTAACAAGCTCTTCTACGCCAGCTGAAAGCTCATCACCGTTTTCTCGTGAAAAGCGTTTTATATCAATAACTACACCTTCCATTCCATTTGGAACACGCAGAGAAGTATCACGAACCTCCCGCGCCTTTTCTCCGAATATGGAATGAAGAAGTTTGTACTCGGGAGTAATATCTTGCTCACCTTTGGGAGTAACTTTTCCAACCAGAATATCATTAGGTTTAACATATGCACCTGGACGTACAACTCCATCGGCATCAAGGTCTTTAAAGGCCTTTTCGCTAAGATTAGGTATGTCTCGCGTAATGGTTTCAGGCCCCAATTTTGTTTCTCGAGCTTCAACTTCGAATTGTTCAATATGTAACGATGTGTATACGTCATCTTTTACTAAACGTTCAGATAGCAGAATCGCATCTTCAAAGTTATATCCCATCCAAGGCATAAATGCCACAAGAATATTCTTGCCCAAAGCAAGGCGTCCATTGTCAGTTGAAGGTCCATCTGCAATTATTCCACCCTTTTTAACCTTATCACCAACTCTTACAGCAGGCTTTTGATTAAAACAGGTACCCTGGTTTGTTCTCTTGAATTTTACAAGTGGGTAAATATCAAGCTCACCATTATCCTTTCTTCGCACTTTAACGATGTTCGCATCAGCATACTCAACATCACCAGCATTTTTGGCACGAATCATTACGCCTGAATCCATTGCCGCATAGGTCTCTATACCGGTACCTACCAAAGGCGCCTCTTCTACCATTAGCGGAACTGCTTGACGTTGCATGTTTGAACCCATAAGCGCGCGATTGGCATCATCATGCTCAAGAAAAGGAATAAGACATGTTGAAACCGAAAAGATCTGTTGGGGAGACACGTCCATATACTGAATCTCTTCAGGTTTTCGATAAGGGAAATCGCCTCTGTAACGACAAGGTATAAGATTTTCAGTGAAGACACCATTGTCATCTATTGAAGCGTTAGCCTGTGCTACATTGTATCTGTCCTCTTCTGTTGCTGTCAGATACTTAACAGATGAAGTGACAGTACCGTCCTTAACTATCTTGTAAGGAGTCTCTAGAAAACCGTAATCATTTATCCTTGAGTATGTACTCATTGATAGTATCAGTCCAATATTTGGACCCTCAGGAGTTTCAATGGGACACATTCGGCCATAATGAGTATGGTGAACATCGCGAACCTCGAAACCGGCACGATCTCTTGACAAACCTCCAGGACCAAGCGCATTAAGTCTTCGTTTATGAGTCAGTTCAGACAATGGATTTGTCTGATCCATAAATTGCGAAAGCTGACTGGAGCCAAAGAACTCATTTATTACTGCACTTATAGGTTTAATACTAATAAGAGCCTGTGGCGTAACAAGATCAAGATCCTGTATCGTCATTCTTTCCTTAATAACACGCTCCATTCTCTGAAAACCAACTTTAATCTGGTTTGTTAAAAGCTCACCTACAGATCTGACGCGACGGTTTCCAAGGTGGTCAATATCATCCACGATAAAACCATCCGCCTCAGCAATAAGATAAAAAACATATTTAACGGTTTCCAGTATATCACGTTTGGTTAGAGTTGATGAGAGATCATCATCCTCATACCCAAACTTTTTATTAATTTTGTAACGACCGACATTCCCAAGAGTATAAGTCTTAGGGTTAAAGAACAACCTTTGGAATTCGTTTTCGGCATTTTCAAGTGTAGAAGGCTCACCAGGACGCATAAGTTCATGTATTGTGAGTAGAGCAAGCTGACTTTGAGAGAGCTCTTCAGCATCGACAACATTCTGTTTTGCAAGAAGATCCGCATCCTTTTGTAGAGTTGTAACAAGATACATATCATCTTTGTTGTTTGGAAAACTTATTAACTCTACACTTTTTATCTTTTCTTCTTTAAAAATATCAACGGTATCGATATTTATTCTGTTACCAGCTTCAATGATAACCTCACCAGTTTCGCCACTTACTACATCAGACGCTACACGACGACCAAGCGCAGCTTCATAAGACTCTTCATCTTTAAGCTTGATCTCTTCAACAGGATAAAATAACTTGATAATATCCTCATTGGTCTCATAGCCGAGAGCCTTAACTAATATTGTAACGGGAAACTTTTTTTTACGGTCAATACGGGCAATAATAAACCCTTTTGAATCCATCTCTATTTCAAGCCAAGAACCTTTATCAGGTATAACACGCGAGCTATAAACACGGTTCGCATCATCGAAAGCAAAAAATATACCCGGAGAGCGGTGAAGTTGATTTACGACTACCCTCTCCGCACCGTTTATTATAAAAGTTCCGCGTTCAGTCATAAGCGGTATATCGCCCATATAAACAGACTGTTCGCGAACCTCCATGCTGTCTTTTTTTATTAATCTTATTGTAGATTTAAGAGGAGAGGCAAAAGTAACATCGCGTTCTTTACACTCAGCCTCCGAATATTTCGGATCACCGACTTCATAATCAATAAATTCCAGTACAAGATCTTCATGCGGGCTTTCAATCGGAAAAATATCGGCAAATACTGAATTAAGTCCTTGATAATGTCGTTTTTTTTGAGGCAGTCCGGCCTGTAAAAACCATTCAAATGAATTCAGCTGGACTTCAACAAGGTTTGGCAGTTCAACATTTGGATTTATCTTACCAAAATTGACAACCTTTTTGGTTTTTTGCATTTTTGACCTCAAGAGATTTTAGTATTGAAAGAGCAAAATAGGTCGGATTGATACAATCAACCCAACCTATTTTTTAGGAGTACAAAATTCCGTCTATTTACAATTGCAAGATTGCAAATTGTATCATATTACGAATTTTATAAACCCCATTTTGCGAACATTGTCCGCAAAATGGAACTATTTTACTTCTACAGTCGCACCCGCAGCTTCAAGTTTTGACTTAATGTCAGCAGCTTCATCTTTAGAAACGCCTTCTTTAACAGCTCCACCCTCTTCTACAAGAGCTTTCGCTTCTTTAAGTCCAAGACCAGTAATAGCACGAACTTCCTTGATAACACCGATTTTGTTTGCACCAAAGTTAGTAAGTACGACATCAAACGCGGATTTCTCTTCCGCAGCATCAGCACCGCCACCTGCAGCAGGAGCAGCAGCAACCGCAACTGGAGCAGCAGCAGAGATACCGAATTTTTCTTCCATAGCAGAAACAAGTTCCGATGCCTCTAGAAGTGTAAGACCGCCAATTGCATCAAGCAATTCTTCTGTTGTAAGTTTAGCCATTGTAAACTCCTTATACTTAGTGAATTTCTTCAAGTTAACACACTTACTGTGTGAAACCTATAAGGGGCTGAAAATCAGCTTAATTAAAAACCAACCTTTTCGACCCTATATTATGTAATGAACATAATTACGCGTTATTTTTCTCAGCTACCGCATTTATCGCGCGAGCCAGAGAATTCATAACCTCTTTTGAACCAACCGCGATACCGGTAGCTGGACCATTTATAAGAGACATGATTTGAGAAAGCAGAACTTCTTTTGAAGGAAGATCAGCTATTTTTGCTAGCGCTGCACTGTCATATACAGTGCCCTCAATTACTCCCAGGAAATATTCGAAAAGCTTCTGTTCTTTTTTAAAAGCTTTAAGAACCTGTGCAACATCACCTATCTGGTCACCGGCAAAAGCAACACCGATAGGTCCTTTCAGATGTTCTTCGATTGAGGAGTAGCCTTTATCATCAAGAGCTCGCTTAAAAAGATTGTTTTTGACAACTTTATATGTGGCGCCCTTTTCCCGGATTTGTGAGCGAAGAGCAGTAAGCTCTGAAACTTTGATACCGGAGTATTTTGTAAGGATAAAGTTCTTATTCTCTTCTAGAGCATCCTTTATCTCGTTAACGAAATCTACTTTATATTGTTTTACCATTACTTATCGATCCCCTTATGATTGATTTTAATACCAGGACCCATGGTTGAAGAGATACACAAAGATCGGACATAAGTTCCTTTGGCATCTGATGGTTTATCTCTCATAATCTGCTGATAAACAGCCACAATATTTGATGCGATTTTTGAATCTTCAAAAGAGCATTTTCCTATACCAAGATGGATAACGCCCGTTTTATCAGAACGATATTCCAACTTACCACTTTTAAGCTCTCCGATTATTCCCTTTACATCAGTTGTAACTGTACCCGCCTTAGGTTTTGGCATTAATCCCTTTCTACCAAGAACTGGTCCAAGCTTTCCAACTTTAGGCATCAGATCAGGAGTAGCAACTACCGCATCAAAATCTGTCCAACCGCCCTGAATTTTTTCGATCAGATCATCGGCTCCGACAAAGTCTGCTCCGGCCGCTTTTGCCTCGTCCTGCTTATCGCCTGTACAAAGAACAAGTACACGAACATCTTTACCGTTACCCGCAGGAAGTGTAACAAATCCTCGAATATTCTGATAACTTTTGTGTACAACCTTGACAGCAATCTCTACAGACTCATCAAAATTAGCGAACTTGAGTTCCTTCATCAGTGCTATCGCGTCTTCAGGAGTAAGAAGAGCGGTTTTGTCGACTTTCTGTCTCGCACTGCTGATTTTTTTTCCTCGCTTCATTGTATCCTCATTGCTTGTATTTTTAGGACATTCGCTGTCGTTTCAAAATGACAACAAAATCCATTATTAACCAAAACTTTTAAATCAGTTTGAAACATCAACACCCATAGACCGGGCTGTACCCGCAATAATATTACATGCGGCATCCATATCGTTTGAATTTAAATCCGGTTTTTTCATTTCTGCAATCTCTTCAAGCTGAGCTCGGGTAATAGTTGCAACCTTGGTCTTATTCGGCTCGGCAGAACCCTTTTGAAGTTTCAGAACCTTTTTAATAAGAACCGCGGCAGGCGGAGTCTTTATAATGAAATCATAACTTCTGTCTTCATAAACACTTATTACGACTGGAAGTATAGTTCCCATCTGATCCTTACTTCGATCATTAAAAGCCTTACAGAAATCCATAATATTAAGACCATGCTGACCAAGCGCTGGACCAACCGGAGGAGCCGGATTAGCCTGACCTCCAGGAATTTGAAGTTTTATCTGAGTTGCTAGTTTCTTTTTTTTCGGTGCCATTTTATATTCCTTTCTATACGAATGTAATTCATCAAATTAATGATTATATTTTATTTACCTGAATAAAATCAAGTTCCACAGGAGTTCCACGTCCAAATATTTCAACTTTGATACGCAACCTGCCTTTTTCCGGAAAAATCTCCTCAATAACGCCTGTAAAAGTATTAAACGGACCTTCAATTACCTTCACATGCTCTCCAACTGAAAAATCAATACCTACAGTCGCGCGCTCTTTAGTTGCTTTCGAAGTACTTCCCTCGAAAAGAAGAGCGCCAACTTCGTCCTCACGAAGCGGCTTGGGTTTGCCATCGCCAAAACCACCTACAAAATTTGTTACACCCGGAGTACTCTTAACTATCCCCCAAGTCTCATTATCCAGATCCATATTGATCAGAATGTAACCCGGAAGAGTCTTTTTGGAACGAGTACGCTTTTTACCTTTCTTGTCAAGATAGGGATCGTCATACGTTGGTATTCTTATCTCACCGATTCTCTCTTCGAGACCCAGATTACGAATCTTGTTTTCGACAGCAATCTTTACCTTGTTCTCGTGACCGGAGTATGTATGTATTACATACCACTTCATTTCCATTATTTCATCACCAGACTTATTAGCTGCATTAGAACCGTATCCATAACCCAAAGAATCATGGCTACAATAAACACCGTAACAATGGTAACAAAGGTAAATCGGGAAACCTCTTCCCGGTTCGGCCATGAGATTTTCTTCATCTCTTCACGCGAACCCTTTAGATATTCAATAAACTGTTTCACGATATCTCCCTATGCTTTGGTCTCTTTATGCTCTGTATGACGACGATCAAACTTGCAATATTTTTTCAGCTGCAACTTGCCCTGAGTGTTACGCTTGTTTTTCATTGTAGCGTAGTTTTTACGCTTACATTCTGAACACTGGAGTAAAACAATCTGTCTCATAATACGCCTTCCGTATGTTAGTATTTAAGACAACCCCAAAACAAATCAACCGAACAGAAAAAGGGAAAAACAACTGCATACCCGTAAAGCCAAGAGAAAGCACACAGAAACCTTTATAGTTTAATGATGTTTTTGGAAGCGCCTTTATCATTTTTCGCAGGATAACCAGCAAACTACCGAGCCCACGACCAGATTCGAACTGGTGACCCCATCCTTACCATGGATGTGCTCTACCTACTGAGCTACGCGGGCATAGTCTGTCCGATATAGCCAATAGTGCCATTTTCTGTCAATATTTTTTTAATTAATGCGGAATATCAAGACTTTTTTTTAAAAATGGTGTTTTCGGTATGATTTTAGAGAATGGAAAGAACGAAGGAAGTCTGTAAGAAGAACAGACTTCCTGTTATTAATCAAAATTTTGAATCGTATAAATTGTGATTATGTAAACTTAATTTTAGTTCTTAATCAGATAACCTGGGATTTTCTCCCCGGAAAGAATACTCTTGAACCTATTAGCCTCTTCTTTAGAAGGAATATCAAGTATCCGTACTTTATAAAGATCATCTTCATGTATAACCTCAATACGGTTTTCAAACATTCCAGAAAGTTTATCTCTCAAATTATCGGCATTTTTTTTCGAATAAAAGGCCCCACACTGTAAAGAATACGCACCTGTTGAAACCGGCGCTCCTACATCGGGTGAGCCATATCCATAAGAATCATCGATGGGCACACCGCCTGATACCGGTGCAGCGCCAGGTGACGACACAACCTTTAGCCCCACTCTGGCAGTTCCCGTTGTAAGCATACCCAGATCGCGTCCAGCTGCGTATGAGACATCAATTATTCTGCCATCAACATATGGTCCGCGGTCATTGACTCGAACCTGAACACTTTTACCATTATCAAGGTTTTTAACCTCAAGCACAGTACCAAAAGGATAGCTTTTGTGAGCGGCAGACATTTCATACATGTCGAAAGACTCACCAGAAGCAGTCTTGCGGCCATGAAAAGCCCGGCCATACCACGAGGCATTGCCAGTCTGATCGAAATCGGCTCCACCGCCACCAGCTCCAGCAGCAGTTATATACCCGTCGTCCAGACCACCATCACCCGAACCGATATCATCCAAGCCGTCACCCGAGAATGAAACATCTTCACTATCACTATCATAAGGCATATCCTCGACGACAGTGTCATTCCGTGTCATATTCTTGCTCTGCGCACAACCTGCTGAAAAAACAAGCATGATTATCACTAAAAAAACTTTGCTTAAGACTCCATATACTCTCATGCGAACCTCCCGTAAATCAATAGCGGCATCAGGCCGCGGTAAATAACAAACAAAAGTCAACCACCAATAATTAACCGTGTTACAAGAAAATCATCCTTGCTGGTTATTCTTAGCAGAACAATAAGCTTATAGCCTAAAATAAAAACTTCATCGGTAACACGAAAATTATCTTTAAAACAGACACTTAAAAGATGAAGCCACTGAAACATAGTGATTTTCAAAGTTACCAAAATAAAACAACACACTCCATAATAATCGGACGTTTTACAAAATAGCTTTAATACACATAATCCAATAAAGAGACCAATCACATAAAAAACACCAAGCTGAGACAATTATCGTTTTCTTTTATACAAATACTCGTTTCATGTTTGCCTCAGAGGTTAAGAAAAACGTTCTTGACCACAGGGTAACCGCCATTCATTTGTACTAACCTAGAGAAATTTCTATAAACATATTTAAAATTATCAGCTATACTGCCTTCTTTACTAAAGGAGAACTATATGAGTATTGTATCAAATAAGCCAACAATTACGCGCAAGGAGCTAGAGGGGGTACTCGATTGTCTTATAAACGACGAGCTCACCTCGGGAGAAGCGGTCAAGATTTTCGAGAAAGCTCTTTGCGAATTAACCGGATACAAGAATAGTGTCGCAATTAACTCGGCAACCTCGGCCTACCACCTGGCTTTTACTGCTCTGGGCATAGAAGAGGGTGACGAAATAATACTACCTTCATACTTTTCATCACACGCCTTAAACGCCATTAAGATATGCCGAGCCATACCGGTTCTTATTGATATTGACGATAACTCCCTGTCGGCCTCCCCCGATAAATACGCTATAAAGATTAACGACAAGACAAAAGCGATTATTATGGGTCACACCGGAGGAATATACATAGACTCATCTTCTTTTAAAGAGCTTACAGTGCCTGTAATTGAAGACATTTCACACTGTATAGGTATTGAATCAAAAGAAGGAAATGAAGGATACTTCGGTTCAATTGCTGTTTGTTCATTTTCTCCAAATGATATGATAACTACAGGTAACGGTGCTGCCGTTTTTACCAATAACACACGTTTTTACTCAACTATACGAGAAAAGAGATATAATGAAGAAACTACTCATTTTGACTATTCAATGACCGATTTCCAGGCAGCGATGGGCATATCACAAATTAGCCGTATTCAGGACTTCATAAGAAGAAGAATAGAAATAGCCAAAATTTATTACGACAGGGTTCGGTTGACTCAACATTCAGTTCTGTTGCCCTTCAGTAGTGACTATATTTATCAATCATTTCCGGTTATTTTTGATGCTACTTATGACAAAATAGTGAAATTTTTCAAGAAAAACGGCATTGAACTCTATTCACCAGTCCCGAAACCTCTTCACAGCTATTTAAACCTTAAAGGAATGGATTATCCAAACTCGGACAGAATGTGCAAGAAGATGTTTTCGTTACCGATTTACCCAACCCTTACAAAAAATGAAATTGAAAAAATCGGTCGCACTGTAGCTAAATTCATATAGAAAAAGGATCAGAGAAACCATGTTTTTTTTAACAGTTGAGGATCACTTCTCGTCAGCGCACCAGCTTCGAGGCTATAAAGGCAAATGTGAAAACCTGCACGGCCACAATTGGAAAGTATTGCTAACCGTTAAGGGTGAAATTCTTAACGAGATAGGTCTTCTTATAGACTTTCATGATCTGCGCAAAATGCTAAAGGAAACACTCGCCCTTATTGACCACTGCAACATAAACGAAACTGTGCACTTCAAAAGCACAAACCCCAGTTCGGAAGAGTTGGCAAAATTCATATATCTGCAGATGGAATCTCTGCTTGAAAAAGAAAAAACTGTATCAGTAAAAACTGTTACAGTTTTTGAATCGGAAAAATGCAGCTGTAGCTATGAAAAATAATTAGCCTAAGCCTGACCTCGCGCGGCAAGAATCTCCGCAATCTTAGTTTTTAACTCGTCAAGATTGGATGATTTTGTCACATAGGCATCCGCTGTCCATGTCATAAAATTGCTTTTATAGTTTGAATAAGCTGTATGTATAACAATAGGGATTTTTTTATCACGCGACAGTATCTTTCCAAGAGCCTCGATTCCGTCCATCTCTGGCATACGGATGTCAAGCACTACAAGATCATATTTGCTTGATTTAACCTTTTCAACTGCCATTTTGCCATCAGAAGCCTCTTCTACTTCGTAACCATCATCACGTAATTCGGCAGCATATAACTCTCTCTGATTTTTTTCATCTTCTACCAACAATATTCTGCTCATGACTCCTCCGTCATCTCTTTGTTATAAGTATTACTATATTATGAAGGGCGTAATAATTCAACTGAAAATTGACAACCGCCTTCAGAATTATTGCTTATTACTATTTCACCGTTATGATCATTAACTATTTTCTTAACCACAGCAAGTCCAAGGCCTACGCCAGTTATTTTGGAAGTAAAAAAAGGATCAAATATTTTGTCCATAGCCTCGGGACTGATTCCAGTACCACTATCCTTGATTCGTATATAAATATGTGTTTCCGTCAGTCCTGTTTTAAGTATAATGGAGCCTCCGGCAGGTGTGGCATCCATGGCATTTTGTAACAAATTAAGCACAACCTGTTTTAACTGATTAAAATCTGACTTTACCAACGGAAGTTTCTGTTCCAAATCAAGCGTAGCTGTTATTTTTCGTTCTTGTAATACATTTTTTAACAGATAATAGGTATCCTTAACAACGTCGTTAAGATTATTATATTCACGAATCAGAGGTGACGGACGGGAAAAATCCATAACATTAGAGAGTATTTTTTCCAGGCGCTCGGATTCGTGAAGAATTATCGAAGCAGCTTTTTCGATATCTTCCAAAGTTTTTTGCGGTTTTTTTACGGACTGCAATATGCGTCTTGCATAGCCACCAACAGTCACAAGAGGGTTTCTTATTTCGTGGGCAATATGCGCGGCTATTCGCCCAACAGCTGCCATCTTTTCGCTCTCTACAATAGCCTCCTGCTTAGCCTGAATATGCTCCATTCGTTCTTTAACAGAAGTTAAAGAATTGTAACTGTCTATTGATAAAGAAGCCTGAACAGCAAAAATAGAGAGAAGCTCGACATGGTCCTCATATATTGGTGCACCATTAAACTTGTTATCTGCCACAACGACTCCAAGAGCCTTATTGGCCGAGCACAGAGGCACTACAACAAACTCTGAAACATCCATAAACTTTCGTGTTTCGGGATCCACACGAGGATCACTTGCCGCGTCGTATATATGAACCGGAGCACGTTTATTAAAAACATCGGCAAAAAGTGTATTTCCATTAATTGCAAAATTACTTGTTACAACCTGCTTGTAAAAGGCTCCATTTGTTTGGAGAACAGGCGGAGCATCAGGCCCACCGCCAAGAAGATTTAGCTCTTCGTTTTGAACAGAACCCCATATTTGTACGGCTTCTTCCATTGAATCTGGACCAACAGCCATCTTGCCGGTTAGAATTTTTTTCTGTTCATTATATAAGAATAACATTGCTCGGTTAAAACCAAGTCCGGAACCAGAAGTAACGGCGGTCAATATAGCATAAAGGATTCGTTCTACTTCTTCATCACGTTGAAGTGACTCGGATATTTGGCTAATAAGCGAGATTTGATAATCTTTGCGCCATTGGGAAGTAATATCATCCATAACTACAATATATTGCTTCTCTCCCTGAACAGTAACCCGCGATATTTTTATATCAGCTATGAGTGATATCTTTCGCCGCGAAATCAGCTTGATCTTTCGCAATACCGCGGACTGACCTCTTTTTTTTACATTATCTATCGCATCAGAGAATCGTCCAGGTATAATGTAAAATATATCTTCGAGTCTGAGCCCCAATATTCCATCATCGGTATATCGAAAGTTCGCCGAAAAGCTTTTGTTAGCAAAAATCACTTCATCACGAGCGTTAAGCACTACAAAATAACTGTTTGCTGATAATATCACATTATTATACAGTTCTCTGAACTTTTCGATCTCATCATTTTGAGAACCGACCAGATTATCTAGGTACCTTCCTGTAGAACGGAGCAGTTCGAACAGATCTCCAAAGCAGGCAGAAGGTTTTAAAACATGCGCACTATCCGCCATGCTGTAACGCCCTCGTTGGAATTGAAGCAGTATATCTTTTACCGCAGAATAAGGTTTGATAAAACAAAAAAAAGCGACAATATTATGCAGGCTAATTTTTATCAGAAAATAGACGAGAACCACAATAAAATGGCTTCGTTCTTCGGGCACAAATATACCCTCCTCTGTCAAAAACAGAATAAGGGCTACATCAGGAATATATAATGATAGATTAAGAAGAATCTTTTTAATTAACATAACTAGAATGTAACTGATTGCCTTTTTTTTTCAACTTATTTTCAAAGAGTATTTTGTAAAAACCACCGTTTATAGAAAATATATTCGTTTAGACGAATTTTGAAGCACATAACTAGAAATGTATTTAAATTATTCTAAATTCACTATTTTGAAAAAGAAATTTTAAAAATTGACATGAAATTTACTGAATGGGAAAAGAGGGGTATCAAGATAACTAAGAAATACTATTTAAGGCAAATGAAATGATAGAAATAATCACCGCCAGCACTAACTCACACAAGATAGATGAGATGAATAATATTGCCGGAGCATCCGCAATTTGTAACTTTACCGCTATGTCTCGTTTGAATAATTATCCGAAAGATATAATTGAAGACGGAAATACCTTCAAAGAAAACGCACTAATTAAGGCAAAAGCTCTAACAGAATATACGGATAAACCGATAATTGCCGACGATTCCGGTCTTGTTATAGATGCATTAAACGGAGAACCCGGAATTTTTTCAGCAAGATACCACGGGCTTGAATCTGATGATGAGAAAAACAGACTTATACTTGAATTACTGAAAGACGTAGCGGAGAAAGAGAGAACCGCCAGATTTGTTTGTTTATTAGCATTTATTGACAGCAAACGCAATACCCATTTTTTTGAAGGCACATGTGAAGGCATGATTAGCAAGAAAATAATCGGCGAGAATGGTTTTGGATATGATCCCATTTTTTATGTTTCTGAATACAAGACTACAATGGCCAATGTTGCACCGGAAACCAAAAACCGTATTAGCCACAGAGCTCTTGCATTACAAAAATTTTTAGAATTTATTAAAACTATGGTTCAAATATAATGGAATCAAAAGCTGACATGCTGTACAAACTGCTAAAAAAAAAGTATGGCGAAACAAATCCCGAGCTTACCTATAGCAACCTTTACGAATTAACCATTGCGGTAGTCTTATCGGCCCAGACAACAGACAAACAGGTTAACAAGGTAACTCCCGAGCTTTTTTTAAAATACCCCGATTTTAAATCTTTAAGCAATGCTTCACTAGACGAAATAGAAAAAATTGTACATAGCACTGGTTTTTACCACAGCAAGGCGAAGAACATACTTGGCCTTGCAAAGGCTTTAAGTGAAAAAAGCTTTATTTTACCAGATTCCATAGAAGAGCTCATAAAACTTCCAGGAATAGGAAGAAAAACCGCGAATGTTGTAATTTCACAAGGATTTGGAAAACCCGGCCTTGCTGTTGACACACATGTGGGTCGAATAGCAAGAAGAATCGGTCTTACGAGATCCAAAAATCCTGATATAATAGAGAAAGAGCTGAAGTCGATGCTTGCCCCGGAAAAATGGCTGGAGTTTCACCTGTTAATGATTAATCATGGTCGCAAAACATGCTTCGCTAGAAAACCTGACTGTTCAATTTGTGTTGCATATTCTATTTGCAACTTTTATGCAAGTAATCATTAAAGAGCTTTAGACTTCTGACTGAATTATAAGGAATCTGACTCTGAGCATAGGGATCTATTCCAGTTAGAAGTTTTAGTGCATTATACGCAGCATCAGAAATATCTGAATCAATATGATTTAGATAAACCACAATCTCTGAAATAAGATGACAATCGCCAGTTTCACCCATCACTTTTATTGCCCATATCAGGAATACATCATCAGACATATGCATAGCTTCAACAAGCTCCTTATTAGAACCATACTCATTTAAGCAAACAGCAGTTAACCGTATTAAAAACTCGGAATTACGAATACTGTCAGGGTCTTGTTTAATATTTTTTTTAACAAAATCAATTATTTCGGCAGGATGAGCAGAAACGCCCTCTTTAAGCATATATGAAGCCACTCGGTTGGCAAAAGATACATCATCGTGAAATAGAAACTCTCTCCACTGTATTTCACTTATATCAAAGTTTTTTCCATAATACTTAACATAGGGATATATTTGATCCAGAAGGGTAATATCTTTCTTATCAAGCACATCTTTCATAAGAGGAGAAAGAGCCGATGGGCGACCAAACTTTGTCAGTTTCAAGGCAATACTGTTTTTTAGTACCCGGTTCGAAACATTATTGTAGCTAAGCTTGTATATACCAATAATCAATGCGTTCAAAGCAATAGCTAAAAGTAGAGAAAAACAAAGGTTGAGAAAAAAACGTGATGCCTTGAGCTTTGTACTCCAGGTCATCAAGAAGAAGAGTAGAGCAGCCTTAAGTATTTTAAAAGCTACCATTGCGTTACCAGCATAAAAGTTCTGATAAAACCGCTGGTTAATCATATAATAAAGATATATAAGGAAAAGATATACCGGAACAGTCACGTATGGCCGTTTTTTAATTTTTAGCACATACATCAATACAACCGAATAGATCACCAGGTTTGATATCGCATCATCGAAGATTCCGGCAAATGAGTCATAAGGCCAGTATTGGCTACCCATGTTCTCGACAACAGAATAGATGGCTGTAACAATATAAATAAGTGCGAAAGGAAAAATACGGCTTTCAAGCACATAGATGAACTTTGTAAGCAGACCATAGCGACTATAGGCGGAACGCAATTCAGGCGGCAACGATATTGAAATAGTATAAACAAGAAAAAATGCAAAAGTATATATGTATAGTTTTACAACCAGGTTTACTCCGCCCCAAGAAGAGTAAATATTGAAACCGAAATTAATTGCAATAAGGAAAAACAGAAGAAATATATAGGGAGCCATCACCCTCAATATGTACTTTATGACAAGAAAACGAGGCCTAGTTCCGTCAGATAATGAGTATTCCATAAAATAACTGTTCCTGTTAATAATCTGTCTGAATCATATCCTTATTACTGCAATTCTGTCATAACCCGCAAGATCCGACATTAACTCACAACCCATATTCTTTTCTTTTGCTGCCAGGATAATTTTTTCTCCTGACCGACTGTCTATCTCCATAACCAGAAAGCCATTGCTGAAAAGATAATCTCTGGCTTGATTAATGATCTTTGTTGGCAAATCCATGCCATCTTCACCCGAAAAAAGGGCAATCTGCGGCTCGTATCCCAGTTCCGGTTCGAGTGACTCTTTACACGATAACGGAATATAAGGAGGATTTGAAACAATTACATCATATTTATTGGTTATACCTTCAAAGAGATCAGACTCTATAAAGTTGATTTTGTCAACAGAATTGAATTTACAGTTTTTTCTGGCTACCTCGAGTGCTGAAACAGAAATGTCGGAACCCGTAACCGTCAGATCAGGACGCTCATACTTTAATGTTACAGCAATTGCTCCGCTTCCCGTACAAAGGTCAAGAACAGTACTGTTCTTTGGACAGTTATCAATCAGATATTCTACTAGAAGTTCTGTTTCAGGCCTTGGAACAAGCACATCCGGTGTTACCATAAATTTTAAAGAATAGAAATCTTTTATTCCAGTAATATAAGCAAGCGGTTCTCTTCTTTGACGACGATCACATAAACTGCATATCCGAGCAACATGATCTTCAGCAACCAAGGAATTTCCCTCCGCAAGCAACTTCTCGGAAGTTATATCTAACACATATGCTATAATTATTCGCGCGTCAAGTTGATAACTTGCAATACCAGCGTCTCTTAAACGATTGGCGCATTGCGAAATCAGAGAATTAATTGTCATACAGTATCATTACTTTTTAAAAGCTGTTCTATTTCATATTCTTTTAAAGGAACAATAACCGGTTCAAGTTCTCCTTCCAATACTGATTCCAGTGAATAGAGCGTTAAGCCTATACGGTGATCCGTAAGACGCGACTGTGGAAAATTATATGTACGTATTCGCTCGCTCCGGTCGCCCGAACCGACTTGCGACTTACGCATTTGCGATTGTTCACTTTGGCGTCGCTGCTCTTCAAGCTCGAAGAGTCGTGCTCGCAAAACCTTCATGGCTTTTTGCTTGTTCTTTAATTGTGATTTTTCATCTTGGCATGTCACTATAAGGCCAGTTGGGATATGGGTTATTCGTACTGCGGAATCGGTCGTATTTACAGACTGCCCCCCATGTCCGGAAGCGCGATAAACATCCACTCTAAGGTCTTCCTGACGTATTTCGACATCTGTGTCTTCGGCTTCCGGCATAACAGCTACGGTTACAGCAGAAGTGTGGATTCGTCCACCGGATTCTGTTTCAGGAACCCGCTGCACTCTGTGAGCTCCAGACTCATATTTCAATTCATCGTATACATCTGCGCCAGAAACAAGGAAAGTTACCTCTTTTAATCCACCAATTTCTGTCTGATTCTGATCCATGATTTCGATCTTCCATTTTTTTAGATCGGCGTAACGGGTGTACATTCTATAAAGATCAGAGACAAACAGAGCAGCCTCTTCACCTCCGGTACCTGCCCGGATTTCAATTATTACGTTTTTACCAGAATGTGGGTCCTTAGGTAGAAGCATAATGGTGAGATCCTGTTCCATTCGTGGGATTTTCTCTTCAAGATCACGCTTTTCTGCAGCAAGCATTTCTCGCATATCACTATCACGCTCGTCTTCGAGCATTTTTTTAGTGTCGGCTAGTTCAGATACAGCCTTTTTATATTCAGCGAACGATTCAATTACAGGTGATAATCTGGAATGTTCTCGGTTTAAGTCCCTGAAGCGGGTCTGATCCTTTATTATATCAGGATCACTCATCTCCTGTTCAATTTTTTTAAAACGGCTCTCAAGAGCCTTTAACTTTTCAAGCATACAAATAGCACTCCCTGATGGCAACCTCTAAAAATTAACTTTTCAACAAGGAACTTGCGAAAAATTCCTTTAG
>DAOTGZ010000032.1:0-16855 GCA_035447445.1 Spirochaetota bacterium | reverse complement strand
TATTCGGCGCATACAAAAATGCGTCAAACTGAGGGTCTGGCAGTTTCCAGTTCCCATAGTTTTCGGTTAAGTATTTGTCTGCCGGATCAGGAAGAAAGAATTCGGCTCTATCAAAACTGTATTTTTTTGTATTAAATATACTGTTTTTCCAACGGACAAAACCTCCGTTGTGATAAAATGAGTCGTTTTCTTTGTAAAATCTGAATATGTCTATATCTGCGCCACCACAGTGAACAAGTCCAATCTTTGGATTATCGGGATGAGGCTCTTCAAGTAAAAAATGCGGATGTCTGTTAAAAGCATCCATGATTATATCAGCAGCCCAGTCTTTTTCCATGATTCCCACATCTATATCCGCGTCATGCTCCAGAACCTTGCCCTCTCTTATAAAACCGAGTGCTGTGCCGGCTGCAAAGAAAAAGGGCACTTTGCAACTGTTAAACACTTCACAAATATCGCGAATGGCAATATCGGAATATTTGTTTCTAAGACTTTTGGGAAATTTTGTTAAAATAACTTTTTTTTGTAAAATCATCAGCGAAGCTTTAAATGATAAATCGATACCTTCTTTAAACATATTAGCCCGGGCAGCAGCAGTTACAAGATGGGGCACTGTTTGCACATAAAGCTTGTTACTATTGTTTCCTTTTTTTAATGCTGTTTGCCAAATTTCCAGAATGGCTTTGAACTGATCTTTGCTAGCGCATCGGTAGCATACACTTAATAAAACCTTAATGTTTAACGGATATTTTGTTAAAAGCTCAAGCGCGAATTTATCGGCTTTATTACGTTTATCATTAATGTATTTAAGTGTAATCATTAATGCGGCACTTTGTGTGTTTTGCGAGTCAAGTTCCAGTGACTTAGTTGCCATTCTAAAAGCTTCGTCAATATTGTTTTTGAAATGGTAAAACCTGGCGAAATACATATTAAAAAAAGAGTTATCAGGATACTTTTTTATGGCTTCTGAAAGACTCTTTTGCAACTCTTCATGATACCCGGCTTTTTCAAGAAATGGAATTATTGTTTTTAAATCGTTACAAGATATATTACCGAAACCATTTTTTTTAATTTTTGTAAGAAGTTTATCATATTTATGGTGATAATTATAATAAAGATCTTTTAGTATTTGTTGTCTGTTATCTTTATATAGTAAAAGGTAAAAAGGTAAAAGTCGACTTAAGGCAATGATTGTCTTAAACGCGAACGCGGGTAATTTCATTGAATTTCCTTTTAAGAAAATAAAAATTTAAAGATTTTTTATAAAAAAAAATTTTTATCGTATAATCTCTTTCATTATTGTTTTATACATTTCTGAAATACCATCTGTACCAGGATTAACCGGATTATTTTTAAGGCGGTCGGTGTTTACGGAATTTACAAGAATTTCAAGATCATTTCCGAAAGGCTTTAGTTCCATAGATTTAACAAAAGCATAAAACTGTTCGATGGTTTCTGACGTATCGTCCGAGCTGAAAAGCGTATCAAGTTCAGTTAAAATATCTCTAAGGTGAGAAATCCCTCTTGGATCAGTTGTTTTATCAATGTTCTCAAAGATATAGAGCCAAACGTGAGGCAAGCAGAGTGCGACCGCATGCCCATGGGCAATCCGGTAAAGCGATGTCAGTTTATAGCTCATGGCGTGTGCGGCGGTTGTCTGTGTTATATTAATTGCTCTTCCGCTAAGGTAGGCGGCATACATAATATCACTTGCGGCGTTTTGATCATCTGCTAAATACGCCTTATAATTTTCTAAAATCAGCTTTATGGCACTTCGTGAATAATCACGGCTCTCTTCTGTCGAGTTAACCGACCACATCGATTCGATTGCCTGACAAAGAGCATCAAGCATTGCACTTTTTTTGTGATAATCAGGTACAGTAGAAAGAAACGCGGGTTCAAGAATAACATAATCCGGAACAATAGAGTTGTGAGTAACCGACTGTTTAACATCGTCACGGTATATTACAGCATATCTTGTTGCCTCACTGCCGGCTCCGGCAGTTGTAGGCAAAACCATTAGCGGAATTTCCGTATCCATGTATTGTTGATCAATATAATTTTTGGAATCATCCATTTTACAAAAAAGTTTAACACACTTGGCTATATCAATCGCGCTTCCTCCGCCAATGGCAATTACAAAGTCACACTTTTCTTTTTTAAATAAAGAGACACCAGCAACAGCATTTTTGTAAAGAGGGTTACTCTGAAAATCACTGAATATCACATGGTTTAACTTTGATTCTTTTAAGTACTGTTTTACAAAATTATTCCGTTTAGAGCATACAAGCATAAATTTTGCCGAACCATGCTTTTGCAATATTTCATTAATTTTTTTGTAGCCGTCTTTACCTGTAATTAAATGCTGCTTTTTTGTCATTGGGATATCCTATTCTGCCTCAGGTATTAATGTTAATATCTCTTTAATTGGCATGCACGCCTCGTCGGCTTCCATGCAACGGTTATTTTTAAGAATGGTTTCGGCAGTCTTTTTCATTGCCGGGAAAGCGCTTCGTATCAACTGGTTGGCGTAAATAATTATATTTACTCCCATATTCTGCCATTCGGATTCGGTTACCGAATTAAATGTTGTAGGCACAATAACAATCGGGGTTTGCTTGTCTTTTGCACGGAAAGATTTTATAAATTCCATAATCTCGTCGGGAGTCTTCTGACGTGAATGAATCATAATACCGTCAGCACCGGCCTCTACATAGGCGAAAGCTCTTTTAAGAGCATCTTCCATTCCCTGTTCAAGAATAAGGCTTTCTATTCGCGCTATTATCATAAAGTCAGTAGTCGATAACGAAGCCTTGCTTATTCGAATTTTTTCGGCAAAATCACAAATAGGAGCCTGTACCTGCTCGACTTCTGTTCCAAAAAGGGAATTCTTCTTAAGGCCTACCTTGTCTTCGATTATAATTGCCGAAACACCGATTCTTTCGAGTGTCTTTACAAAAAACTGCAAATGCTCTACAAGACCACCTGTATCTCCATCAAGAATTATGGGCTTTGTTGTAACCTCCATAATCTCCTGAATCGTTTTCAATCGTGAAGTTGTGTCTACAAGCTCGATATCCGGCTTTCCCTTGGCTGTCGAATCACATAAACTTGATACCCACATTCCGTCAAATTGCTTTATTTCACCATTGTTTTGGACCTGAGTATCTTCGACAATTAAACCAGTAAGGCCGTTATGTGCTTCCATAATCGAAAGGCAGCCCTTATGTCTTAGCAGTTCACGAAGTCTTGGGCGACGCTTTTCGGGCATGGAGAGTATTTTGCGCGCGTTTTTTTCAATAGCTATAAGGTTCTCTTCTTGGGTGTAGGGGAACTCTACAAGCTCGCCGCCATAGGTTTTAAGGGTTTCGATAACCTTTTCGCGAATCGGCTGCTGAAAACCCTCCTTCCAGTCATCACCATGAACAACAATATCAGGTTTATATTTTAAAAGGTTTTCTGTATAATCTATCGTTGTTTGCTCTACAACATTTGTAACACCTTTTATGCTTCCGATTATCTGAACCCGCTCTTCGAATGGTATCATGGGGTAACGTTTGTACTTGGCAACAGCCTCGTCGGTTAATACTGCCACAGTAAGCTCTCCCAGCGCGGATGCTTTTGAGATTATTTTTATATGTCCGTTATGAATAATGTCCGAACTCATGCTTAAATATACTTTTTTCATCTTGTAAATATTCCTTTTTTAAATAATTTCTCTGATTTTTAGCAAGTCTTCTTCGGTGTCTATTTCACAACAAAGACGGCCCTTTATGTCCAGTGTTTCCAGTTGCAGTTGATCCGAAATCTCGTTAAACGCGTTTTCCGCGTATACCGATCTTTTACCATTTGAACAAAATTTCATAATTTCGTCCAGCCAGATTCTCCAGTCGTTTTTAAGCAGCTTATAAAGCGGTTGGGCCGAAACGGCATTATCAAAAAAATCGATACCGATTTTACTTATACGCTTATCCGCGACAACGGCTTTAAAATCTTTTTCGGGCAGGGGAAGTCCGCTGTCGGTAACCATCACACTTTTACGGCTTTCCAGAATATCGTCAAAAACACTCTCTTCAAATAGAAGATCCCCGTGCATCGAAACAATATCAGAGTCCAGAAATTCTTTGGCTAACGCTATCGAATAGATATAGTTGGTCTCTTTGTAATCAGGGTTATTAACATATCGGACATTCAAAGAAGGATAGTTTGTCTTAATATGATCAATAAGCTTCTCTTCAAAAGGCCCAGTGGTCATTACCACTTCACTGATTCCTTTTTTTTCAATAATTTTCAATTGAAAATCTAGCGTACTCAAACCGTCATTGACAGTTACCATGCACTTTGGTCGGTCTTCGGTAAGTTTACCCATTCTTTTCCCTAAACCGGAGTTCAAGATAAGTACCTTAATCATTATTATTTTGCTCCAGATCTATTTTAAAAAATTCATAAACGCGTCCCTGTTTTGAACAGGAGTAGTTGTCGGCCGTCCAAGCTCCTTACGCGATTTTATGTTTGTGTTAACTTCAACAAATACGGGGCCTTCCGTCTTATTTATCTTGTTAAGTATTGCCGAAAGTTCCTCTTCGTTTTCGGCTCTAAACGATTTTTTATAGCCGCAAGACAACGCCATAGCAACAAGATCAATATGGGCTGCGGCAGTGGGCATTCCACCAACAGATTCGTGTGCACGGTTATTTATTACTATGTGAACCATATTAGGGCAGGCGAGGGTGCCGTTTACAGCAAGGCTTCCGCCATGCATCAAAAGCGCCCCGTCACCGTCCAAACAGAAAACCCGTCGGTTTTTCTTATTAAGGGAAATGGCAGCTGCTATCATTACGCTGTGTCCCATAGAACCAACGGTCAGAAAATCTTTCGAGTGTCCCTGATTTAATCTTTCGCGTGTTTCGAAAAGCTCACGCGACATCTTGCCGGTTGTCGAAACAAAAATATCACTATCTTCTGATTTTTCAATGATTACACCAAGAGCCTCTTCGCGTGTCATGCTGAAGCTGTTATTAAAATCGGGTTTTACATCTGTTTGCAGCGCGTCCTTTTCCACAACAATTGCGGCACTCTTGCCGCTAGCGAGTACCTTTTTAATTTCATTACCTATGGTTTCAAAATCACTGTCCGAGGTCTCTTTTGTTAAAATAAATGTTTTAATTTCTAATAACTCAAGCAGTTTTACGGTTATTTCACCCTGAAAAACATGCTGCGGCTCATCGTGCACTCCGGGTTTGCCGCGCCAACCAACTACAAAAAGCATTGGTATTGCGTAAACCTTGTCGTTTGTAAGCGAACACACCGGGTTCACCGCGTTACCGATTCCGCTGTTTTGCATATAAACCAGTGCCGGCTTGCCTGTGGCAAGGTAGTGTCCCGAGGCAAGAGCAACAGCGGCGCCTTCATTAGCGGCTACTATATGATTATCACTGCTTTTAAATCTGTCAAAGAGGGTGTCACAAAGTGCTTTCAGCTGAGAGTCGGGAACTCCTGTAAAAAAATCAATTCCCAAATCTTCGGCAAACCCCAGAAGTTTGTCAACTTTCATGAATAATACTCCAAATTAACTATTTTTTATGTGTCAAAACCACTTTTTAGAATATATTACTGATTTGTCAAATATGGTTACTGTCAAGATAAAAACCGGAAGCATTTACTTCACCATAGAAGATGGTATTTATCATTTATAATAGATAAGTTTACTTCAAAGATAAATTTTACAGCTTTATTATTGACAATACAGCTATTAAGCTGTATGTTTAATCATGACTGGTAAAGAGATAATTAATTTATTAAAAAAGAGTGGATGGAAACTTGACCGTATAAATGGTTCACATCATATTATGGTCAAAGATTGTGATACTATTGTTATCCCTGTACACGGCAAAAGAGATATACCAAAAGGAACACTGAATCAAATTTTGAAACAAGGTGGGCTAAAATGATTAAATATGCCGCGCAAATAGTATACGATAAAGAAGATAACTGCTACAATGTTAGTTTTCCCGACTTGAAAGGATGCTTTACGTATGGGGAAACAATGGAAGAAGCGCAGCACAATGCTAAAGAGGCGTTAAGCGGTTACCTTGAATCACTTGATATGAGAAAAATAAAAATACCCGTACCTTCAAAACATAACGGTAAAACATTATATTATATTAAACCAGAGAAAAATGTCTCTTTCGCAATATGGTTAAAGCTTAAACGACAAGAAAAAGGTTATACGCAGAAAGACATGGCAAATATTTTGAATATAAAGTATCAAACCTATCAACGATTCGAAAATACACAACAATCAAATCCAACATTAAAAACCATAACAAAAATAGAAAATGTAATAAATGAAGAAATTATTAGAGTGTAAAGACCCTTTATTGGTTTACTTATATGGAAAGAGGAATAAGATCAATTAGTATTAATAACGCCAAGTTACTAGCGAAACTATTTAATGTACCGGTTGATAGATTTATTTCCCGGTACTAGAAGTACTAAGTGATCACTTATCGGGTGCATTGCAAGGAGCTCGTCTACTAAAAAATATTAAGAAACATTCTGAAGGACTGGAGCAAATGGTGCAACAAAGAACCATGGAGCTTGCCAAACGTTCTGAAGAACTGGAAATTGCATTGCAAAATGTCCAACAGGCTAATAAAAAACTTGAAGTGCTTGCCGTGATGGACGAACTTACCGGGTTATACAATCGTCGCGCGTTTATGACAATAACCAAACAGAATATTGAACTGAAAAATCGTAAAAAATCTGATGTCTTACTTGTGTTTTTTGATCTAGATGGTCTAAAGCAGATTAATGATAATTTTGGACATTCAAGCGGCGACATTGCGATTAAAGCTTTTTCTGACATACTTTCAAAAACTTTCAGAAAATCGGATATCATAGCAAGACTCGGAGGAGACGAATTTACCGTACTTGCAATTGACTGTACCATCAAAGAATACAACACCATTTTGAAAAGAATTGATAAATCAATTAATGAGTATAATCTAAAAAGTGGAAACAAATTCAAACTTGCAATGTCCAGTGGAGCCGCTCCATGCAAAGATTCTGATCAATGTACTATAGAAAATTTAATGGAAGAAGCTGACGCAGAATTATATAAAGCAAAAAGAAAAAAAAAGAATACAAGAGATAAAATTTCACCATAGAATCGCTCTGAAATAAATAAACAAGTTAGAAAAGTTTGGAGTACTTTTTTCTATGAGGCAACAAGATGTGTTTGGAGTACCTTTTTACTTGAGGCAATATGTAACTTCCGATAAGATATCTTATGTCTCATTAGAAAATTTTACAGGCTCACCTTTGCGGAACATAGCTGTTCTGTTAAAAGTAATTTTTAGAAGGTCACGCTCTTATCAATCAAAGCCTTCGTTCCAAAAATAAATATGAAATAATTATGTGATATAATTAAATTGTACAATAATCAGGATGGTTCTTTGCTTTTATGGTCAACAGGTTTTAATCTGTTGTAAATGGCATTGCATCTTTTCAAAAACCATGACTCTTCGTAAATCCTATTGATATCCTTTAGTTGCCAACGCCAGTTTGAATGTTTCATAGTGCCTGGCGTATTCATTCTAAACTCGGATGAAAAACCAAGAAGATCCTGAACCGGTATTATTACCGTTTCTGCTGTGCTGCGCAAAGCTGTCTTGATGAGCTTTTTATGAAAACAGCTATCACTATCCATGCCAAGGTATTCAATAATATATTCCCGAGTTTCTTTATTAATATCTTCGCCATAAAACCAGCCGTTACTGGTATTGTTATCGTGTGTTCCGGTATACAAAACAGTATTTGTGTCTTGTAACGAATGAGGCAAATAATCATTATCCGGATTCTGATCAAAGGCGAATTGTAAAACTTTCATGCCTGGAAATCCAAGTTCTTCGCGAAGTGCTACGACCTCTTTCGTGATTATTCCAAGATCTTCTGCAATAAAGGGCAAATTACCCATCTTTTCTTTCAAATAATCAAACAAAAGACGTCCTGGACCTTTTTCCCAACTACCAATCACAGCAGTCTCCTCTTTCTCGGGTATGGCCCAGTAAGATTCAAAAGCACGAAAATGATCTATTCTTATTAAGTCGGTAATTTTTAAAAGGTGTTTTACGCGCAAATGCCACCATTCAAAAACTTCATGATTTGGCTTGTCATCTTTAAACCATCGGTAAATGGGGTTCCCCCACCTCTGGCCGGTTTTGCTAAAATAGTCAGGTGGAACTCCGGCGACAGGGTCGGGAATGCCTTTGCTGTTTAAAAGAAAAAGCTCCGGATTTGCCCACGCGTCAGAGCTGTCGTAACTGACATAGATTGGTATATCGCCGATTATTTGAACAGATTTTTCTTTACAATGCTTCCTAAAGTTTTCCCACTGTTTAAAAAAAACGTATTGGATAAACTTTACCTGGTTAATACCATCTTTGAATTCTTCAAATGCTTTTGTAATAGATCCCAAATCACGACGCGCATATTTTTCAGGCCAGTTTATCCAGCTGTTGGTCTGATAAATATCTGAAAGTACCGTAAACAGACCGTAATCATCAAGCCAGGTGCTGTTTGATTCACAAAAAAGATTAAACTCGTCTTTATGCTGCAATGAAGCTTTTTGTGAAAATGCGTGATATACCCTGCTAAAAAAACGGTTATGTTCATCATCAACTGTTTCAAACGAGATAAAATCTGAAGGTTCCATGACCGGAGGAAGCATGTCCACAGACAAAAAATCAAACATATCAATTACATCGGCACAATCAATAAACAGCGGATTTCCCGCAAAGGTAGAGGTTGATGCATAGGGTGAATACCCAAAATTACGTACAACAGGATTAAAGGGAAGTATTTGCCAGTACTTGACTCCCGTCTGGTTAAGATAATCTATAAAGAGCCTTGCATTTTTACCAAGTGACCCGATTCCGTAATCACCGCCAAGTGACGTTATGTGTAAAAGAAGACCCGTGTTGCGTTCAGTTTTTTGCATATCTTTTTACGAGAACCCCGATAATAATTTTTTAATTTGCACGCACTAAGGGGAAATCTATAAGTACAGCTGTCATGTCGTCAAACTGCCTTTCAGGACGTCCGATAAATTCGTAAATCTTTTCGTACATTGTATTAACTATGGCCTGTGGGTAGAGGTGTATGTGTTCGCGTAAACAGTCCATCAAACGTTCAGTGCCGTATTCTTCATGAGGGTTGTCAATAGCGGTTCCCTCAATTAAGCCATCACTGAAAAAGAAGAGAGAATCACCCTCGTATATTACAAAGTGACATGATATATATTTGTTGTATTTTTCGCCTAAAAGATCCCTTATCTCCGAGCCTAACAGGTGACTTTTAGCTGGTATCCACCCCTTCTCCCGGTTATTAAGATTGTAAATATCCATCAAAGAGTTTTCAAAGCGGCGCGCGATAAAAGGGAAATGCATTCCCCTGGAAAAAAAAGTAAGGTGAAACTTATCATTTTCGTTGCTTATAAAAGTAAATATTACGCTGGCAAAGTCTTTTGATTGTGACGCATCAAGAATATCGGTAAAGGCGTTACCAATCTCACGCACTATATCAATATATTCAAAATGTTGATTGTTTCTGTAGCGTTTTTCGTACATTTTAAGTGTCGAGGTAATAGCGGATCTTAACCTGATAAGAGTGGTATAGGCTGGAAGACCGTGACCACTGATGTCGGCAAAAACAAAGAGATAGTTCGAATCAGGAAGTTTGTAAAGCTCGAAATAATCACCCGATAATATCGATCCATACGCGCGTTGAAAACCTATCCCTACATTCAGTTTCTTTCCATAAAAACTGCCAAAAAGGTTTTTTACTGTCAGCTTATCATTATTACGAACCTCTTCCGCTTCAGCCTCTATCATTGAGTACTGTCGAATAATATCCTCTATAGAGAGATTCGCATTTTTCATCAATTTGTATTGAATATCTGACATATTACCCTATTCTTTGTTTCCTGAGTTTAACTTGCTTTTAATACACAAAAAGTGTCAAGAAAATCTCTTATAAATTTCCCTTTAGAAAATTGTAATTTTTCGAAGTTCTCTCAAATGAGCTTTTAGCTATTAAAAAAATTGTTATGTATATCAGCAGTTTTGACATGAATATGCAGATAGTTTATCAGCATCTCTTTTGCCTCTATCATTAGCATTTTAAAAGGTGCCGATTTGCCATCGATTGTTTGTACAATAACTTCACCTGTTTTAACATCGATATAAAGACTTTTTGACCTGAAAATTGCACAATTGCTACCATCACAAACAGAAATATCGGCCTCATGCTCAAACATTTTGTCGGAACATCTTTTTAAAAGAGAACTGGCTATTTCATCATATTTGCAACCGATCAAATAGGTCTGCTGGCCAAACTCGATAATATCCATATCCGTTTGGTCATTCAGTTGACTAAATTGTGAATAATCCATTGTTTTCTCCGTTTTTTTATGCGCTTGGTTTGATTATCGGTCGTAAATTAAATTACTATAGAATCGACTCTTAATCCATGTTCCTTTTGAAACATTGTAATTTTTCTAAGTTCACTACAAAAAGAGTTTCGTGAAAAAAAATTGTTTTGACTGTCATAGGGTAATAAGTTATTGGTAAAGTCTTATATGCAGGGACCTCAATAATTTACTTTTAAACAAGGAATTAATGATTAAATCAGGATTTTTTCATATCGTTGCCATACTGCTTGTATTGCAGCCTGCTTTATCTCAAAACGAGATAGTAGAGTTGCAGGTTTCACACGGCAAGTCATATTTTGGTATTCCTCTGCGTTGGACTGCCTACGAGGGTACCGACAGATATGATATTTATAGATCCGAATACAAAAAAGGTAAATACGACCGTATAGCTACCGTAACAAAAAAAACAAATTACACCGATACAAACTGCGAACCCGGTGTGGAATACTATTATAAGGTTTTACCCGTAATCAACGGGCGTAAAACCCAGTTTTCGCATGAAAAATCTGGCTACAGGTTAATTGACGTTTCTGAACGGTTCTCTTTAAATTCTGTTCTTAACAAAAAAAAACAGGAAATATCTTTTATCAGTACTGATGATAAAAGGCGCTTAAATCTTCTCGAGTCCGAATATATCGGCTGGCTAAGAATCCGGTTTATTCTGCTAATTTCACGTCCCTATTTTTACAGTAACAAGGTAATTGTTCTTTCGGATTTTGACCAGTTTACAGCCAGTGAATCTCAAAATACGATAAATTTTTTACCTGCAGATGACGATTACAGGCTTACCTTTTACGCAAGACGGCCTTTCGCGTTGCTTCAAAGAACAGGTGACCAACAACTTTTTGACAGGCTAATACGCAACAGCATTGCTTTTTGCGTGTATCAGGGTGATGTGAAAATTCGTGATTCGAAGGGAAGAAGCAAATATGTGCCCCAATACGAGGCAATAGGCCTTGCCACGCACTACTACAAATATTCCGAAGATTGGGCATGGCGTACTGTTCTTTTCTCATCTGAAAGGGAAGAAATTATGCAACAAATGCATCAAATAGAAGAAGGTTCTAAAAACTAACCTTTATAAAATATCAGGTAAAGCCCCCAGGTTATAACTGTTCCGGTCATTATGCCAATACAAACCTCGTAAATCGTATGTATTTTCCGAACCACCCTGCTTACCGCAATCGCGATGGCACATGCAAAGAATATAACTGTCAGATAAAAGTCCTTGTAAATAAAAACGATATTAACCCACCAGGTAAAAGCAAGAGCACTATGCCCGGAAGGAAGTCCGCCGCGAAGAGGATGCCCCTTGCCAACATAGGCTTTCATCATTATTACGGTTATCAGTACAATCATGGTTGAACCAAAAATAAGATCAACCACACCATGTTGTGCTATAACAATTCCGTACTCAATAAAATAGTGAAAATAGGGATAAAAAATAAAAAAAGCGATAATCGCTGCAGCTGCTGCCGCCACCAGAACCGCCCCCGCAGCAATATCCTTCGCGATTCGAGCTTTTTCACTGTGCTCGGGAGAGGCAATATCTACAGTTACTTCGATCGCGCTGTTAAGCATCTCTGCGACAATAACAATTGTTGCAAGTGTTGTCAAAATAACAAATTCTGACGGAGAAATACCGATCGAAAAACAGACAAGCAGAAGGAAACATGCCGCGGAGAGATGGAACCTTACATGGCTTTGAGTTTTCGCGGCGTGTAAAATTCCCTCTATAGCATAATTAACAGAGTCATAGTAACGTCTTAGAAAATAATAGACAAAGCGTAAAAAGTTCATTATGGCTCCACGTAAGTTTTGTTATATTCAGTTGTTTCGGTCTAAGAAGGTAAAGTCATATTTTTTTAATTGTTTACGTAACAGTTTAGCGTCGGGTAAAATTCTTATAACAGCGTCCCAATATGTCGAACTGTGATTTTTGTGTATCGTATGTACAAGCTCGTGTATCAGCACATATTCAATAAGTTTATACGGCAAAAGCATGAGTCTGACATTTAAAGATAAATTGTTGTCGTGAGAGCAACTTCCCCAACGCCTTTTTTGATTTCTAAAGGAGAGATTATTATAAGAGAAACCATGTTTATCCGCAAGTTTTTTAACTGTTTGTGGCAGTATTTTTTTTGCGCATTTTGTACAAAACATAATGATTGATTTTGCCGCAAGGCGAGCTGTATCGGGATCTTTTAAACCATCATTTTTGCTAAAATAGAAAAAACGATCACCATTTTTGATCTTGGTTACTCCGTTAAGTTTAGGGTCACTGCTTTTTTCAAAATAGAGAACTGAGTCTGCAATACGTAATAAATTATTTTTTTCGCGAACAAAGCTGTCTACAGACATGCTACTGGCCTTAACTTTGTTATAGGCGTTACGTATCGAATCTGCACGGCTTACAATAATATCGTTTACGACATTTAAAGAAAGTGACGGAGGGTAAGTAATATCCAAAGTATTAAATTCGGCCGCTCTGATTTTTACGGATCTTGATCTTTTATCGGCTTTATAACGTATGTTAAACTCTTTTAATATGGTTTTATTCATTATGGTACTCAACAACCTTATGTATGATTTCTGCGCGTTCATCTGTACAATTCAATCGTACTTTACTGTTCTGTTTCACGACTCCGGCCTCTCATTACTCATATACCTATTCTCTTCTCCATATTATTTCAGAATCACCAAGATAAACGTAATTTATGTTTTTAGATATAATAAACTGTATAAAATAGGGAAAACTGATACCTGTTTTTTTCAAACTCTTATTTATGTAAATATGAACATTATCTATATTATAGACTAACTCGTAACTTTTTATATATAGGGCACTGTCCATGGAATTGCCTGTGATTTTACACAATAGTAAAGACTTATCGTATGGAATAACTTCTGTTTTGAATTTAGCAATATTGTTTGTTGATTGAACATAGTTAGAGCTACAACCTAAAAAAAACATAATGAAAAAAATATATGTGCGTGTAATTTTACCCATAACTGACTCCTTAACCTTTTATACGGATACCTTAATAGTATTGGATTTCCCAATTATGTCAATAGATTCCGAATTACAAAGAATTACCTTTACGGCACTCACCGTTTTCTTTTCTATTGTTGCATTTGTAAACTACAATAAACATATCGGTAAATCATGCGGTTGCTCCTAATTTCAATTTTTTTTGATATTACAGACAATTTACTTAACAAAAACAGGAAAGTGCCGATAATTTTAATGAGACATAATACAGCTGATTGTGATCTTAATAATACAGACATCCTTGCGGTAAAATATTTAACCCTTTTTGTTTAAACCCTTCTGAGCGGTTTACAACCAGATGTTAATAATATTTATAATGCAGTATGTCATAATTGTCATAATACGACAGGAGGAATGATGAAAACCCGGCAAAAAAAACCGATGGGATTTAAAGAAATGTTGGATAAGTACATTTCAATTAAAGGGCTTGATATCGTAGTGCATCTTAAAGACGGCAAATCAATAGAACTTAATAAAAACAGAGATCTTATTGAAGACGAAATAGTCATGTTTGATAAAAAAAATCTTGAGACAAGAATCGCCATACCTGATGTCTCATCTATTGATCTTTATGCCATGTAATACTAAGTAAAATTTTGTTGATTGATTATCAAAACAAAAAGGGATTGCCTAAGCGGCAATCCCTTTTTGATTAATCATTTGCTCTCGTGCTTGACACGATAACCCGTTATCACCCATATTAGTTGATCTCTATTTATCTGAAAGGATTGTGATAATATGAGCACTATCGTATTATGGTTAAATTTAATAGTTTTTACTGCTTTCTGCTGTGCTATATGTTTCTTTACTCCCTTGGTATCAAAATATCATTTGATAACATTGAAGGCAGGCTTGGTATACATGTTTGCTGTATTGTTATCCATATTTTCAAGACTTTTCTTGAGTGTTCAATATCTGGCTGATTATGGAATAAATAATTCCGGTATTACCATAACCGCATCTATTTTAGATATTATATCTCTTGTAATAACTACATTAGCTTTACCATGCTTAATTCACACCTATCTTGAAAAAAAAATTCCAATGTTTGTTACTCCAATTTCTATTATTCAAATATTTTCATTGCCGTTTATTATTTTCTATTTTGATGGAACATATCAATCCTCTTTTCTTTATGCAGTTATAGTTTGTGGGGCTCTTTTTTTAATTGTGCACATGTATTGTTTGATACTAATGGCGATTAATCTTTATAATAAGACCCTTTTTCAAAGATCGTATCTTGTTTATACGTTTATTTTAGGCATTGGATACCTGGTTCCTGGTATACTGGATATCTTTTGGCCTTTTTTTCCTAAGTTCATTTTTTTAAAAGAGCAAGGCTTCAATTTTTCCATCTTTATCCCTCTTTTGATTTCTTTTCTTGTTATCCCCCGTTCGTATCATTATCTAATTAAGATCGGATCAGATATATCAGAAAATATTTCTTATATGCTTAAAAAGTACCAGTTTACGGTGAGAGAAAAAGAGGTTTTTTATCTGATATTGAAAGGTTACACCAACAATCAGATAGCTGCAAATCTGCAAATATCAGATTCTACTGTTAAAAAACATGTTTATAGCATGTTTCAAAAAACAGATTCTGAAAACAGAATCGACCTGATTAACTGTTGCCGTGATAATTAGATGATTAAATTACCCAATTAGAACTTTTGTCCCATTTACAATATCTGTAATTAGATGTATAAATATCCCATAAATGGTTAAAAATTTTATTACAATTTGGGTGTGCGGTTGGTTAAATATAACTTCACCATAATTTTGCACATTTCTATATAAATATTAACCATTAATTCAAATTTATGAGGTATTTATTATGGAATTTGTAGAAAAAATTGTAAGTAGGCGATTTTTTATTATTCTCTTTTTTTTAGTTTTGTCATTGTTTATAATTAATCGTTTGGGTGCCAGCAAAAATGGATATTCAATTGGAGACATAGGCCCGGCTGGTGGCATCGTTTTTTACGATAAAGGAGACAATAGTGACGGTTGGCGCTATATGGAGGCTGCTCCAAAAGCTGTAGGAAGAGCTGTTTGGGGGTGTTATCGTTATTCGATGGGAGGAACAGGTGGGAAGACCGTAGGAACCGGCCGAGAAAATACCATTAATCATGTTGAGCATTGTTCAGAAAAAATATTTGCTGCAAAAATGGCGCATTCTTACCGAGGAGGCGGAAAAGATGATTGGTTCTTGCCTTCTAAAGATGAATTGGAAATGATTTATACAAACTTGATTTCTAAAGGTCTGATAGAAAACGAAAACCATCATTACTGGAGTTCTACAAGCTATTCGATACATTATGCATGGAATATTGCTACTTATGAAAGAAATAAGGGTAAACAATACTATTGGGGAAAGTACAACGCATTTTACGTAATGCCTGTAAGGTATTTTAGTGAATAATATTGAGTGATGATGAGTGATGATGATTTCCGCGACATTAGGAAATAATTTTGTCCCGGAATTTGACTATTAACAAAAGTGAACATATATATAAAAATTATCTATTTTTTAATATTCTGAGAGTTATATCTTCAGAATCACCCTTTGGAGCACCCTCTTCATAAATGTAATCTGCCGTTCCTTTTATAAAACCTGATGCATCCTTCTCCTCTTTTTTTGCGATACGTCCTCTATCATCATAATAAAAATTTATGATTCCTAGTATAATTTCACTTTGATCTTTCATAGTAGATCTTATCTTTCGATTCTCGTCATACTCATTTTGCGTTATTACAGTTTCTCCACCGCTTGTTTGAACCTTTTTAACCAATAATCCTTCTGAAGAATATTCAAAGGAAGTCATGCTAATTGTGTTTCCATCTCCATCCTTAACCAGTAATGTTGTTAAATAGCCTCTATCATTATAAGAGTAGGTTTCAGAATTTGTATCGGAAACGATTCCGTTTACATTAACAGCAGCAATACGAAAATCTAACCCGTTATTTGAATTCTCGTCATTATCATCTTCTATTTCACAAGACATTAAGACTGTTAAAACCAGTATCAAAGAAATCGATAGTATTTTTTGTATTTTTTGTATTTTCATATTATCTCCCTTTTCACTTGAGTTATTTTTCACAAATAATAATTTATTAAAATCAAGTATAAGTCACTATATATATAGTCGGCTTAATCAGTCTTTTTGCTTTAAAACCTTTTCAAATAATGCGGATAAAATTACATGTTGTTATCAGTAATTCTTGTAAAGATCGTTCATAACTTGGTTCCATGATTAGGATTTTTTAAAAAAAGATTTTGAATATCGATTGACAGAAAACGGGGGCGTAAA
>DAOTGZ010000031.1:0-17879 GCA_035447445.1 Spirochaetota bacterium | reverse complement strand
CCATGCGGTCCATAACCAACAAACCATCCGTGCTGAGTATATTTTGAATCGCGCACCGATCTGGTTTGGGCGGTTCCGGTTTTACCCGCGAAAGGTACCGGCAAATAAGCAAGCCGACGAGAAGTACCACTTTTCACGGAAAGTCTCATTCCAGTTTTTATAACATTCAAAGTAGAGGGAGACAACGGAATCTCTCTAATCTTTTCGGGCTCGATCGATTTTAATACCTGATTATTATCTGGTGAACGAATTTCTTTGACAACGTGAGGCTTGTAGATAATTCCATTGTTTACAATCGCACATACAAGATTTGCCATACTGATAGGAGTAACGGCTAAAAACCCCTGACCAATAGATAGGTTTACAGTATCACCGTCATACCATCCCTCACCGAAAGCCTTTCGCTTCCATTTCTGAGACGGCACAAAACCGGAAACCTCACCGGGAAGGTCAATACCACTTCGTTCACTAAGACCAAAATGATTAGCATAGTTCATAATGGTTGTTGGGCCTATCTTGTGACCCATCGTATAAAAATATACAGAAGCTGATTTTCCAATGGCTTCATAAAGGTTTATATTGCCAAAAACAGCATAATCATAGATAACAGTATCCCTAAGACCCTTTAATACAAAATATCCCGGACAGTTTACAATTCTCTCTGCCTCCCATTTCTCCTCTTCAAGAGCAGCAATGGCTGTCACAAGTTTAAAAGTTGACGCCGGTGGATATTTTGACTGAATAACGCGGTTTAAAAATGGACGTTCTTTATCATTATATAATTTTCTGATAATATCGCTATTATCACGAGATATTATCGCATTAGGATCATAACCAGGCCGACTGACCAGAGCAACAATTTCACCTGTCGCGGGTTTTATAACAACACAAGAACCAACAAACCCTTCGAAGGCTTCGTATGCAGCTTTTTGTATTTCTAGATCCATAGTCAAAACAAGATTATTACCAGATACAGGTTGAAAACCTATCTCTTCGCCCTCTGTACGGTTTTTTACATCAACTATACGTTTGACGCTTCCATCAACACCACGCAATTCTCTATCGTACTGTCGTTCAACACCCGATTTACCTAGTTTCTGGTAATACTGATAACCTTGATCACGTAATTCCAGAAATTCTTTTTTTGAAATACTTCCAATATAACCAACAATATGCGAAAACATGGAGCCATAATTATAAACCCGAACCGGAGCAACTTCCCAGTCTATGTTTCTATATATCTGTTTGTGAGAAGCAATCTTTACAATTTTTTCGAAAGAGACATCTTCCAAAACGAGGACTCGCTGCCACGGGTTAGAGGCATTATAATCTTTCATCACAGCGTTGACATCGACATCCACTATTTCCGATAATTTTTCTAGAGCCTGTTGCATCTCTTTCTTCGAGTTGAATTTAGCTGGTACTGTAGAGATGTTGAAAGAAGGCCGGTTTGATACGATTACCCTATTATTGGTATTGGTCGTAGAGAATGTGCGATCGAAAATCTCTCCACGCGATGCAACAATAGGAACAAAACTTTCCATATTGGTTCTGGCTTTTAGCTCGTAATCGGCACCCTGCACAAGCTGAAGATTAATAAACTGAAAAACAATAACAACCAGAGTGAACAAAACAACCGCATAGCAGAAGAGTACACGGATACGAAATGCCTCCACCATCTTGGTTCGAAAAGAGCTATGAGTCATTAGTAACTTCCCTCCCGACCAAGTTCATTCTCGTAAATCTTGTCAAAAACAAGGAAAAGAGGAATGGCCAAAAGCGCGTTATAGAAAGACTCGGGAAGAATAATATAAGCTATATCTGAAACCGAAGCCTCATGAAATATCATACAAAGAAGCAGAGTAATTACACCTTTTAGTACAGAAGCGCCAAAAACAAGTGGGATTATTGTTAGAACATTGCTTTTCATAACCGCACGGCCAAAGAGGCCTATCGCGAATGCTACTATAACCTTAGGTAGAGTTAACAAACCCAAAGGCGAATTTGACATTGAATCATGAAAAAAGCCCGAAAAAAGAGCCGTTGCTTCACCATAAAATGATCCAAAAGAGTACGAGTAGTAGACAATGGCTATAAAAGTCATGTCGGGCTTAACGCCACCAATACGCAAGACATCAAACGATGAGTGACCCTGCATAATAAGGCTTACAATAAGAATTATTGCCGTAAAGATATAAGAAACATTCATTTTTAGTGCCTTTCAATTAATTCGATAAGATCCAGATCCGGTATTTTAAGTATAACAAAAACTTCTTCTACGTGATTATAATCGATAAGCGGTCTTACAAGCGCCTGCTTAAAAGCGCTAGAATCCATAGTAATTGAATCTTCAATAGTACCAACAAGTAGGCCTGGGGGAAAGATACCACCCTGTCCTGAGGTTATTACATGGTCACCTTTTTGTAAAAAAGCTGACTTATTAATATAATCAACAATGCAGAGACCAGAATTCAGAGAATAGCCCTCCATGAGCCCTGGATAACGGCTAGACTGTAGACGCACTCCAACCTTCATTGTCGGAGATATAAGCGGCTGAACCCTAGAAAGCGAACCCCGCACTTCAATGATTTTTCCGACTACAGCCTTTTTTTCCCCCGTAAATGCAACAACAGGCATGTTGGGACGAATTCCATCATCGGATCCCTTGTTAATAACTATGGTTCGAAACCAGTTATCGGGGTCTTTAGAAATGATCTGTGCCGGTATTGATTTATAAACAATCTTCTCATTAAAACCTAGTAAAAGACGTAACCGTTCGTTTTCTTTGCGAATCTCAGTGAGATCTTCCGTCGCCGCTTCATACTCCTGCAACTTGACATGTGCCTGGTTAAGCTCTTCGCGCAAATCGTCAAGCTCCGTAAAGCCGGCCCACATGACCTGAGCTCCTTTCTGAACAAAGTTGTAGCTTTTTTGAAACGGCATAAGAAACAGACTTCCAAGCCCTTCCAGAGACAGGGTAAATGTCGAAGATTGAACAGAAAGCGAAACCGTACAGAAGATAAAGGAGCTTATCAGAGTAACAATAGCCTTATGTCGTATAAAAAATTCCATAAACACACCAAATTAACTGATACAGAGAATTAACTAAAAAAAAGGTTTTTATCATTTTATGCTTAAGATAAAAACCCGGCGCATAACCGGCTTTTGCCAAAGAATCAGCAGCCGCCGGTTTTTATAATATTAACAAATTTTATTTCAAGTTAGATCGGTAAAGATTTTTGAGCTCTTCAAGAAACTTTCCGGCTCCAAGAACTACACAGGTTAGCGGATTTTCCGCTCTAATTACCGGAACACCGGTATCCTTGCTTATATACTTGTCAAGCCCCTTCAAAAGAGCGCCTCCACCTGTTAACACGATACCACGCTCAACGATATCAGCTGCCAGTTCCGGCGGAGTCCTTTCAAGCGCATGTTTTATACCATCGAGAATCTGATCAGCTGGCTCTTTTAAGGCTTTACGAATTTCTGATGAATCGATCTCGAGTGTACGTGGAAGTCCGGATATAGCATCACGTCCTTTAAGATCCATTGACTCAACCTTTTTATCCGGAAAAATATTACCCAAACGGAATTTAACCTCTTCAGCCATCCGCTCTCCAACAACAAGATTGTACTGATTTCTCATATATTTGATTATTGCTTCATCAAACTCATCACCAGCAATACGAACGGAATCAGCGATAACCATACCCCCAAGAGAAATAACGGCGATCTCGGTTGTTCCTCCACCAATATCGACTATCATATGGCCAGCTGGCTCGTGAATTGGAATATTTGCTCCAATAGCAGCCGCAAGAGCCTCTTCTATAAGAAATATTTCACGTGCTCCGGCCTGTTCGGCAGATTCACGAACGGCTCTTTTCTCTACCTCGGTAATCCCCGAAGGAACACCTATAACAACTCGCGGGCGAACCAAGGTTTTTCGCTTATGCACCTTGGTAATAAAATAGCGAATCATTTTTTCTACAGTTTCAAAATCTGCGATAACTCCGTCCTTCATAGGACGAATGGCAACAATATCACCTGGAGTACGTCCAAGCATTCTCTTGGCCTCATGGCCTACAGCAAGCACCTTGCCTGTACTGGTTTGCTGAGCAACAACAGACGGCTCGCTCAGCACAATACCCTGCCCTTTAACGTGAACAAGAGTATTTGCGGTACCCAGATCGATACCCATATCATTAGAAAACATACCATAAAATGAATTAAAAAGCATTTCACACCTCTTTAGAATCAATCACATCAGCTAACATGACAAAACCAGCTTACAAACTTCTTGTCTATCAAGATATCTTCATACATTATCATTTATCATAGTGATATTGTCGAATTACCCATAAAAATGAACCGATCAAGACAAGCTGCAAAAACCTTAATTTTTAAGTCTATTGTATTTGAGACCCAAAATCCTGACTTAGAAAACAGAAATACCAGGCTTTGCGTAACAGAAAAATCTCAGTGCTCTGTGAATCTATAAAAACCGACCGCCAAAAAGAACAGCCGAGCCTGACGCATGTAATTATTAAATGTTTTAAAAATCCTCACTCTGTTCCCAGCTCGAGGAAACCGGACAGTAAAATGATTATCATAGAAAACAAAAACCAGCAAACAAACGAACGCTCAGAAGTGATACTATTTTTTTATTCTGCTTTTTGTCAAGGTTTTTAAAAGAGGTCTACACTCTCTTTATCATCCCCCGAAACCACCCAGATACGCCTCTGCGGATTTCTTATCGCCAAGTTTCAAGTATATCTGCCCTATCAAATTCCGCGCCTTGGCGTCATCCGGTTTTACGAGCTGAAGCTTAAGAAGCTCCTCAAGGGCTTCGTTATAAAGTGATTGCTCATAGTATATCTCGCCCAGATTATAAAGGATATAGACCTCATGCTCTTTTGACGGCTGCTCGGAAAGAAGCTCCTTATACTCCACGATTGCGTCTGTATACTGACCTGCTTTTTTTAGCGCGCCGCTAAAAAACAATCTGTCAGAAAAAGATGCTATTTGTCCATGATTCCTTAAAAATGCAACACCTGCGTCCACATCTCCCTTAAGAACAAGCATAAGCCCGTAAAAACGGCGATCCTCAACGTCGGACAGTGAAGCGGGATCAGAAACCAGAGTAATATACGAAAAAATCTTCTCCATTTCAGAATATCCGGTGTAAAAATCCAATTTGGAAGCAAGCACCAGGATACTATCGGCAACCACCTGACGTTCATCAAGAGCTATCCCTTTTTTCAAAGCTTTCATCGATTCCAAAAGAAGATCCTTGGACTCTCGATCAAATACCGAACTGTTATCATTTAATATATAAGACGAAAATTTTATAGAAGATTCTGCCTCAGCAAGACTTGCCGTAGCATTCGCAAGAGTAAAAAACGCTTCCCTGGAAAGCGGGTTAGCTTCAGCGTAATCAAGACTTTTCTTATAAGACTCTCTCAATATCTCGATACGCCTCTGTTCATCTTCCACAAGCGATGCAGAGTTTATTCCAGACGAAATCTGATTTACTGTATATCTCCAGAAAAAGAGATACTCTTGATAACGATTCGTAAAATAGAAGATCACCCCAAAAAACAGTGCTACAAACAAAACCTTGAACAGCACACCAGGCCCTTTATTCTTTTTATATCGATAATACATCCAAAAAAACCCCAGCAATTCAATATTTTAGACAACACCAGCGGACGACAGATTTATTTAATACACCAAAAGTCTGCAACCCGGATAGACTTTCATTGATAAAGACAGAACAGCCCTATTTCAGAAATTGATTATATGCCGACAACAGCCTTTCAGAGAAGTCATCACAATCAGGAGCTATCAGCAAAAGCGGATACGCAATATTATCAGGGTAAATCAGCGCTCCGTTTTTGTCACCACGAATATCCTTTATGCGGTTAAAATCAAACCGATAGAGAGTCTTGTCAAAACGAAGACTCAGGGAATCAGAGCCCAGACTCAACGCTCCGGAGCCTTTTCTGCGAAGATTTGTAAAAACAGAAGGATCCGCCAAATCCCTGTTTAACGTAAAATTGATCGCACAGTCCGGATCTTCATACAAGACTGTTTCAATTTCGTTGGCCTTCACTGAACCCGGAGTAAGATACTGTTTATCAGACTCTTTACCTATATCGGCATTGGAAGAATACTCGACAGAATCATTTAATTCAGCCAGCCCCGGTTCCGAAGAGATTTGATATCCAGATTCCATGCCCCTATTGGCCATTTGAGCAGAATCTTCTACAGAGTAGACATACTCGTTTGTGCGAATAACACTTTTGCCGGATGTGTTTAAAGGGGATGATGACGACGGAGAAGCCCCACCTCTGTATTGCGAAGCCGTGAATTTACCATTTTTTTTATCAGATAACGCAACTTTTTCGGTTTGAGTAGATTTAACAAGAAAGATTATACCGGCCACAACACAAACAAGAGCTATGTAAATAACATACATTGCCATTCCTCCAGAAAATTTTCCACCCTGTTACAGCAAAACACAACTATAGAGCTTGTAAATATTACTGTTTTTCATTTATATAAAATTAATCAAAAACTATCAAGTGCGGTTCATTTTAGCACAACACGTTAACCAAAAGTCAATCAAGAATCGTGTTCTTTTCTTATCACCTGTAACAAGACGCCAACAATATCATCTGATACTAATTACACGGTTTCTTCTGTCAAGATATAATCCGGACAGAATGTTAGTGTTTCAAAAAGCCGACGGTTACAGATGATTCTTCTATTTCAGGGCGATAAACCATAATCGATAACAAGCTATTAGCATAATTCTTACAAAATACCTTAGCAAAATACTATTTGGCAAACGCTGAAAGCCGAAATCAAATGAAATTGTATTGACAGAGTAGTCTCAGAAAAAAAAATAAGGTTGCGCTAAGCGAGCACTTAAAATATTACCAAAAGAGTCACAAATTTAGATTATACTTGCGTAGTTCATGAGTACAAATAGCAACTATGTAATCAGTTTTTTCATACAAAATTGCGAAACGTTAAACATTAGAGATTATTATATGAATAACCAGCTAAAATTTCACGCGGCAACACTGCTTTCTGTTACACTATTGGCAGGGTTGACCTCTTTTTGCATAAACATGATTATCGGCAATATCATATTTGCGCCGCAAATTGATACAAAAAAAGCAGTTTCGCGAACAAGAATCGAGCAGTCTGTTACTCGATCACAATCTAGCCAATCCATACTTGAAAGCACTCTTTTTAAACTTGCCGAAATAAGCGACGCAGATGGCGAAGAGACCGCAGATTCACCGGCACCCGTCTCTGATTTGTCACTTCTTGGTACGATAACGGGGCCTGCTTCAATCGCTCGAGCCCTTATAAGCAAACGAGGCGAGAAAAACTCTGAAATATTCAGAATCGGACAGAATGTCTACGGTTACACCCTAACCTGGATCGAAACTACCAAGGTTTATCTTAAAAAAAATGATCAAAAGATGATACTGGACATGTATCCCCCGAAAAATGCTTTTAAGCCCGCTTCTTCAAGCAGTTCATCATCCGGTTCAAGCATGACAACGACACTAAGCCGTTCCGAACTCAAACAGAACTTAAAAGGTAGTATGGACACCATGCTAAAAGGTCTAGTTGTCTCTCCATACCGTAAAGATGGGCAGATAGTAGGTTACCGTCTAAAAAGAGTGAGTAGCCAAAATATGCTTTACAAATACGGCATGCGAAGCGGTGATATTTTACAGAAGATCAACGGACACCAGATTACGAGCACTCAAAAACTTTTCGAACTATGGCAGACCATACCTGAAGAGAGTAAAGTAATTATTGAAATTAATCGTCGTGGTAACGACGAAACGCTTGAATTTATAATAAATGATTAACCGGACAAACAGGACATTATGAAAATTAACAAAAAAGCATCGCTTATACTGATTATGATTTGCATCATGACACTCTCGCTTTTTATATCTTACGAGGGTAATCCCCCACGCCTTGGTATAAGAAACTTATATGCTCAACGTAAAGCTACTTTCGCGCTGAATATTAACGATCAGGATATAAACGAATTTCTAAAAATGATGAGCTCTCTGATCGGCAAAAACATAATAGCCGACAACAAGGTCCGGGGCAAAATCACTGTAATCTCTGCTAAAAGAATTCCGGTTTCAGAAGCCTACAATATTATGAAGTCAATTCTGCAACTTCAGGGCTTTGCGGTTATCGAGAGCGAAAATCTTATAAAAATTGTTACCATTGATGACGCGATATCTTCAAACACAACCCTTCTTGTTGACGAGGATCTTAACGTCTCTACTCGTGAAGGCGACACAATAACTTACATTTACAATGTCAAAGAGGGTGACGCCTATAAGATACGGAATATTCTTAACACTCTTAAATCTAGAACTACCAAGGTTCTATCTTATGAGGATCTTAACTATATATTGCTCTCGGGCATGGCCAGTGAAATTGAAGGACTAATCAAGGTTGCAGAGGCACTTGACAAAGCACCAGCATCTTCCGAGGAGGAGGGCGACGAGAGTATCAGCAAGGGAAATATTCACGTTGTTCATCTTCAATATGCCAACGCGAAAGAGCTTGCGGAGGTTCTTTCTAGAGTACCTTTTTCGGAAACCGCCAAAATAAACACCGAACCACGAACATCTCCGGAGCCGCCTTCCAAAACGGCAAGATCTTCAAGAGCAGCGGCTGCAGCTACAAGACAGACAGCTCCCTCTTCGCAGCAACCTAAGTTTTCAATTATTGCCAATAATGACACAAATTCATTGATTATAACTGCAACAACCGAGGAATTTCGACAGATAAAGGCCATTATATCACAGCTTGATATTGTACGAGAACAAGTTCTAATCGAAGCACTCGTGATAGAGGTATCGGCCGAAAACGGATGGGGTTTCGGTATCGACTGGATGCTTGGCGCCCCCGTTGGCCAGCGCGGATCCGACACTGGTGGGCTTATTGGCGGTTCTCAGATATTCAACTCTAACTCGGCGAACTTTACCGACAAGAAAATCGCGGGTAAGGATGTCGTGCTTCCCCTTAACCAGGGATTTCAGCTGGGCTTTTTGAGCGACAGGGCACAGCTGGGCTTTATGCTGCTTAACGCGCAGGCCACCGACAAGAACTTCAGCATACTTTCTACACCGCAAATAATGACAGTGGATAATCAGGAAGCAGAGATTAATGTCGGCGACCAGTTTCCCGTTCCCTCAAATAATATCGTGAACTCTGACGGTACTTCGAGCTTCAGCTACGACTATAAGGATGCCGGATTGAAACTGAAGATTACACCACATATTACCAAGGGTGGAAAGGTAACATTGCAGCTGTACCAGGAAGTAAATTCGGTCAAGTCGGCCGGTACAACTCTGAGCAACACATATATACCACCAGATATAAGCAAACGGGATATAAAGACAATAGTCTCGGTAGACGACGGCAAAACAGTTGTTGTCGGTGGACTTATAAATAACAACAAATCTGAATCCGAAACGAAAGTGCCTATCCTCGGAGACATACCGGTACTTGGATGGCTATTTAAGTATAAGGAAGTTAAATACACAAAGACCAATTTACTTGTGTTTATTACGCCTCATATTGTAACGGATGCGGACAAGCTGCATCGAATAACCCAAGAAAAGAAAGAAGAACAGAAACTGTTAAACAGATAAATGATAAGATCTAAGAAAAAAATTGGCGAAATACTGGTTGCCAACAGCCAGATTTCAGAACAGGAGCTAAAATCAGCTCTTGAGGTTCAGATCACACAGAATATACGCCTCGGAGAGATTCTGTTAAAAAGAGGCGTAATTACTGATGAAGCTCTATACAGTGCCCTTTCGGAACAGTACGGAATTCCCTATGATGCGAAACCAGAGTTTCATGATAAACAGGGAATTCTTGAAAAGGTTCCCATAGCAAATCTGAAGCGTAACAAAATAGCCCCCTATTATGTGAAGAAAAAACAGTTGAATGTTGCCACCTCGGATCCCCTAAACTTTCAACCAATTGATGATATGGCTACCCTCTTCCCTGAATATACTGTTTCTCCGGTAGTCTGTCGTCCTGAAGAGATCGAACGAATAATAATCAACCACTTTGGAGCACAATCAGACGAAAACACCTCCGAGATGTTTAACGAACTCAAGGATTCTGATTTCGATATGCTTGGCGGTGGTGCCTTTAGCGAAACAGAAGACATCCTCGATATGGCCAATGAGGCGCCAATAATACGTTTTGTTAACAAGGCGATCACCGAAGCTGTACAAGAACGAGCCAGTGATATACATATAGAGCCTTACGAGAAGACACTCATTGTCCGCTATCGCATTGACGGCATTCTGTACAAGATGCATGAACCTCCAAAAAAGCTGCAGAGTGCGATAATTTCGCGTATAAAAATAATGTCTAACCTTAACATCGCCGAAAATCGTCTTCCCCAGGATGGTCGAATTCAGCTTAAGATAGGCAAGAAGGATATTGATATCCGTGTTTCGATTTTCCCCACTCATTATGGTGAGCGTGTTGTAATGCGCCTTCTTAATAAATCTGATATGAGCTTTGACCTTGAGACAATCGGATTTTCCAGTGATATGTTGCAAAAATTCAAGAAAACACTCGATAAGCCTCATGGAGTAATCTTGGTAACCGGCCCGACAGGAAGTGGTAAATCCACAACGCTATATAGCGCATTAACCAGACTTAACAATATAGACGTTAACATTCTTACAGTAGAAGATCCAATAGAGTATCAGCTTCAAGGTGTAGGCCAAATGCAGGTGAACTCTAAAATCGGTTTAACCTTTGCATCAGGGCTTCGCTCCATACTGCGTCAAGATCCGGATATCATAATGGTGGGTGAGATTCGAGACATAGAAACTGCCGAAATTGCCATACAGTCGGCTCTTACAGGCCACAGAGTATTTTCGACCATACACACAAACGACGCTGCATCGGCCGTAACACGACTCGTAGATATGGGCATCGAGCCATTTCTGATATCATCATCAGTTAACGCTTTTCTTGCACAGCGTCTTATCAGACGTATATGCCCCGAATGCAAAACAGCTTATAAGCCTACAGCAAAAGAACTCTCAGAGCTTAAGATCAAAGTTTCAAGCCTTAAAAATGGCAAACTTTTTCATGGCAAAGGTTGTGATAAATGCCTTGGTACGGGCTACAGCGGACGTACCGGTATATACGAGCTGTTAGTAGTATCCAATGCCATTAAAAAGCTTATTGTATCTAATGCTGACGCCGGGACAATAAAAGAACAGGCTGTAAAAGAGGGCATGCAAACCCTGTACCTAGACGGGTTGTCAAAGGTTATTGACGGAACAACTACTATTGAAGAGGTCTTAAGGGTTAGTAACACATGATATACCAGTACGAAGCCCTTAATCGCAGGGGAGAAAGACTCTCAGGCATCGTTGACGCGACAAGTGAAACAAAAGCCAAGCTAATGCTTAAACAAGAGGGTCTTTATGTATCAAAAATCGGCCCTAAATCATCAAACGAAGCCACAATTGAACAAAAAAACTCTAATTCATCTATTTCCAGATTTCTTCATTCCGCAAGTGGCATCATAGCGCGAAAAATGGCATCAAAGCAGGTTGGTATTTTTTCTCGCCAACTTGCAACACTTCTATCAGCGGGTATGCCACTTTTGCGAGCAATAGCAGACATTATGGATCAGACCGATCACCAATATTTTAAGATAGTAATTGCCGATGTAAAAGAGAATCTCGAAAACGGAGCAGCGCTGTCTAACTGTCTCGCGAAACACAGGGGTGTCTTCTCGAACATGTATATCAATATGGTTCGTGTAGGTGAAAACCTGGGATCCCTTGATGAGGTAATAGAGCGTCTGGCAGATATTGAAGAGAAAAATGCTACCCTAAAAAGTAAGGTCCAATCGGCACTCTGGTATCCCGGATTTATGATCTTTTTTTCCACATGTATAGTGATTTTTCTCCTGGTAGTTATCGTTCCTTCTCTTGCAGAGATGTTCGAGGATATGGGACACGACCTTCCTCTGCCTACACAGATCATTATGGGAATAAGCTCGTTTTTGTCGGCCTTTCTTCCTCTGGTACTCTTATCAATTGGTGCGGGTATTTTTTTTCTGTACCGCTATGTGCACACAGAAAAAGGGAGACATAAATTTGATGAACTGAAGATGAATATTCCTATCTTTAAAATTTTGTACAACAAGATGATCGTTTATAGGTTTACTCAGAACATGGGTATAATGTTAAGCAACAATGTTGATATTTTAAAATCATTCGAAATAGTAGAGAAAATAGTGGGTAACTCCATTATTGAGAAAAAAATCAATGAGGCAGCCTTCAAAATACGAGAAGGAACTCCAGTTTCAAAAGCCCTTGCAGCTGCAGATTTTCTTCCAAAAATGGTTTTGGGAATGATTAACGCGGGGGAAGCCAGTGACAAACTTGATACGATGCTGGTTAAAATTGGAGAGGTTTACGAAACCGAGGTTGACCTGACAATAACAAGTTTGACTAATATGATAGAACCTCTTATTATAGTATTTATGGGAATAGCGGTTGGCGGTATAGTATTATCCGTTATTTTGCCAATTTTCCAGATGAATCTAATTGTGCAGTAAATCGCATATTATTTTTGTGCGGATAAAAATTTTTTAAAAAAAATGGAACAAAAACGCTATAACATGTTTCTTAGTTGGTAGAGTTTTTTATATTTTACAAAAAGTCGAATCCATTCTGAAAAAAGTAATTTTTCAAAGTTCCCAAAAAAAGGAGATTATCATGCTTATACTGAAAAAATTGTTTAAACACATATCAACAGTAATCAAAAAGCTAAAGGCTCGAGACGGTTTCTCGCTTCTTGAAATAATGATTGCGGTTACAATAATGAGTATTCTTGCAATCGCCATAGTTCCCCAGTTTATGGATATGCCGGACAAAGCTAAGGTATCCAAGGCTAATGAGATGATAAAATCTCTCGAACTATCGCTGAACCTCTACATGATGGATAATGGAACCTACCCTACAACTGATCAAGGGCTTGCGGCATTAATCGAAGCTCCAACATCGGAGCCGGTACCCAACAACTACAAGACTGGAGGCTATATCCAGTCAAGCTCTGTACCCAAAGATCCATGGAAAAATGATTTTATATACGTATCTCCCGGAGAAGAGGGACGACCTTACGAGATCATCTGTCTTGGCGCGGATAATCAGGAAGGCGGAGAAGGAGTAAATGCGGATATTACCAGCTGGGAATAACCGGAAGCAGAGCAATCAGGGTTTCTCTCTCATAGAGATCCTGATTGTTATCGCCCTGCTCTCTATCGTTTCAATAGTGATTGTACCGAGGGTATCCAATATTTTTGACAATTCACAGAAAAATCTGTCACTTGTCTCTTCCATGGTCGTGAAAACCTTTGATGATGCTTTTATCAATAACAGAATCAATTTTCTTGCGGTACACCTCTATTTTACTTCCGTAACCGAGTTTGACGACCAAAACAAGGAGATCCTCGAAAGATCAAACGGAATATCCGTGGTTAATGTGTCGCCCGAAGGTCTGTTGATTGACTCGCAAAATAAGATGCTTAAACCGAGACAGTTTTCTTCTGGGTTTATGATTAACCGTGTTCTGCTTGATGATGGAAGCGACATCTCATCCGGTACGGCTCTTATTCCCTTTTATCCTGACGGCTTTTCTAAAAACGCTATAATCCATGTTACTCTCAACGATACCGAACGTTATTCTATAATTATTTCTAAACTGATGAAATATCCTTATACAAAGGAGGGGCATATTGACTTCGAATCAATGTGGAAATCCGGTTTTTAATAAACTCGGTTTTGCCCTGATAGAGATACTTATTGCCGTAACAATTCTCAGCCTGGTAGTTCTTCCTCTTTACAAGGGAATATCCACGGGCTCTATGGCAATCTCTCAAAATAAAAATCTAACCAAGGCTATTGTTATCGCCAGATCAAAACTAAATGAACTTAAGATTCAAAAAATGCAAAACAATGTTATTGCAGGATCCGAAGTACCGGAATATCCCGATTTTACCTATGAGATAAGTATCGAAAAATTTGAACATGAACTTCTGGGACCCATACCAGCTAATATCGCAGTAGTAACTGTTTTCTGGATGGAAAATAATGCTGAACGGTCCTACTCTATCGAATACATTTATCCATTATGAAAAAATTTATTAAACGGCTTAAATCAAATGAAGGATTCACCTTACTTGAATTGCTTGTTGCGGTGACTATATCCAGTATAGTCATGATGATGATATATGGCGCAAACCGCACCATTATGTTCGCAATTCATGATATGTCTGGAATTGCCGATTTTTATGAGAATACAAATATGGCAATACGTCGAATGGACAGAGACTTAAGCTGCACCTTGCAAGACAGATATAACAAAGAACTTTTTTTAGTCGGTGAAAATAATCCCTACCCACCCTATATGGGAAAAATCAACATGGTAACCGTTGTTAAATCCGAGATATATGTTGCAGGCAGCTATTCCGAACCTGCTTTTAATTCTGACATTAAAGAAATATCATACTTTCTTAAACCTGATCCATCTTATCCTGATATGTTTTTTCTTATGCGAAAAGAATCCATCGAATACAACAAAGATGATGAAAATAAGCCACAGGGTATTGACTCGATACTGCTTGAAAACGTAATCGATATGAGAATAGAGTACACCGAAGACAAGATTAATGACTGGTCTCAAAATTGGGACAGCAGAGACCGCAACCGCTTTCCTTTCGGAATAAGGGTGACTCTTACCCTGCGAAACTATAGGGGACAGGATGAGATCTTTACGTTTACATCATTGCTTAACAGGTACCAATAGAATGATAAATATAAAAAAACATATTAGTCAGATCAGACAGATGTATCGTCAAAGAGCCGCTAAACTGGAAAAGCACGGCTTGTTCGGCAGCAATGAAAAGAACAGGGGTTTTGTACTAATCATTGTTCTGATCGTCAGTACGCTGCTGATATCCGTATCAACCGATTTTCTTGTGAGTGCCCAAAATAATATAAACTACATGATTAAATTCAAAAATGAGGCTCAGGCCGAAGCAGCAGCACAGGCAGCCCTGAATATCGCACATATTATTCTTGATATTGACCAAAAAGGTGTGACTCCCCCCATGATACCAGTAAAAAACAAAGATAAGAATATCGATACCTTTGGTGATATCTGGGCATTTGATTTCCCGGAATTCGAACTGGCGAACGCTACTGTTAAAATAATTATTGAAGATGAGCAATCCAAAATAAACCTAAGTGCTATCGCGACAGAATACGTTCCACAAACAACCTTCTTTGGCATAATTAACCGTTTTTTTATGAATATGGGTTTTCCAATGGACTATGCTGATGCTGTTGCTGATTGGGTAGACCGCGACAACAGTCGTACAGGCAATGGAGCCGAAACCTATGATCACTACTCTACCCTACAGACACCCTATTCGGCCGCAAACGCTCCTCTTGAAAGTATAGACAGACTGTTGCTGGTACGCTATTTTTCACCGGCTATATACTATGGTTTTAGCGGTGGCAATATGGCTCAAGAGAAAGAAGAAGGCATGCTTGTAGAATCAAATGATGAAATAATGTCACTTGATGTACTATCCATTATGGAGTCGGTCTCTGATGATTCTGAAGAGACGACAGAGGAGGAAGAGTCGGGTGAATCCGAGGAAGAGGATATCCCAATAGGCCCGGAAAGTTCACGTAGACTTGACAAGTATCTAAGGGTCAACGGTGACCCCAAGTTATTTAACAGTCAGGTTAACAAGATAAATATAAATACCGCACCGTACCGTGTTCTTCGTTCGATAGCACCCGATATGACCGATAACGACGCAAAGCAGATAATTTTACGAAGACGCATTAATCCTTTTAAAAAAGTTGATGATGTTAAGGAATTTATTCGTGATGATCTGATACGACGTAACTGCCTTACAGTTAACTCTAATCTTTTCAGAATAACGGTTCATGCCTATGTGAATCGTCATAAAGTAACAATAACAGCAATTTATGACAGGTCTCTCAAGTACTACAGCTATTATGCTTTGCATTAAAACTAGATTAAAAATTACTTTACAACGGGCCGGTCATGAGTACTTCTGAATGGGAAACGACGTTAGATCAAAGTGTTTACAAATTGGAAACAACCATTTAATATAAAACCGATACTTGAGGTGCATTTTGTTTGAAAAATTATTGGCTATAGATATAGGAACATCTTCTATTAAGGCACTATCTGCCAAAAGGGGCTTTAAATCAAACGAGATTATTCATTTTTCTCACAGGATGATCAATCCCGAATCCGCCGATCAACAGGCCGAGATAGAAGAGGCTCTTACAGACCTGATGAGTGAATTTACTGATAATGATTATTTGCTAATTACAAATATTCCTTTAAAATCTGTTATTTTAAGGAACTTTTCTTTCCCGTTTTCCGAGAAATCAAAGATCTCAGAAATACTGCCAATGGAAGCCGAAGAGACTCTTCCTTACGATCTTGATGATATTGATATATCTTTCCAGCTCGCTAACGAAGGCACTGAAGAGGGTAAGATAATTGCTGCCGCTATTCAAAAGGAGCACCTAAATCAGTTTAAAGTTGTAATCGGTACTACAGGCATCACACCGCATTACATAGGAATAGAATCAAACAGTCTTTTTGAATCTCTATTACCAGAAACTTTACAGTTTGACTCTTTTTTGCAGATAGATATCGGTCACTCAAAAACAACTGTTAATCTGGTACATAGGAAAAAAATTGCTGCCACTCGCCTGATACCTGGCGGATGTTCATCTATTATTTCAAAAATGGCATCTATACTCAAGATAAACTATTATGAAGCATTTGGCAAATTCGAGAATCTTCATCTGGATCTCTCTGATATTGAAAACAACTACAGCTCCAATTTTTACAAATCACTAAAAATTACAAAAAAACAGCTGCAAGAGATATATGATTTCAGCATACTTGAATTCGAATCCATAATTGATCAAATCCGGCTTACAATTCAGGCTTTTACAGCAGCAAATCACTCTGTCGATTTCGAACGGATTTATCTTTCTGGAGGAGCCTCCCTGTTGCCTAGAATTTCCGATTTTTTTGCTAATGCCATGGAAATTCCGGTTGGTTCGCTTCCAAATGTGCAGTTACCTAATCAGATTGCTCAGGCAAGATTCAGTTCCTGTTACGGACTCATCGAACTTTACCGAAACAAAACAGATTATATTAATTTTTGTGAAAATCATAAAAATAGTTCTTTCGGATCGATCCAGATAGAGAAACTGTATCCGGCTCTATTCTTTACTTCACTGTCGGCAATAATGCTCATTATTGTATTAATATTGAACCTTTTTTTCACATCTCGTGAAAAAGCATTAACAAGAGATCTGCTCCAAAAACAGTATACTACCCTTTTTAAAAGCCAACCCACGGATGATGACCCTATCATGTCGGCAAACAAGCTTTTAAAGAAAGAGTTGGATAAACTTAATCAGATACGCAATTTGATACCAGAAGAGAACAGTACAATTGAGCTAATATCAGCTATTTCGGCTCAAATGCCTGAAGAAAGCGACATCGAAATACAAAGCCTTGTTATATCAGATAAGGATATTAAAATGTCAGGAACAGTTGAAACCAGCTCGACATTATCCGACTTTATGACTAAACTCAAATCTGTATCTCTTTTCGAATCGGCCATTGACCGTACAACTTCGACTGGTTCAATTTCACGTTTCTCAATTGAAATCAAGCTTAAGCAAAACACAGCTAAAAAGGGG
>DAOTGZ010000030.1:0-17978 GCA_035447445.1 Spirochaetota bacterium | reverse complement strand
CATGGAAACAAGGGTGTTATTTCCCGCATTATGTCTGAATATGAGATGCCTTATCTGGAGGATGGAACACCAATTGACATCGTGCTTAATCCTCTTGGTGTACCGTCTCGTATGAATCTAGGACAGTTGCTTGAAACCGAGCTTGGTTGGGCAGCTCATGAACTTGATCTCTATATGGAAACTCCTATTTTTGATGGTGCTAAACCGTATGAAATCAAGGAATATCTTAAAAAAGCAGGTCTTCCTGAAGATTCAAAAGCGGTACTTTATGATGGCCGTACGGGAATTCCTTTCGAAAACCGTGTAATGACGGGTTATGTTTATATTCTTAAACTAGCTCATATGGTTGATGATAAAATTCACGCGCGCTCAACAGGGCCATACTCTCTTGTAACACAGCAGCCTCTTGGCGGTAAGGCCCAATTTGGTGGTCAGCGTTTGGGAGAGATGGAGGTTTGGGCTCTTGAAGCTTACGGCGCTGCGTATACACTACAGGAGCTTTTAACTGTTAAGTCCGATGATATGCTTGGTCGCGCGAAGATGTACGAGGCAATTGTTAAAGGACACCATACAACTTCTCCGGGGGTTCCAGAATCTTTTAATGTACTTGTTCAGGAGCTTCGCGGTCTTGCGTTGGATGTGCGTATTTATGATATCCACGGCAAAGAGGCAGTAATTACCGAATGGGGTGATATGTTCGGTAAAAATCGCAAAAAAATTAAACTTGATACTATCAAGAATGATTAAGAATTGATCTGCCATTGCTTTTTCATGAATGGCAGTGAAATAATAGCAGTAATCAGTATTATCCTATAAAAAGATCAAGGATAGAAGATGAAAGATTTTAATAACTTTGATTCAATTAAGATACAGCTTGCTTCACCGGAAATCATCAGGGAATGGTCGTATGGTGAAGTTAAAAAGCCGGAAACTATTAACTACAGAACACTTAAACCTGAAAGGGACGGTCTATTTTGTGAAAAAATATTCGGTACCACAAAGGAGTGGGAGTGTTACTGTGGTAAGTTTAAATCGATCCGTTACGCGGGTGTAATTTGTGACCGTTGTGGTGTTGAGGTAACACACTATAAGGTTCGTCGTGAAAGAAGTGGTCATATTGAACTTGCAACACCGGTAGCTCATATATGGTATTACCGTTCAGTACCTTCAAGGCTCGGACTGCTGCTTAATATAGCGGTTAGTGACCTTAAAAAAGTGCTGTATTATGAAAAATATGTAGTGACAGATCCAGGTGAGGCCGAGGCTGAAAACATAAGCAGGGGATCTTTGCTCGAAGAAGATGAATATTACGAGCTCTACGAAAAATATGGTGATACGATGATCGCCGATATGGGAGCAGCAGCAATAAAGGAGCTGCTTCTTGATATAGATCTTGATGCCGAATCACGTAATCTGCGGGCACTGATATTGGATCTACAGGCGAATGGTAAAGCTATCGATAAAAAACTTGTTAAGCGAGTTGAGGTTATCGAGGCTTTCAGAGATTCCGAAAACAAACCTGAGTGGATGATACTTGATGTTGTACCTGTAATTCCACCAGAGCTTCGTCCGATGGTGCAGCTTGACGGAGGACGTTTCGCAACTTCGGATCTTAATGACCTTTATCGTCGAGTAATTAACCGTAATAACCGCTTAAAACGGTTATTGGCTCTACGTGCTCCAGATATCATTGTAAAAAATGAGAAACGTATGCTTCAAGAGGCTGTAGACGCGTTATTTGATAACAGCCGACGCAAGAGAGTTGTAAAAGGAAAGGGAAACCGACCTCTTAAATCACTTTCAGATATGCTTAAAGGTAAGCAGGGGCGTTTTAGGCAAAACCTTCTGGGTAAACGTGTCGATTATTCCGGTCGTTCGGTTATTGTTATCGGTCCCGATTTGAAACTACATCAGTGTGGACTTCCTAAGCGGATGGCAATCGAACTTTTTAAGCCTTTCATTATGCGCCGTCTTGTTGATAAGGGGTTTGTGCCCAATATAAAATCGGCTAAACGTATGGTCGAAAACGAGAAACCTGAAGTATGGGAAGTTCTGGAAGAGGTCGTTTCTGAACATCCTGTATTGCTTAATAGAGCTCCGACATTGCACCGTCTTGGTATTCAGGCTTTTGAGCCGGTAATCGTAGAGGGAAAAGCAATACGTTTGCATCCTTTGGTTTGTCTTGCTTATAATGCCGACTTCGATGGCGATCAGATGGCTGTGCACTTGCCTTTATCTCCGCGCGCCCAACTTGAGTGCTGGACTCTTATGCTCTCTACAAACAATCTTCTATCGCCTGCAAACGGTGAACCTATTGTTACGCCTTCACAGGATATAGTTCTTGGATTGTATTATCTTACAGCAATATTTGAAGATGACAATGAGAAACCAAAGGTTTATGATAACTACGATGAAGTTATGATGGCTGTTGACCGTCGTGTTTTAAAACTGCGTTCAAAGATTGGCTTCTATTTTGACGATGAAATTGTAGAAACAACGGCAGGACGACTTCTTTTCAACAAGTCGCTTCCTGAAGGTTACAAATACATAAATCATACTGTCGGGAAAAGTGAAATAGCCGAGATAATCGCTGATGTAGTTCGTATTTACGGTGCAACAGAGACTGTTAAGCTTCTAGATGTAATCAAAGCTCTTGGTTACAAGTATGGAACGCATTTTGCTCCGACAATCGCAATATCGGATATTATTGTTCCAGATGAAAAAAAGGCGATGATTACAGCTGCAAACAAAGAGATAGAAGACATAGAAAACAATTATAGAATGGGTATGCGTACAAATGGTGAACGTTTTAACCTGGTTGTAAACAAATGGACTGGTGTTATTGATGATGTAACCAACGTTATGATGAAAAACTTTGAAAAAGCCGAAGGTGGTTTTAACAATGTTTACGTAATGGCTAAGTCGGGTGCTCGAGGTAGTCGTCAACAGATTAAGCAGTTGGCAGGATTACGCGGACTTATGGCAAAACCGAGTGGCGAAATTATTGATGTACCTATTCGATCTAACTTTAAAGAAGGATTGAATGTTCTTGAATATTTCATTTCGACAAACGGTGCTCGTAAAGGACTTGCTGATACAGCCCTAAAAACTGCGGATGCCGGATACCTTACAAGACGACTTGTAGATATATCACAGGATGTTGTTATTAACGAGATTGATTGTGGAACAACTATAGGTATCGATGTATCGGCGATAAAAGAGGGTGATGAGATAATCGAATCTCTTGGTAGTCGAGTTGTTGGAAGAAATCTTCTTTATGATCTTTATCATCCTGTTACAAATGAGATTATCGCTAAAGCTGATCAAATAATAAATGAAGATACTGCCAGAAAGATTGACGAGTTAAAAATTGATACAATTGAAATACGTTCTGTTTTAACTTGTGAGTCACGTCATGGTGTATGCGCTAAATGTTACGGAAGAAACCTTGCTTCGACAAGGGGTGTGGAAATAGGGGAAGCGGTAGGAATTATCGCGGCACAATCAATAGGGCAGCCTGGAACCCAGCTTACAATGAGAACATTTCACATTGGGGGTATTGCTACAGGTTCTGTTAACGAAACTGATATACGATTCCCATACCCGTTATATCTTAAAAATATTACATTCCGCACAATTGAAACCGATGATAACAAGTTCGTTTCAGTACGTCGTGGTTATATGGAAATTCAGCGTAATGTTTTTGAGTACGAAATTGCCAAGGGTGATGAAATACTTGTTGCAGAAGGTGAAAAAGTATACCCGGGAACAATTATTGCAAGACATGCCGATAAAACCGAAGAGATTTCGCGTTTTTCAGGTATTATCAAACTGCACTCAACCAAGGTTACTATTCTTGGAGATGTCCATTCTGTTCCAGTTAACGTAGGTGCGGTGATATATTCTCATGTTGGAGAATTCTATGACCGTAATGAAGTTTTGGCTACGGTTGACCCTATGATGGAACCTATTATAACCGAAATTGATGGTACCATAGAGTTCTATGACATTGAAAAAAATAAGAGTATGGTTGAAGAGACAGACCCTGTCAGTGGATCTAAAAAGCGGATTATTGTTGAGTTTAAGACAGAAAAATTGCAACCGCGTATAGATGTATTTGGTAAATCTGGTGAACCAACAACTTATCTGTTGCCGAAAGGGGCTTATATTGAAACTGAGCATGGTGCTTCTGTTAAAGCAGGTGCTGTTCTCGCAAAAATACCAAAAGAGGCTGAAAGAACAAAAGACATTACAGGTGGTCTACCACGTGTTGCCGAATTGTTCGAGGCTCGCGTACCAAAAGATAAGGCAACTCTTGCCGAAATTGATGGAACAGTTATCATCGGAGATACCGTTAAGAATAAGCGAAAAATTAAAATTGAGAATGAGGATGAGAGCCGCGAGTATTCTATACCATCATCCAAATTTCTCCGAGTACAGGATAAAGATTTTATCCGAAAAGGGGAAAAACTTGACGATGGAGCGATTGACCCTCATGACATTTTAAGAATCAAAGGTCGTCCAGAACTTCAAAAGTTTCTTGTAAATGAGGTTCAGGAGGTATATCGTTTACAGGGTGTTGGCATTAACGATAAGCATATAGAGGTTATTGTTCGCCAGATGCTTCGTAAGGTTAAAATCTCTGATCCTGGTGATACAAATTTTGTAATCGAACAGATAGTTGATAAGTTTGATTTTAAATTTGAGAATGACAAAGTTGTTGCGGAAGGTGGTAGCCCTGCTTCGGCAGAACCTGTTTTGATGGGTATAACAAAAGCATCGCTTAATACCGAGTCCTTTATTTCTGCAGCTTCGTTCCAAGAGACAACAAGAGTATTAACTGATGCAGCTATCAAGGCAAAGGTTGATAATCTCCGAGGTTTAAAAGAAAATGTAATTATTGGTCATCTTATACCGGCTGGTACAGGTATGCCTGATTATAACAATATCTCTGTTTATCAGAATGAACCGGGTGATCTTGATATTTCTGAGGAAGAGAGCCTGGAGCAGGAAGAGGCCGAAAAAGCAGCAGTTTTAGCTGCGGTTGAAACTGAAGCTACAATAGGAAAAGAACAGACAGATGAAGAGACTGCTGTTAAGAATCTTTTCAAAGATGTAGTCGCCGATTCAGATGTTGAAGATGATCTTCCCGAACCAGATGAGTCTGACGACGAAGATATAGATTAATACAATAGACCGAAATATCAAAATGATGTTTCGGTCTAAAGTTGTTTTCGGTTAATATCTGTCATGATGCGACTGCTGGCGATGAGCTTTTGCATTAATTTTCTTGACAATTAACGGCTCTACGAAGATATAGTCATAACCTGACCAATTTTGACTTAATGGTTTTTAAGCATCTATCTAAGATGTTAGGTTTTCAATAATTGATATATAATTTTTATGAGGATATAAAATGCCAACAATCAATCAGCTAATAAAAAATGGACGAGAAAGTAAGGGTAAACGTTACAAGTCGCCTGCATTAAAATCATGTCCGCAAAAACGTGGGGTTTGTACGCGTGTTATGACTGTAACACCAAAAAAACCTAACTCAGCGTTAAGAAAAGTTGCCCGTGTTCGTTTAACAAACGGAATAGAGGTTACAGCGTATATTCCTGGAATTGGTCATAATCTTCAGGAACACTCCGCAGTTCTTGTTCGTGGTGGAAGGGTAAAGGATATTCCAGGTGTGCGTTATCACATTGTTCGTGGCGCTCTTGATACGCTTGGGGTGAATGATCGTAAACGTGGTCGTTCTAAATATGGTACAAAAAGACCAAAGGCTTAAGCTCTAATTGCATAACTGAGACACGTACATGCTGAGTAATCCAGGGAAAGAGTTGCATCTTCCGGGAGCGGGTTTCGGTTGTCTTTTATTGTTTATGGAGAATCAGGATGGCTTTGCATCCGGGTTTACTTTGTCTTTATTTATAATTAGAAAATATTATAACTTTTACAGCGTAAGTTTAACAAGAATTTTTATTCATTTGTTCTATTGATGCTGTCTGTTAAAGAGGAATATTATGTCGCGAAGAAGAAGACCGGTACGCAGAGAGGTTCTGCCTGATCCGAAATTTAGTTCTCAGCTAGTTACCAAATTCATAAATGTTATGATGTATGATGGTAAAAAAGGTGTATCAGAAAGTATATTTTATGATGCGATGGATATAATCAAATCGAAGGTCGATCAGAATCCTGTTGAGGTTTTTGAGAAAGCTCTTGATAATGTCAAGCCACTTCTTGAAGTAAAATCTCGTCGAGTTGGTGGTGCTACTTATCAGGTTCCAGTTGAAATTCGTCCAGAACGAAGACAAGCTCTTGGGATGAGGTGGCTGATCATTGCTTCTAGAGCACGAGCTGAGAAAACAATGTCTCAGCGTCTTGCTGCCGAGTTGATAGGAGCTTTTAATAATACAGGTGCTTCGATCAAGAAAAAAGAGGATACACATAAAATGGCTGAGGCAAATAAGGCCTTTGCTCATTATAAATGGTAATAATATCAGCTTTAAGTATTTGGTTAATCTGGGTTTCATAGTTTCTTTGTTTTACCCAGTATAACCTTTATGTATTATATGGACACACCTGTTTCAGCTACTGCAGAGACAGGTGTTTTTATTATTAGGATTGTGATTTAAGAGGATTTATGGGACGAGATCTACCACTTCATCGGACAAGAAACATAGGTATAATGGCACATATTGATGCGGGGAAAACCACGTTAACCGAAAGAATCTTGTTTTTTACTGGGAAAACCCATAAGATTGGCGAAGTTCATGAGGGTGCGGCCGAAATGGACTGGATGGATCAGGAGAAAGAGCGAGGTATTACAATCACGGCTGCTGCAACGAGCTGCATGTGGAATAATACGCGAATTAATATAATAGATACACCTGGACATGTCGATTTTACCGTAGAGGTTGAAAGGTCTTTACGTGTTCTTGATTCGGCAATAGCAGTTTTTGACGGTGTTGCTGGCGTAGAGCCGCAATCAGAAACAGTTTGGCGGCAGGCAGACAGATACCACATTCCAAGAATATGTTTTGTAAACAAGATGGATCGAATCGGTGCTGATTTTGCATATTGTTGCGATATGATAGAAAAAAAATTGCACGCGTTACCTTTGCCGCTTCAGATACCAATGGGAGCCGAAGACAAGTTTAAGGGCTCAATAGACTTGATAACCATGAAAGCAATATATAATGAAGGTGATCATGGCGAAAAGTTGATTTTATCTGATATACCTGAAGAATTTGCTGCTGAGGCAGGCTCAATGCGTGATATGATGCTTGAAATTGTTGCTGAAAATGATGATGAGCTTATGGAAAAATATCTGGAAGGATCAGAAATAACAGTTGATGAGATACGTTCTTCAATAAAAAAATCTGTGGCTGAAAGAAAATATTTTCCAGTATTTTGCGGTTCAGCGCTAAAGGATAAGGGTGTGCAGCCAGTTCTTGACGCCATAACGTACTATCTTCCTTCTCCAAAGGATGTGCCTCCAATGCATGGGCACCTTCCAGATTCTGAAGAGATAGTATATCGCGAATCCTCAGATAAAGAAAAGTTTGCTGCTTTGATATTTAAGGTTCGATCGGATACATATGTTGGCCGATTAACATACATGAGAATTTATTCAGGAACAATTAAGGTCGGTGATCAGCTTTTCAATATTACACAGAATAAAAAAGAGAGAATTGGCAAAATACTGAGAATGCATGCCAATAACAGGGAAGAGATGCAGGAGGCTTTTGCCGGTGATATTGTTGCGATTGTAGGTCTAAAATTTGCAAAAACCGGTGATACCGTATGTGATGCGTCAAATCCCGTTATTCTTGAAAAAATGGATTTTGCGGAGCCTGTTATCTCAATTGTAATTGAACCAAAAACAAAAGTTGATAAAGAAAAAATTGAGCAGGCACTTGTTCGGCTAGAAGATGAAGATCCGACCTTTCGTGTTGTCAAAGATGAAGATACGGGTCAAAATCTAATATCAGGTATGGGTGAGCTGCACCTGGACATTATTGTAGATCGTTTAATGCGCGAATTTAATGTAAATGCCAATGTTGGTCAACCGCAGGTATCGTATAAAGAGACAATTACTGCCGAGACCTCTGTCGAGAAGAAATATGAAAGTGTGATTGGCGGTAAAACAATTAAGGCTGCGGTTTCGGTCTCTATTTCTCCGTTGCAATCAGGCTCGGGCATTGTTGTTGAATCATCCTTAAATAAAGATAGTATAGCTTCCGAGATCAGAGATGCTGTTGAATCTGGAGTGATAGATGGAACGCAAGCTGGTACCTTGGCAATGTTCAAGGTAGATGATTTAAAAATTAAGATTAACTCATGTGTATATGATGATACCGAGGGTGCTGTGTTTGCATGCAGGGCTGCGGCCGGTATGGCTGTTAGAGAATCTCTTGCAAAAGCTGAACCGGTTCTGCTCGAACCTATTATGCGTGTTGAGATTATGTCACCTGAAGACTATACTGGAGACATAATAAGTGATATTAATATGCGTTCTGGACGAATCGAGAGTATGGATATGGAAAAAAGCATTAAAGTATTGCATGCTTATGCGCCAATGTCTGAAATGTTCGGATATGCTACAGCATTAAGATCCATGAGCCAGGGTAGAGCCAACTACACTATGCAGTTTAGTCGCTATGAAGCAGTTGGTAAACAGAAAGCGCAAACTATAATAAACAAGATTATGGGGCGGATATGATAATCTTGTGACATTTTGATCTTTTTTTTCTAATATTTCGATTAATTAAGATTAATGGATTAATTTTGTTGACACAAAAGGCATATAATTTTTAATTTTGTTACTTTCAGGTCACTATTGCTATTAAATAAATTAATAATAGATTTGTATTCAAGTAATAAAAGAGGTGAATTCACATGGCAAAGGAAAAATTTGACAGATCCAAGCCACACTTAAACATTGGAACGATTGGCCATATTGACCACGGCAAGACTACTCTTACTTCGGCAATCACAAACTGTATGGCTCTTCAATTCGGCGGAAAAAACAAAGCTGTTGCATTTGAAAATATTGATAATGCTCCAGAAGAGAGAGAGCGTGGTATTACTATCGCTACTTCTCACCAGGAATACGAGACAGATGTTCGTCACTATGCACACGTTGACTGTCCTGGACACGCCGACTATGTAAAAAACATGATAACAGGTGCCGCTCAGATGGATGCTGCAATTCTTGTAGTTGCTGCTACTGATGGCCCAATGCCGCAAACAAAAGAGCACGTTCTTCTTGCTCGTCAAGTAAACGTACCTTATATTGTTGTATTTCTTAATAAGGTTGACATGCTTGATGCTGATGAGCGTGACGAGCTGGTAGAGCTTGTCGAGATGGAGATACGTGAGTTATTAAGTACTTACGAATTTCCTGGAGATGATACTCCGATTATTCCTGGTTCTGCCCTTAAAGCTCTTGAGGATTCAGCTGCAGGAAACAAAGATTCAGAATGGGTTCAGGGCGTTGTTAAGCTTATTAAAACCATTGATGAGTATGTGCCAGAACCAGAGCGTGCAACTGATAAGGATTTTCTTATGCCTGTTGAGGATGTTTTCTCAATTACAGGACGTGGTACTGTTGCAACTGGACGTATTGAGCGTGGAATCGTCCATACTGGCGATAACGTTGAAATCGTTGGTTTCAAAGAGACTGCTTCTACTGTTGTTACTGGTGTAGAGATGTTCAGGAAGCTTCTTGATGAGGGTAGAGCGGGTGATAACGTTGGTTGTCTTTTGCGTGGAACTGCAAAGGATGATATCGAGCGCGGTCAGGTTCTTGCTAAGCCGGGTTCTATTACTCCACATACAGATTTTGAATGTGATGTTTTCATCCTTTCAAAAGATGAGGGTGGTCGACATACTCCTTTCTTCGGAAATTATCGTCCACAGTTTTACTTTCGTACAACGGATGTAACCGGTGTAATCGTACTTCCTGAGGGAGTAGAGATGGTTATGCCTGGTGACCATGTTAAAAAGATGGGTGTTCAACTTATTACTCCGGTAGCAATGGACGAGACTCTTCGTTTTGCGATTCGCGAAGGTGGAAGAACTGTTGGTGCAGGTGTTGTATCAAAAATAACAAAATAATTTAAAATTTATTTGACGAATAAATGCCGTATAATAATAGTTGTCAGGCTGAACAGATAAGGCCTGGCAACTAATAATAATTTTACAATTTGAGGAAAAACGTGGCTAAGTTAGCGGAACAGAGAATCAGGGTAAAACTAAAGTCTTTTGATGTAAAGTTACTTGATAAATCGGCAGCAAAGATTGTTGCAACAACAAATAGAAGTGGAGCGAAGGTCGCAGGTCCTATTCCGCTACCTACTAAAATTGAAAAGTTTTGTGTATTGCGGTCGCCGCATGTTAATAAGACTTCTCGTGAGCAGTTTGAGGTTAGAACTCACAAGCGTTTGGTTGATATAGTTAATCCAAACTCTGATACGGTTGAAGCGTTGATGAAGCTTGAACTTCCTGCTGGTGTTTCTGTAGATATTAAGTCGTAAGAATTGCCGTAGTATCTCTAAAATAGTTTTGAGAATTGTGTTGATATCGTTACCCGGTTCTTGTTGACCATGGCCGGTGTATAATCAATTATATATGGGAAAAATGTGATGAAAAAGGCGTTAGTTGGGAAAAAAATTAGCATGACTCAAGTCTACGATGAAAATGGCGTAGTTGTGCCGGTGACTGTTATAGAGCTCGGTCCCAATGTCGTGTTACAAAAAAAGACTGTCGAAAAAGATGGATATTCGGCGTTAAAGGTTGGTTTTGGATCTATTAAAGAAAAAAACTGTCCTGCTCCTTTATTAAAAGACTTTAAAAAGAAGAGTGTCGAGCCTAAACGTGTTCTTCGCGAAATAGATGCTTTTGATGAATCTCTTGATGTCGGTTCAGTAATCGATTGTAGTGTTTTGGATGGAATTGAAAAAGTAAATATTGTTTCGACATCCAAGGGTAAGGGATTTGCTGGAAGTATTAAGAGACATGGTTTTGGTGGTGGTCGTGCGACACACGGTTCGCATTTTCACCGTGCTCCCGGTTCAATTGGAGCTTGTGCCTATCCGGGTGAAGTCTGGAAAGGTCAGCGTATGCCTGGAAGAAAAGGCTCTGATCGCGTTACTGTAAAAAATCTTAAAGTTGTAAAAGTTATCAAGGATAAGAATCTTGTTCTTGTATCCGGTGCCGTTCCCGGTCGCAAAGATTCAATTGTTCTTGTTTGTGAAAGCTGACAAGGTGGAGTACTAAGATGATTGTAGATAAATATTCTGTAAAAGGTGAAAAAATTGGTCAGGTAGAATTGTCTGACAAGGTTTTTTCGGATAAGATTAATGATGTTGTTGTCTATGAGTATATAAAGGCTGCTAATGCGAATCTTCGGCAGGGAACTCATAAGACTAAAGAGAGAGCTGAAGTTAGCGGTGGTGGAGTTAAGCCTTGGCGTCAAAAAGGTACTGGACGTGCGCGTTCAGGATCAAATCGATCTCCAATTTGGGTTGGTGGTGGTACCGTTTTTGGACCAAGAGTGCGTTCGTACCGTATCGAGCTTCCAAAAAAGGTAAAGAAAAAGGCTTTCCGTTCAATATTGTCCATTAAAGCTCAACAAGGGGATATCGTTGTTGTTGAAGATTTTAATGTGGATTCGGGTAAAACCAAAGAGATGAATTCTGTCTTAAAGAAACTTAATGTCGAAAGAGGTATTTTTGTCTCTTCTGGAGATGATACCATGATTAAGAGATCCATAAAAAATATTGCTGATGTTAAATATAACAATGCTTCTAGACTTTCTGGTCGTGACGTTTTTTATTCTAAAAAAGTGTTGATGACAGAAAGTGCTGTAAATGCTATAAATCAGAATTTCGCATAGGGTATGATGATGAATTTGAATGATGTTTTAATACGTCCGGTGATTACCGAAAAGACAACTGTTCAACAAGAAGATGGAAAGTATGTTTTTAAAGTAGATCGTCGAGCAAACAAAGTTTTGGTAAAACAGGCGGTAAAAAGTCTGTATAATGTTGATGCTGAAAAGGTTAACATATCTATCGTTCGCGGTAAAAAAAAGAGAAATAAGTTTACAATCGGTTTTAAGCCCTCGTGGAAGCGTGCTGTAGTTACGCTTAAACAGGGAGACAAAATTGATTTGTATGAAAAATAATCAGTCATTAGGGTATAGCAATGGGAATTAAAAATTACAGACCAATTACTCCGATTCAGAGATATAAGACTACTCTTGATTATGCAGATATTACTGTAGATAGCCCATTTAAGGGTTTAACCAAAGGTAAATCTCAGAAAGCCGGACGTGGTGCCGGGAATCAGATTTCTGTTCGTAGAAAAGGTGGCGGGCATAAGCGTAAGTACCGGGTTATAGATTTCAAAAGAAACAAAATTGATGTTCCTGGTAAAGTAGAAACTATCGAGTATGATCCAAATCGTTCTGCTAATATAGCTCTTATCCTTTACAAGGATGGAGAGAGAAGATATATAGTTGCTCCAAATAATCTTTCTGTCGGTGATGAAATTGTCTCAGGTGAAAAGGTTGAAGTAAGAGTTGGAAATGCTATGCCTCTAAAAAACATTCCAGTTGGTACTAGTATCTGTAATGTTGAGCTTAGTCTTGGTAAGGGTGGACAGCTGGCGCGTTCTGCTGGTGGAGCTGCTCAGATTACTGGTCGTGAAGGAAAGTATTGTATGGTCAAGCTTCCTTCAGGCGAAATGAGACGAGTTCTTAAAGAGTGTATGGCTACTATCGGTGAAATAGGTAACAAGGATCATATGAATGTTACTATAGGTAAAGCTGGCCGTTCACGTTGGATGAATAAAAGACCAAAAGTTCGTGGTTGCGCAATGAACCCTGTAGATCACCCTCTTGGTGGTGGTGAAGGTAAGAGTGCTGGAAAGAGACACCCCGTTTCTCCTACAGGTGTACCTGCTAAAGGTTACAAGACTCGAAAGAAAAATAAATACAGTGATAATATGATTATCAATAGAAGGAAGTAAATATGGCTAGATCGGTAAAAAAAGGACCATTTATTGACATAAAGCTCTATAAGAAAATTGAAGAGATGAATTCTTCTGGGGCTAAAAAAACTATTAAGACCTGGTCGAGACGTTCAACAATTTTTCCTGAAATGATCGGTCATACTTTAATGGTTCACAATGGGAAAAGTTTCATCCCGGTATATGTTACAGAGAATATGGTTGGTCACAAACTGGGAGAATTCTCTCCAACGAGAAACTACCGTGGCCATTCAAGTAAAAATGATAAAGTTGCTAAAAAAAGATAGATTGGGATTATAGAAGATGGAAACAAAAGCAATAGCAAAAACGGTGCGCATGTCTCCTATGAAGGCAAGATTAGTGGCCGATAACGTTAGGGGTATGTCTTTTCCGGTCGCTGTGGATATGTTATCATATATGCCTAACAGTTCTGCTGCGATCATTCTTAAAACACTTAAGTCAGCCGGAGCAAACGCAAAGAATATTAATCCTGATCTTCAGGAAGCAGATCTTTTCGTTAAGAAGATTACGATTGATGAAGGTGTAAGACTAAAGCGGTTTAGACCGCGTGCCCGTGGCCGTGCATCAAGAATACGAAAGAAAACCAGTCATGTTACTGTAGTATTATCAGACGAATAAAGGAATATTTCATGGGACAAAAAGTAAATCCAATTGGACTTAGGGTCGGAATAGTTAAAACATGGAGCGGTATCTGGTTTGATGAAAAGAAACAGTACCGAAAAAATCTTCATGAAGATCTAAAGATTGAATCTTTTATTAAAAAAGAACATAAGAATGCCGGTATAGCGAAGGTTATTATTGAAAGACTCGCCGATAAGGTAAATATTCATATCCACGCTGCGCGTCCAGGAATTCTTATCGGAAAAAAAGGTGCTTTTCACGAGGTTATTCAGGCAAATATTCAGAAGCTTGCGTCAAAAAAAGTTTATGTTTATATTGTTGAAGTAAAAAAAGTTGAGCGTAATTCTCAAATTGTTGCTCAACAAATTGCACAACAGCTTGAAGGACGTTTTCCTTATAGAAGAGCAGTTAAGCAGGCAATAACTGCTGCCACACGTTCCGGTTGCAAGGGAATAAAGGTTATGGTGTCTGGTCGATTAAACGGAGCCGAAATGGCTAGAAGTGAATCGTACAAGGAGGGGCGAATTCCTCTTCATACACTTAGAGCCGATATTGACTACGGTTTTGCAGAAGCTTTGACAACTTTCGGTTTGATTGGAGTTAAAGTCTGGATTTATAACGGAGACATTCTTTCAAAAAATGATGCCGAGCAAAATCAGGAAGATAAATACGCAGTAAAACGCAAGACAAAGTAATGGTTAGGGTTATAAATAATGTTAATGCCTAAAAAAGTTAAGCATAGAAAGATACATCGCGGTCGCCTAAAGGGATCCGCTCAACGAGGTTCTTCAATTTCTTTTGGCGAGATAGCCATTAAGGCTTTGGAGCGCGGAAAACTTAATAGCCGTCAGATTGAGGCTGCTCGTATTTCTATTACACGTAAGGTAAAGCGTGGTGGAAAATTATGGATTAGGGTTTTTCCTGATCAACCTTTTACAAAAAAACCTGCTGAAACTCGTCAGGGAAAAGGTAAGGGAAATCCGGAAGGTTTTGAAGCTCATGTTTTACCAGGTCGAATTCTTTTTGAACTTGCCGGTGTAAACAATGAGATTGGTATAGCTGCTTTGAAAGCCGCAGCTTCTAAACTGCCAATTAAAACAAAAGTTATAACACTTGAAGATTAATAGGTTTTTAATATGAAAGGACACCTTGAAGAATTAACCAGTGATGAGCTAATAAAGGCGCTTAATGAGTCAAAGTCTAAGATTCAGGAAGCCCGATTTAAAGTCGTAACTGGCAACATGGATAATACCAAGTTAATTCGTGAAGAGAAAAAAAAGATTGCGCGAATACTCACTCTTAAAAAAGAGTATGATCTTGGAAAACGTAAAAAGTAATAGAGCAGGTAATTTTTGATGGAAAACAAAAAGCCACGAAGACAGATGGTGGGTAAAGTCACCAGTAATAAAATGGATAAAACAGCTGTTGTTCTTACCGAGAAGATGGCAATGCATCCTCTTTATAAGAAATATGTTAAGCAGAGTAAGAAAATTAAATGTCACGATGAAGATAATACTTTGTCAATTGGTGACACAGTTCGTATCGAAGAGACAAGACCGCTATCCAAGGATAAACGTTTTACTCTTGTTGAAATAATCGAAAAAGTTAAGTAGGGATTTATCATGATACAGATGCAGACATACCTGAATGTTGCTGATAACAGCGGTGTAAAAAAAGTACAGTGTATCAAAGTACTTGGTGGTACTAATCGTAGATACGCAACGGTTGGTGATATTATTGTTGTTGCAGTAAAAGACTCTCACCCGTCTTATGGTTTAAAAGACAGTACTGGTAAAAAAGTACACACCAAATCTGTTCTAAAGGCAGTAATTGTTCGTACTACCAAACCTGTGCGTCGTCCTGATGGTTCTTATATCCGTTTTGATGATAATGCTGTCGCGATAATTGATGCCAAAAATGAACCTCGCGGCACACGTATCTTTGGACCGGTCGCAAGGGAATTGCGTGAGAAGAATTTTATGAAAATAGTTTCTTTGGCTCCCGAAGTACTTTAAGAGGATTAATAATATGTTTAAGACTAAAATAAAAAAAGAAGACCAGGTTGTTGTTATTTCTGGTTCAGATAAGGGTAAAAGAGGAAAAGTTCTTTTTGTTGATAATGAAAAAAATCGAGTTCTTGTCGAAGGCGTTAACAAAAAGAAAAAACATATCAAAAAAGCTCAGTCACCTAACGGTCAGGGCGGGATACTTGATATGGAATTTCCTATGAAACTCTCGAAAGTAATGTTTTTTTGCGAGAAATGCAAAAAAGGCGTCCGTGTTGGTAAAGAGATTTCTGGCGATAATAAATACCGTATTTGCCGAAAATGCGGAAAAAGATTGGACTAAAGGGTAATTGAGATGTCAGCAAGATTATTTGATCTTTATAAAAAAGATGTAAAAAAGCAGCTTATGGATACTTTTAAGTATAAATCTTCGATGGAAATTCCAAAAATCGAAAAAGTTGTACTTAATATTGGTATGGGTGATGCCCATGCAAATTCTAAACGACTTGCTTCGACTATGGATGAGTTGGCCGCTATAACTGGACAAAAGCCTGTTAAAACTGTCGCAAAAAAGTCGATTGCAAACTTCAAAATACGAGATGGCTATGATGTAGGTTGCAAGGTCACTTTGCGTGGTGATACCATGTACGAGTTTTTAGATCGATTAATAAATTTCTCGCTTCCTCGTGTTCGTGACTTTAAAGGTATTTCTCCAAAGTCGTTTGATAATTTTGGTAACTATAATTTTTCTGTTAAAGAACAGATTATTTTCCCCGAGATCGATTTTGATAAAGCGGAATATATATATGGTATTAATATAACAGTTGTTACTACTGGAAAATCTAAAGAAGAAGCTAAGGCATTGCTTGATGGTTTTGGCATGCCGTTTTGGGAGTAGGGGTTGACTGATGGCTAAAGAGAGTATGATAGCAAAGCATCTTCGAGGTGCTAAATTCAAAGTGAGAAATCATAACAGATGTGCGGTTTGCGGAAGACCTCGTGGTTTTCTTCGACGTTTTGATATGTGTCGTGTCTGTTTTAGAAAATATGCTGCAGAAGGAAAAATTCCGGGTGTTACGAAATCATCCTGGTAAGATAAGAGGAGTAATATGAGTTCAATTTCAGATCCAATAGCTGATATGCTTACACGTATTCGAAACGCTGTAATGGCAAATAAAAGCAAGGTAGTTGTGCCTCATTCCAATATGAAAGAATCTATTGCAAAGATTCTGAAAGATGAGGGATTTATACGAAATTATAAAATAATTGAAGATTCAGTTCAGAATACAATTTCAATACAACTTAAATATACAGACAGCGGTGAATCTGTAATACAGCATTTAAAAAGAAAAAGTTCACCTGGAAGACGTGTTTATATAAAAACTGAAGATTTAAAACCGGTTCTTAATAATGTTGGTATTTGGATCTTGTCTACGTCTAAAGGTGTTATTACAAATAAGTCTGCCAAAGTTCAGAATATTGGTGGCGAGTTACTGTGTGAAATAGCATAAAATTTATAGTTTGAGTGTAGAAATATGTCACGTATAGGAAAAAAACCGATTAGTATACCTGAAAAGGTTACGTATGAAATATCCGGTAATAAAATTACTGTTAAAGGACCACGCGGTGAAGATTGTTGTGAGTTCTGTGATGGTTTAGTTTTCAAAGAAGAAGATGGTGCACTATGCATTACTAAGGCATCTGATCGTCAAGATGATAAAGATTTGAATGCAAAATACGGTCTTTTTAGGTCGCTTATTTCAAATATTTTCATCGGAGTTTCTACCGGATTTGAAAAAAAATTAGAGATAAATGGTGTTGGATACCGTGTTCAGCAACAAGGAAATGATATCCAGTTAAATCTTGGATTTTCTCATCCTGTTATATTTAAAGCACCTGCTGGAATCAAGATTGAGGTTGTTGATCAGACTCATCTTACTATTTCAGGCTTTAATAAACAGCAGGTTGGTCAGGTTGCTGCAAATATCAGAGAGCTTCGTGCTCCAGAGCCATATAAAGGCAAGGGTATCAAGTACAGTACAGAAATAATCAGAAGAAAAGCTGGTAAGGCAGGTAAGTAAAATATGAAGAATGTCAGTGCAAAAGAGCGTCGTTATATTAAAAGACGTCTTCGTGTAAAAAATAAAATTAAAACTGAAGATCTTACTCGCAAACGCCTATGTATATACCGTTCGAATAAGTCGATGTATGCACAGATAATTGATGACAGTGAGAAGGTTACACTTGTTGGTATTTCTACACTTTCTAAAGAATTTTCCGGCAAAAAGG
>DAOTGZ010000029.1:0-18141 GCA_035447445.1 Spirochaetota bacterium | reverse complement strand
CAATTGATATTTTTGAGCTCGGTTTTGCTCCAGATAGCTGGGATTATATAAAAAACAGTCTAGATAAAAAGAGCATTGCTTTAACCGAAGGTCTTGAATGTGGTCTTCTTGGCCACAAAAAAGAGACTGGACGCTATTATGACATGTTTCGCAATCGATTAATGTTTCCCATACGGGATATTAATGGCAAATGTCTTGGGTTTGGCGGAAGAGTTCTTGATGATTCGCAACCAAAGTACCTGAATTCACCGGAGAGTGCTGTTTTTTCAAAAAGGTCCGTGCTGTACGGGCTTAATCTTGCAGCCGAAGAGATCCGCTCCCTTAATCGTGTTATTGTTGTGGAAGGTTATCTTGATGTAATAGGGGCGTATCAATCGGGTATAAAGAATGTTGTTGCGCCACTTGGTACAGCCCTTACTGAAGCCCAGCTTACGGTTTTATCCCATATGTGTAGCGAAATTGTGCTTCTTTTTGACTCTGACGCGGCTGGCGCAAAAGCTGCTTTAAGAACAGTGTCGGCCTCGCATGACTTTAATGCTTCAATACGTATCGGCTCACTACCCGAAGGTGATCCGTTTGAATATATACTAAAAAATGGACCGCGAAAGCTGCTTATGCATGTCGATACAGCATGTTCGCCGGCGGAATTTCGTCTTCGTAGCCACTTTAAGGCAAATAGTCACAAGGAAACAAAGCTGTTATTGCGTGAAATGTTTGAGATTTTGAATGATTATCAATACGAGGCTGAAAAAGAAGAGGGTATTACTATTATAGCTGCTCTTCTTAATATCAGAAAAGACAGTGTTCAGCTCGATTATCAGAAGTATAAAGGTGTAAAACCAGCTGCTACAGTAACAGCAACACCTTTAAAACAGAAAAATTTTGTACAAAGATCGGTAGAAGAGCTGATTGTACTTATGCTTAACTATCCTTCGCTTATTGAAAAGGCCATGATGGACTTTCATGAGTTTGATATTGACGACCCACTTTTAAAAAATTTGATCAACACCATTTTCGATCTGTACGAGCATGACGAAAATGTAACAGGTGATAAAATATTTGACATAATTGAAGATAATAACGAAAAGCGGTTTCTTTCTGAACGTCTCTCTGCCGATTATAATATTGAAAGTCCTGAATCGGCCTATACAGAAATCTATCTTAACATGAAGATACACGCTATTGATGTTAAACTAACAAAGTTCAATGAAGCACTAAAAAAATGTAAAGATAGCAGTGATAGTTCGCGTATTTTGACTGAGATAGACATTTGGCGAAGGGAAAAAGAGAAGCTATCGGGATATATTTATAGTAAAAATGCTTCCATGTTATCGGTTCAAAATCATTGAAGGTAACATTTCTATTCTACTGTTTACTAAAATGGAGCAATTTGAATTTATTTAAAAACAGCAGTTAATTATAGCCAAACGTGATATTAGTATATTTGTAGATTTTTATTTCAGGCTTAAAGCCGATTATCAGAAGGGCTTTTACATATTGTATTTTATTATGATGCTGGTTAAGATCCTTTAAAACAACAGGATAGCAAAAGAGAGCGTCTTTTAAAAAAGAATTAAAGGCCCGTGAATTACGTTAAAAAGAGGTAATATGAGCAAAAGTGATGTTGCTTTGGATTCTAATGCCGAGATCCAGAAGCTTATAAATCTTGGCAAAACAAATGGTGAGATAACTTACGACGAGATTAACGACATTCTTCCCGACAAGCTGCTCAATTCTGAAAAAATAGATGATGTATTTATTTTAATTAATCAATTGGGAATTGAAGTAGTTGAAGAATCTACACGTAAGGGCGCGGTTCTGGCGGATGTTCATGGTGCAGCCGCAATTATTGCAGAAAAGAAGCCTGCCACAAAAAAGAAAGCAGCAAAAAGCGCAAAAAAAGCAGCCAAAAAGAAGGATGATTCGGCAATCGATGATCCTATACGTCTTTATCTTCGTGAAATAGGAAAGGTATCACTGCTTTCCGGCGAGGAAGAGGTCGATTTGGCCAAAAAGATAGAAGAGGGTGAGATTCTTATTGAAGAAGCGGTTATTCGCTCTACTCTACTAATAAATGACCTTATCAAGAATCATCCCAAAGTAAAACAGGGAAAGATAAAACTGACCGATATACTAAAGATAAATCGTTTATACTATTTCTCCTCGTTTGACCTGAAAGCACTCGAAGAGCGTTATTATACCAATATGGATATAATTATCAAAGAAGATAAATTGATGATTCAGGCCATGACTCGTCTCAAAAAGACTGATATTGACGAAGAGACAATAAAAAAGGCTGAAGAACAGTACAAAAAATCTTACGAGGTCATTGTTGATCATATAAAGGCAATTGATATCCATGAAAACGAGATTGGAAAACTTTCTTCGAAAATTCAGTCCATGGTGTCAAGAATCAAAGATACTAAGAAATTCTTTTCTGATATTGAAAAGAAATACAAGACCGACATAAAAACAATTAAACATGATGCGCGTAAACTCGAAAAAGATGAGGATACGGCTGAGATTCTTACGAAGTACAAAGTTAATGATTCGGAGATCATTAATGAAATTGTTAAAGATATAAGAAATAACGAGAGAAAAATACGCCGTATAGAACAGGAAGCTGGTACAAACGCAGAAGATATTCTTGAATGGGGCAAACAGATAAACATGGGACAGCGCAAGATATCTGTTGCGAAAAAACAGCTGATAAACGCAAACTTGAGATTAGTTGTATCAATTGCAAAAAAGTACGCTAACCGTGGAATGCATTTTTTTGATCTTATACAGGAAGGCAATATCGGTCTTATCAAAGCGGTGGATAAGTTTGAATATCGCAAAGGTTATAAGTTCTCGACATATGCGACCTGGTGGATTCGTCAAGCAATTACTCGCGCAATATCTGACCAGGCGCGAACTATTCGTGTTCCTGTACATATGATCGAACAGATTAATAAAATAACTCGTGAAACGCGTTTATTTCAACAAGAATTTGGAAGAGAACCGGTTCCTGAAGAGTTGGCAGATCGTCTTGGATGGCCTGTAGCAAAAGTTAAACAGGTTAAAAATGTGGCGCGTGAGCCTATATCTCTTGAAACTCCTGTTGGAGAGGAAGAAGATTCGCTTCTTGGAGATTTTATTGAAGATAAGGATGTTGATTCACCTGCTAATGCGGCAGCGTATCAGCTACTGACTGAACATATAAACAAGGTGTTAAGCACGCTGCCTGAACGCGAAAAACGGGTAATTAGAATGAGATTCGGTCTGGAAGACGGGTATCAGCACACACTCGAAGAGGTAGGATACGTGTTTAACGTAACACGTGAACGCATAAGACAGATCGAAGCCAAGGCTCTAAGACGTTTGCGCCACCCAACCAGATCAAGGAAACTTAAGGACTACCTAGAATATATTTGATAATTATTGTCGTTTTAGACTAATACTTTTTTCCATAAAAAAACCCTTTCCTTAAAGGGTTTTTTTGTGTCACAAATAATAATAATAATAATAATAATAACGTTATAACCTAATCCTCTGCAATATACTCAAACAGCTTTTCAAACTTGGACGAGCCCTTAACAAGTACTTTTTTCATGACATAGGGAATTGGTATTTCATTGTATTCAAATATTATTCGCTTGTCCTGTACTTCGCTTTGAAAAAACACACATACTTTCTCCAGTGACAACTGATAAACCATAATGGCATCTGGATACTTTTCATTGATGCGATTTATAATATATTCTGCGATATCTTCCACAGTATCTATTCCAAGATGGCTAAATATTCCGTACAATTTTTTAAAATTATAGTAGAATAGGAAAAGATCATTTTTATAATTTATAAGTTTGTCATTAATTATACTATTAAACCAGGTATAGTCATAACTTTGATTATTTAGATTAAGAATAAAATTGTTTAGTTTATCAACAGTTTTATTGAAGTTATCAATAGTTGAAAAAGGTGACGAGCTAAAAGTTCTGAAACATATATTTGTCTCAGAATTTTTATATAGGTATAAATATATATTGTCCTTTTGCAGGTTAAGCTTAATACGATGAGTTGTGTCTGTTGATAATTCTTCAATATTTGGAAGATCTACAAAATTTAAGATCGAATTGTCTCCGGCCTGATAGCATTTAGTTTTTAGCATTTCGGTAATGGTTAAATCTGAATAGAGAGAAAAAAAATCGGCATTAAACGAATTTAGAAATGATGTATAAACTGGTTTGAGCTCTTCACTTTTGTATTCTGTTTTGGAAAGCGCAAATTCGTGTCTGTTTTTCAATTTTTGAAATTCTTTATCTACCTCATCCTTGTCTGTTCCAAGGTAAAGATTTTCACTTAAACGCACACATTCATTTATTATTTCATTTAACTCATTTTTCATTTATTTTACCGGAATTTTGAAATCAGTTTTTTGTTTTATTTATAATATCGGCCGTTTTGTTAAATAATCTGAATGAACCGCAAAAAAGATTAATTCCATCATGATCAATGTAAGACAAGGCGTTATCCTCTTCCATAATTGTGCAAGACCCGTTATCTGGAATCCATGAACGTTGATCATTTAAAAGAACATAAACAAGAGAAAAAGAACTTTTTTTTATCATACTTACTATTGTTTCACACTCTTTATCTGCCATAAGCGAAAGAAATACTGTTCCCTTTGTCATTTGTCGGGATTTACAGGTGTCTAACATGGCTTTTATGGAACTGATGTTATGCGCGCAATCAAAAACAATCAACGGTTTCGTATTAAGCACGGTAAATCTGCCGAAAGGTTGTTCAAAAGGATCCTGGTATAGAATGCTTTCATCAAATTCAGTCTTAGATGCAACAAGCAGGGCTAGGGCTGATGAAAAATTGAGAGCCTGCTCCGGAGTTGTGAGAGACAAGTTAATTCCGTTAAAAGATCTTGAGCCGTAATATACTAAAAGTTTATTGTCTTCTCTAATATTATAAATAAAGTCACGACCGTAAATTTTTAGAGAGGCGTTGGCTTTTTTGCTTTGATCTTCAATTACATCAACAATTTCCTTTTCGGTATTTGATGTTACAGCAATACCTGAACTCTTTATTATCGCGGCTTTTTCGGACGTTATTTTGTCTAATGTATTACCAAGAAGCAATGTGTGGTCAAGAGAAATTGATGTGATAAGTGGATTCGAATCTTGCATAATATTAGTAGAATCAAGTCTTCCGCCAAGACCACATTCTATTACCGCAAATTGAACTTGCTTCTCCCTGAAGTACTCATACGCAACTAAAGTAATCATGTCAAACCAGGTTAAACCAGATGTATCGCAAGCAGCTGTTATTTTATCAATTATTTTTACCGCATCAATATCAGATATATTTTGCCTGTTTATGGCAATTCTTTCGTTTACAGCAAGAAGATGAGGAGAAGTAAATAGACCAGTTTTATAACCGGAGCGTTCTAAAATTTGGGCGATATAAAGTGCCGATGAGCCCTTTCCATTTGTTCCGGCAATATGGAAAATTTTATATTCGTTCTGAGGGTTTCCAATAACAGCCGCAGCTTTTTTTATTGATTCGGGATTGTAATTTCTAAAATTCCCCTTGCTGTTTTCATTATTTATAAAACTGTTTAGATGGTTTTCGAATGACATAATTGCCGTCGCTACCTCGTTAAAAATATGATAAATACACGTATAACTGATACAGTTTACTGTTAACCAGATTAAACAGAGTTATTGAATAATGTAATTGGTCAATACAATAATATTTAATAGAACTCTATTTGACACGCCTTTAAGCGGCATCGCTGTTCAGTGAATGGTAATAAATCGAAATTCACTGATATAAATTTAATCAATGTAAAGTAGACCGGTTGCATCAAATTTTAACGGGTTGTTAAAAAAAGTAATTGAAAATAAATGTAAGGTAAGAGAGGTATATAGAGCTGCCGTTTCTATTTAAGTTTCTATTTAAAAAGTATACGGTAATCCTATCTATTTTCAGGTCAATAACACAATATGGATAAAAACAGACAACTTTTAACGGTAATAGTATTATTTTTGGCTTTAACAGCTATCTTGTCAATTGTTAGAATCAGTATTTCAATGAATAATTCGGGTGCAAAAAGCAAACTGGGCTTTCCTGATAATTCGCCCGGAATTGGTGTTATACAGATTTACGGACCGATTACCACGTCTGGTGAAAGCGGAGCTTTTTCGCAATCTGGTGGTTCTGATGCGATTGTTGAAAAACTTGATCAGATGCAAAATGATCCAAAAATTAAGGCTGTTGTAATACGCATTAATTCTCCAGGTGGCACAGTAGCTGCTACCCAGGAAATATTCAGAAAAATAACGGAGATGCGTCAACAAAACATTCCGGTCGTAGCTTCTATGAGTGATTTAGCTGCTTCTGGTGGCTATTATGTAGCTAGTGCGTGCAGTTATATTTTTGCGAATCAGGGTACCATAACTGGATCAATTGGTGTAATAATTTCGTCACCCAATTTTAAGGATCTTTTTGAAAAATACGGTATCAGTATGAATGTAATCAAAAGTGGAAGATACAAAGATATTCTTTCTTCATCACGAGAGCTTGAAGATGACGAACGTGAACTATTACAGTCTGTTATAGACAATACATACAGACAATTTTTAAAAGATGTTTCTCTTGGGCGTAATATGCCAATTGATGAATTTAGTGATTATGCTGATGGCCGTATCTTTAGCGGATCTCAGGCTCTTGAGTACCGTCTTGTGGACGAGATAGGTACCTATTCTGACTCAATTAAAAAGGCAAAGGGACTGGCCAGACTCGAAGATAACGCTCCTGTTTATCTGGAATCGACTTCCCCCTTTGATCAATTTTTTAAATCATTGGAAGGTAGAATTTCATCTTTTGACACACCAGCGGCATTATTAAACCACTCACTAGTAGAATACAGGTACGTACAATGACATTTGTTGAAACTTTGCAAAACCTGAAATGGGCAGACTATCTTTATTGTCTGCTTTTTGATAACGAAAGATTATCAGTAATGTTGGAAGAGGGTAAACCTTTTTTACCGGCGACCATTGTGTTTCCGGTTATTCACGCCCTGTTTGTAATATTGTCGGGTTCTGTTCTTAACAACGACGGCTCTCTGTTTTTTATAAAATTATCTTACGGTTTTATATCACTTTCCATACTTTGGGTGCTTGTTAATATTTTTGTCACCTGTTTGTCTTCTTTTACCCTTAGCGGAATGAAAATAAGACCGGATATGATGAGAATCTTTTCCATAATAAATTTATCTTATTTTCCAAGACTATTTGTTTTGCCAATAACGGTTTTTTTGGTATCTATACACCCTGAGAACAGTTCACCGGGCTTATGGTCGACTCTCTCATCTTTCGTTCTGACAATTTATTCAATTGTAATTACCGTAAAAACCATCTGTTTTCTGCATAAAACAACCATGATGAAAAGTTTTTTATCCGTTGTTATGTCGCTTTTTTTTGCTATCTGTGCACTACTTTTAGTTGCCGTTTGTGCTTCTATGATTATGTTCTATATGCTGTCACAAAACATGTGATTACTGATTCTATACAATTATATATTTTAAATTAACGGAAATTTATTTAATGCGAAAAATTCAAATATTGCTTTTAATTATCATTATTCCTCTCACAGCTTCTGCACAGGATACAAGAATAGTTGAGATTACTGCCCAGGAAATTCTTGCGCGAGTTGATGATGTTATGGCTTACCCCTCTGGCAAACTTGAAGGTAAGCTGATGCATATCTTTCCAGACGGTCGTTCTGTAACAAGGGATATTCTTGGATACATTGACAAAGACAATTCACTATTTACTTTTTCGAGTAGTTCACGCGGTAATGAGATTCGTGTTCTTTATAATCTGCAGGGTGAGGATATCTGGGTATATAACCTGCATTCTCTTAAACTTTTTCATAAAGCAGATGTGGACAGATACGATAGAGTTTTTGATTCTAACTACTCTTTTATAGATATTTCTAATGCCGATCTCCAGAGTAACTATACTGGTTCCATTTTAAGAAAAACTACATACAAGGGGAGTGAGGTAGTAATTCTTTCATTGACCCCAATATTCAAGAATGGCCTTTATGGTAAACTAACCCTTTATGTGACAGCTTCCAATTATCTTCCTCTTCGAATAGATTATCATGATAACGATATGGCCATACTTAAAACACTCTCGTTTACAAAAATGTCAACTTTTGAGAAAAGACATTTTCCTGTAAGATATGATATGCTTCATATATCCAGCGGAACACTGTCCATAATTGAATTTACAGATTATGATAAAAAAGTAACCTTTCCCTTGTCTACCTTTAGACACGAAAACATGAGTTCTGTTAAATAATGCCCCAGTACCCGGTCGATGATAATTTTGATTTCAGTGTTGGAAAAGAGGTTAGGCTATACGGAGCCAACTTTCACCATATTATTAATGTTCGACGTCACAAAAATGGGGATCTGATTGTTGTACGACCAAAAGACGGTTCATTTATAAGCGGTGAACTTGTTTCCGTACAAAAAGAGAGCTGTATAATTTGCGTTACCGATATTAAACCCGCCGTGCAAAATTATCTAAAACTGACTCTCGCTATGCCTATCTTAAAAGGTAAGAGCAACGACTTTGTAATTGAAAAATGTGTTGAGAGTGGCGTAACAGGAATAATCCCTGTTTTTTACAACCGATGCGTTCCTGAAAGTAGTTCTATAAATAAAAAACAGGAACGTTGGCAAAAAATAATCGAAGAAACTTTTAAACAATGTATGGCTCCGGTTATGCCGCTTCTTATGCCGTCTATCAGCTCGAAAGAGCTTTTTGTTACGAAAGATGTTACATCTCTGATAGCAGATGTGCACGCTAGTGACAAACTTGATGCAAAACCGTTTACCGATGAGATTATTGTCTCTATTGGACCAGAAGGTGGTTTTGATGAAAGCGAAAAAACACAGGCTGCTCAAAATGGATGGAAGTCCTTTAGGCTGTCGGTAAATCAATTAAAAGCAGAAACCGCCTGTATTGTAATACCAGCAGTAGTACGCGAGCTCAGTTTATTTTCTTGACGATTGAGAAAGATGCCGTAAACAAGACGCAGGTTTAACACTGTTTTTATCTCTCTGGAGTATTTATGAAAACAAAAGACAGTACAATAATGTTTGCAGCTTCAGCCGTTATTGCTTTGGCAGCAATAATTATTCTTGTCGCATCTGTTTATTCTAGAATGTTTTATGAAAAACGAATCAATAATCTGATGAACGGTTCGCCCAATAAATTGACAGAAGCCTATATCTTGTTACTGGATCCATCACCATTTGCAGGATACACAAATATTGATGGATCTTCGATTTTAACTTCAACATTGTCTGTTCTTAATACGCATTACGCCCTTAATGGTCAAATTGATGAAAAGTACATTGAAGATGTTAAGACGCTTTTAGGTTACCGCATGATGGGTACAACTCTTGGTCTAAAAAGCTCGGTTTACTTTTTTTTGATAAGTGCTGCTCTTTCCATAGCCGGACTTATTAGCCGAAAAAAAGAGAATTCTTTGAAACAAAATGATCGATAAACTTGATGCAGACATAGAACATCTTCGCAAGCTCTTTGTTTTTCCTGAATCGCAGGACCGTTTTCTTGAGTTTGGTAAGCAGATTCTGGATATGATGTATAACTCCTTTAAACAAAAGGGCGGGCTGCATAGCTCTATCACTCTTGACGAGCTTTCGTCTCTTTTCTCCGATATATCGATACCTCGCGACCCAAAACTTTTACGTGATATTTTCCCTGAAATTCAAAACAAGATCGCTGCCCATTCTGTTAAGGTTTACAGTCCCTATTATATTGGGCACATGACAAGTGCAATTCCATATTTTACTATTCTTATAGAAATGATAGTTAGCTCACTTAATCAAAATCAGGTAAAGATCGAGACTGCTAAAGCATCAACTTATGTAGAGAGAGAGCTTCTTTGCTGGATACACAGACTGATTTACCGTAAAAACCCGCGCTTTTATAAAGAGACAATACAGAATCATAGGGTCGCTCTTGGCAATGTCACCAGTGACGGAACAATGGCTAATTTAACTGCTATGCTTGTGGCACGCAACCTTCTGTTTAAAGAAGATGGACGTTTCCCTGGAATAGCATCTGCTGGGCTTGCTGAGGCCTATAATCACTATAATTGCGAAAAAACAGTGTTACTTATGTCAAAGAGAGGGCACTACTCGTTTGACAAAATAGCCGACCTTTGCGGCATAGGTGATAATAATATTATCAAAATACCTGTTGAAAATGGTACGAATAAAATCGATATAAATGTTCTTTCAAAAGAGCTAAACTCGATTGAAGATTATAACAAAAATCACGAGAAAAAGATCAAGATATTATCTCTAATAGGAATAGCAGGTACAACCGAAACCGGCAATATTGACAATTTGTACGAGATGAATAAGTTGGCTAAAAAGCATAAGACCCGTTTTCATGTGGATGCGGCCTGGGGAGGTCCGGTTCTTTTTGTTGAGGATTATGCTCATCTTTTTAAAGGCATCGAAGAAGCCGATTCTGTTACCTTCGATTCGCATAAACTGCTTTATCTTCCTTTATCTATGGGTATGGTTCTGTTTAACAGTGAAAAGGATTTACAGTCACTGGAGCATACAACACAATATGTTGTTCGTCGTGACTCACGGGATCAGGGGCGTTTTACCATTGAGGGATCACGACCATTTGCAGCTCTTAGACCATGGGTCGCTTTAAAGGTAATCGGTTCTGAAGGTTTCAGGCTTCTATTCGAAAAAGCTTTCACAATTAGCTCTTATTTTAAAACCCAGATTGATCTTCATTCCAATTTTGAAAGTTTAAACGAACCCGAACTATTTATCTTTAATTACCGCTTTATTCCAAACAGAATAAAAAAGCATCTAGAATCATTGATGGCCGAAAAAAGTGAAGCTTCACTTAAACAAGCAACAAGAATTAACAATGAACTGAATGCATTAAATATACAACTTCATCGAGAAATACGTAACAATGACCTTTCGTTTGTATCTCGGACAGTTATCGAATCGACAAAATATAGCCCAGACGAGATAGTTGTATTAAGGGCTGTGACAATAAACCCGCTTACAACCAACAGCATAATTAAAGAGATAATTGCTGAACATAACCGTCTTGGCTTGAGAATATTTAATAAATCATGGAAAAAGAAGTTTAAAAATATTACCTAAATTCATGAATAATGGTTTTATATTCGGATTCGGATATTACGTTTCGCCTGAAAAGAATTAACACAACTTCTCTTGCTGTTTGTCGAAACTGATCTGATTGAGAATAGGCCGATTCATTAGGTAAAGAGCACAACACAGCAAGTCTGATTGATTCAGTTGCCGAAAGGTTATAATGACGTTTACCAAAATAATACATTGATATTGCGTCGGCGCCAACAAGATCGATATTTCTTAATGAAGAAAGGAAAAGACATATTAGCTGGTCATCGTCTTCAAAATATTTTCCAGATTCACGTATCATTAGCATGGTCAATAGTATAGGAATTTCTTCGGTATTGTATCCAGCACTGTTTATTAAATTTAGTGATAAACGGTAGTGAAGGTTAAAGCTTTCATCATTGAGTCTGTTTCTGTGGTAAAAGAGTTTCATTATATAATAACAGGCTGGTTTATCTTTTTCTTCCAGAGCAGTCATAAGGGCTCTTGTAAATAACTTGTTATATTTAAAATTTGAACAAGATTTTGAAACAGATTCAAGAGCGGAGCAGTCAGGCATCATTGTGGTGGCTCTAATAAAAAAAAATGAAACGGAAACCAGTAGAATTATTACAAATGAAACAATAGTAATTCGTTTCATAAGCCTGTCTCGGCATAACTTGCATATATTGTACAAGCAGCTTCGAAGGGGATATCCATATTCTTTCCGTTACAAGAGAGGCTTAGAACAGAGCAGTCATTATTTATTTCGACAATTGTGCATAGAGCACCAACCGGACAAATGGAGTCATTCACTTCTCCCTGATCTATGATTTTCAGTTTGTCCCCAACAGTATAGTTTATTAATGTTCGACAGTTCATAATGCTGTTAAGTTTAATTGTCCATTCCGAACTTACCGCAGATTCGTTTTTATAAAACTGCATTAGTTTATAAATCTGGCTGCAGCTCTCCGCAGACAAGTAGTGTTCAAGCCGACATGCTTCTTCTGATGACTGATTGCTGTCTAGCTTTAGCAGATCATGCAAAAAGCCTGCGATAAGCGAGTGCTTATCATATATTTTTTCGGCAATTTTAAATCCGTAGTCAGTAAGCTCGATAAATCCGTATTTTTCGTAGTCTAGAAGGTTTAACTCTTTAAGTTTTTGAAGAGCAGCCGATACACTGGGCATCTTTATATTCAGTTCACGAGCAATATCCTTAACTCGAACAACCCTGTTTTTTTTAGACAACAGAGCTATCGTTTCGATATAATCTTCCATGTTCGCCGAAAGTGATGTATCGTAATAGTGTTTCTCATTTTTTGAGTGATTTTGGTTACACGACTTCTCCATCAATAATGCTGCTCCCGTTTAGATGTTTTCTGAAACCGCTGTCATGTTCTCAGAGTCTATAATATAATCACCAAAAACTTGTGGAGCAATGTTTTTCACTATTTGAAGCATCTGAAGAGCGGCCATACGTATTTCCCATTGCGCAGATTTTTTTAGCCGTAAATCAAACAGATGTCTTAGCTCTCTGAAATTAGCTGTAAAAACAATTTCGCTTTCAAGAGCATTTGGTAAAACAAACCTTGCATCCTCTTTTAGAATATTCATTGAGCGCAGGTTGGTATAGACATCACGAGCTTGTTCCATAAATGAATTATAAAGTTTTAATGCCTGAGCATTGGTCTCGATAGACGGGGGAATTGTATAATTAAAATTATTTTCGTCTACATAGCGCTGTGACTGTTGTGAAAAACTAGCAACGCGATGACGCACAAGTTGATGTGTAAAGGCTCTTGATGCTCCCTTAATACGAAAAGAAGCGCAGGCATGTTCAATAATAGATAAATGTCCACGGCGAATTGCGTTACTAATAAAGCTGGTATTAGAGCCTGTTTTGTCAAAAGAGAGATAGCAAGTTCGGCCTGCCTCTTCGATCAATTTTTCGCAATCAGGGGTAATTGACAGAAGTTGTACCTGTATCTGAACCTTATTCATTAAAAACTCATCCCTGCAAATCCAAGAAAAGCCAGTGAAAGCAGACCTGCTATTATAAAAGATATAGGCATACCACGTAAATTGAATGGTATATCGGCAGTTTCAAGACGTTCTCGAATGCCAGACATAAGCATAAGTGCCAGCAAGAAACCTACACCGGCACCGAATCCTTGAACAATTGTCATTAATAGGCCGAACTCTTTTGTTATGAATCCGGAATCGACATTTAAAACAGCAACACCTAAAACCGCACAGTTTGTTGTTATCAGAGGTAAAAAGATTCCAAGTGCTCGGTATAAAGAGGGTGAGAGCTTGTTAATAGCCATTTCGACAAGTTGAACAATTGACGCGATAACAAGAATAAAGGCAATGGTACGCAAATAGGTGATACTGAAAGGCAGAAGTATGTACTTGTAAATAAAATATGTAATTACGGAAGCCAATGTCATGACAAAGATTACGGCGAAACCCATTCCTGCCGCAGAATCGGTTTTCTTTGATACACCAAGAAAAGGACAAATACCAAGGGTCTGCGAAAGAACATAGTTATTAATAAATATTGTGGAGAAGAGAATTGTTATAAAAAGTTTAATTTCCATATTATTGTTTACCGGTAATCAAAAGTTTATGACTATTTTTTATGTTTGCGCGAAACCATAATTCGATTCATTGCCCAGAGCATTAGACCCAAGGTGATAAAGGCTCCAGGGGCAATAGCCATCATTCCTGCAGGTTTAAAACCCGGGATCAGTGTGTATCCAAAAAGTTTATTTGCCCCAAGTGTTTCCCGAAAAAAAGCAAGAATGGTAAGCGTTAAACCAAAACCTATTCCCATGCCCAAGGCATCAATAATTGATATAAAAACACCGTTACGGGAAGCAAACTCTTCTGCACGCCCAAGGATGATACAGTTAACAACGATAAGAGGAATAAAGATACCAAGACTTGTATATACTTCTGGCTGATAAGCTTTTAATGTTATTTCGACAACAGTAACAAAGGTAGCTATAATTGTAATAAAAACGGGTATTCGTATATGTGACGGTATATAATCTTTAACAAGAGATACCAGAATATTTGAGCAGGTCAAGACAAAAGTTGTTGCTATCATCATCCATAAGGCGTTAGAAACCGAAGTAGTTACCGCCAAGGCAGGGCAAAGACCGATACCCAAAACCATAACAGGATTTTTCTCGACAAGACCTTTCAAGAACTCTTTTTTAATACTCATAACAATCTCTATTTATTACTTTTTTTTAATTATATCGTTATATTCGCTAATACCTTTGTGAATACAGTCAACTACAGCCTTTGATGTAATAGTTGCTCCTGTTATTGCTGAAACAGCATTTTGCGAAACAAGATCTGAAGCCATTTCCGGTGTCCAGTCACCGTTTTTGACAACCTGAACAGTTTTATTACCATTTAAACCGGCGAACTGTTGCTGAAACCAGGGGAACTGAATTCCTTCATCAACCGCTGAACCGGTAATTACATCCCAAAAGGTATTTTTTGATGCTATCTCTACTGAACGAGCTCCAAGACCGGGAGTTTCGGTCTGTTTAAGAATCGATATGCCTAAAATAGTCATGTTAGAGTCAACACCTATCATGCATCGTATTGTGCCAGAATAACCTGGAGATTCACTTATAAAGGCGAAACCATTAATGGTTTCACCGTTTTCGGTCTTTTCGCCTACCCAGTATATTTTATTATCTTTTGTTTTGGCCGTATCGGTGATTGAGTAGCCTGGTAAAACTATAGCCAGCGCATTTTTTTCGGCCTCACTGTCAAGAAAAGCGATACGTTCTTTTGTAACAGCAAATACTGTTGCCAAAAGAAGTGAAGCGCAAAATGTAACCGCCGCAAGGACAGCCGCAGGTTTAATAATATCTTTCATCAGGCCTGCTTCCTCTTCCCAAATATTTTTGGAACACAATATTTATCGATTAATGGAACAGCAGCATTCATTAATAGTATTGAGTAGGATACTCCTTCAGGGTAACCTCCCCAGATGCGTATAGCAAATGTCAATAATCCGCATCCTGCTCCGAAAATAAGCATCCCCTTACCGGTGACCGGCGAAGTTACCATATCGGTTGCCATGAAAAAAGCGCCGAGTATAAGACCACCAGAAAAGAGATGGTAAACAAGCGCGTGATACGGCATAAAAAAACCTGTTAATTTGTAATAAGTAAATATCAATAGAGCAAATGTTGCGATATATGAAAATGGAATGCGCCAGTTAATTATTCGTGTAAAGAGCAGCAACAAGGCGCCTGTTAGCAAAAGAAGAGCCGATGTTTCACCAATACATCCACCTATATTACCGATTGCCAAAGCTTTAAAATTTGATGTATCAAATAGGGTTTGATAAATATTATATTGCGAGTGTACATCAAACGACTTGGCTAAAGACGGTACGTTTTTAAGAGCAGCAAGCGGAGTCGCTCCGGTAAGCGCATCAAGCGCGGGCTTCGGCAAAACTGAATAGGCGTTAAACGAGCTGCTGAACAATGTACCGTTCGGGAAAGTAATCCATTTTGTAGTCATCAAGGCGGGCCATGAAGCCATAAGAAATGCACGCCCGACAAGAGCAGGGTTAAAGATATTGTGACCAAGGCCACCGAAAAGTTCTTTAGCAATAATTATCGCAAAAACGGAACCGACTGCTGGTATCCAGAGAGGAACCATTGGGGGCAGGTTCATTGCAAGTAAAAGCCCAGTAATGGCTGCTGATCCGTTAAATATAGTTAATTCACGTTTTAATAAAAGACGAAAAAGGTACTCGGCTGCACAAGCAGAAAAAATGGCGGTTAATATAACCAGAAGAACATGCATGCCAAAGGTATAGACGGCGAAAACTGTTGAAGGCAAGAGCGACAAGACAACAAGCCACATAACAACAGGAAGATTTTGCCTGTTTTTTGTATGAGGGGCGAGTGATAAGGTGTATATCTGCTGATCCATAATAAAAAGTTACCTTTTTGATCTAATATAGTCTTGCGCGACCTTAACAAAGTGACTGACCGGACGACGTGACGGACAGATAAAGGAACATGCTCCGCATTGGATACAGTCTAGTGGAGAAAACCTTTCGGTGCATTCAGGACGGCTGATCTCGATATTTGCTGCTATTTCGAATGGTAAAAGATTAATGGGACAGGCTTGAACACAGCGCCCACATCGTATACAGTTTGCATAGCGCCCTGCTGAGCTCTCTTCTTTTGAAAGAAAGAGGAGGCCGGATGTACCTTTTACAATCGGGATGTCCGTGCTTTCAACGGCTTGACCACACATTGGCCCACCCATGACTATCTTGTGCGGCTGTTCTTTTAGACCGCCACATTCACGAATTATATCGGCAATTGTTGTACCAATTCTAATTTTATAGTTACCCGGTTTGTTTATTAGAGAACCGCTTACGGTAACAAGCCGTTCAAAAAGAGGGGTTCCGTAACAGACGGCTTGTTGTATTGCGAAACAGGTGCCAATATTTTGTACTACAGTTCCAACTTCCATTGGAAGCCCACCGGATGGAACAGTACGATGCGTAAGTGAAAATATAAGCTGCTTTTCTGCTCCTTGCGGGTATTTCGTTTTCAGCATGGAGATTTTTATGTTTTTTTCGCCAATTTTTTTAAGATACTCTTTTATTGTTTTGTATGATCTTTTTTTGTTTGATTCGACCCCGATAATAACATTTTTGACTCCCAGAATTGTTCTGGTTATCATGATACCTTCGATAATCTCTTTGTATGAACGTTTAATAAGGGCATCATCAACAGTTAAATAGGGCTCACATTCAGCAGCATTAATTATTAATACATCTATTTTGACATTTGAAGGTGGCGAAAGTTTTACATGAGTAGGGAATGATGCCCCCCCCATTCCGGCAATACCAGCATCAAAGACCTTGTCTAGAAGATCCTTCGGAGGAAGTTTATCCCATTCAATTTTATCGGGTGTTTTTTCGCTGGTAAAATTGCCGTGAGTCTCTATTTGTATGCGAAGACCGGATGGAGAGGCCGGTGTTGGACCATTTGTGATAGAGGCAATCTTTCCAGGTATGGAAGCGTGAATATTAGAGCTGATAAAACCGTCAGCTTTGGCTATAAGTTGACCGACCTGAACATAATCACCGACCTGTACAACAGGTATGGCTGGTTTACCTATATGCTGTTGTACAGGAACAAAACAGGTATGAGGAACAGAGAGGTTTTCAATAGACCTCTCTTCTGTGAGTTTTTTGTTTTCAGGGGGGTGAACACCACCCTTGAAAGAAGGATTGAACATTGACTACTGATCCTTGGTAGAGTAAATTTCATCCTTGATTGGAAGCTCTTTGCGGAGGTTTTTAATGTATGGAAAAAGCTCTCCAGATTCTTCGTAGTTGTCACAGTCATCCATAATACGGCGAGCAACGGTAAAGTATTTATAGAGCTTTTCTTCTCCAGAACGTTTAACCCATTTACGAAGCTTACATTTTACACGTAGTACATACTTATCCGGTTCTGCTTCATGTTGTCTTATTACAATACAATTTCTGCAGTTAGCGCAGAAAATCTTCTCTTTAGTCATAGTTGTCTCCCGATACGAAACTTATCAGTCAATTGAAGAGATATGTATGCTATTGTAAAGTATTTTTTTTGAAGCAGAACAGACAATTATATTTTAACTATTTTTACTATTTTTGTTCCTATAGTTTTAATATTTCATAGGATGAACATTTTTTCAGGGTGCCTGGAGAGTTTTAAAAGTGAAGAAAAATATGAGCGGGTGATGGGAATCGAACCCACGCTATCAGCTTGGAAGGCTGAAGTTCTACCATTGAACTACACCCGCGGTTATAGTAGACTATATATTTACGCCCCCGTTTTCTGTCAATCGATATTCAAAATCTTTTTTTAAAAAATCCT
>DAOTGZ010000028.1:0-18283 GCA_035447445.1 Spirochaetota bacterium | reverse complement strand
ATCTTCTTTAACAGCCGAGGATTTCAACAGTAAAAAATCCTTGAGGACGGCTGATTCTTCTGTTTTTTGATTTAAACTATAATTTTACAGGGCAAAATGTACTACGTTTGACTAATCGGATGATAAACCTCGGTAAATAAGCAGTGTGGCCTCTGAATTATTAAGCGTATAAAAGTGTACACCAGGAATATCGTTTTTTACAAGGTCTTTTACCTGGTTTGTTGCCCAGTTAATACCTATCTGTTTTATTTCGTTATCCGAACTGCTGGCATAAATCTGTTTAAGCAGTTTAGCGGGAAAGCGTGATCCCGCAGACAGTTCGGCCATTCGTTTCATGCCGCTGATCGTGGTTATCGGCATAATCCCGGCAAGTACTGGAATGTCTATTCCACTCAGTTCACAGCGTTCTATAAAATCGTAAAGATCATCATTGTGAAAAAATAGCTGTGTACAAATATAGTCGGCACCCGCATCAACTTTTTGTTTAAGGTAATCCATCTCCAGTAAGCGGTTGGGTGTTAGTGGGTGTCCTTCGGGAAATCCCGCTACGCCGATACCCATGTTGGGATAATTTTTTTTTATAAACGAAACCAGATCGGCTGCATGTTCAAAACCGTCTTTGGTTTTGACAAAGTTTTCGGTATCCTTGGGCGGATCACCTCTTAATGCGAGTATATTGCTGATACCGTTGTCATGATAGTCTGACACTATTTCGTCGATCTCATTCATTGTTGAGCCGATACATGTCAGGTGTGGAATAACGGTTAATTCTGTTTCTTTATGGAGTTTCATTACAAGATCATGGGTTTTTTGACGTGTAGAACCACCAGCGCCGTAAGTAATACTGACAAATGTGGGATTAAGAGGAGTTAGATCCTTTATAGTTGAATAGAGTTTTTCAAATCCGGCATCTGTTTTTGGAGGAAAAAATTCAAAACTGAAAGATGGTCGGTTTTTATTCAAAAGTTTATTAATATGCATAATGGCTCCGTTTTGTTGATAAAAATTCATTATTATTACAAAATTGGTATTTACTAGAAGTTTTCTATACTAAAAATCATGCCTAATTTCTTCAACCTATTTTGATTTTTAAAGTAGTCTTAACTGAATTTTATGATTGCTATATCGATTGTTTTGTTTATATCTAATTATGTTAGCATGCAGAAAAACTGATTTTCGGAAATTTTGCAGATGTTTGGATGTGAATATTTTTTGTATCGAAGAAAAAATACATGCTGGATGAAATCATATTCGTAGCTATAAAATCCGATAATATTAGTTGAAAAGAAATATGATTATCATAGTTTTGAATAGTCTGGAGGAAGCAGATATGCGCGCGAAAATAGTGTTTGTTTTACTGGTTTTTTTTAGCCCTCTTTACGCGGAGAGCCCTATGTTCAGACAGCTTATGGAGGGGACTCTTGAACAAAAAACCCAGGCTATGTATCACTTGGGTTATGCCAAAAGTCGAAAGCCGTTTTGGCTATATGTAAAATACCTTAGTTTCATGCCTCAGGAGAGGGACGAAATGTCGGCAATACAATGCCGTGAAGCGGCTGCTGACGCACTTGGGCGCATAAAGGATCCTCGAGCTGCCAAATATCTTCTTGAAAGATGGGAGGTTGAAAAACAGCCGATAGTCAAAAGAAAGATAATTTTTTCTTTGCGAAATTACAGAGATGAAAAGATAGCCGATGTTATCCGTGCAGGTTTAAAAGATGAAGATGAGAGGGTTGTTTTTGAATCGGTTGTCAGCTCGGCTTTTTATAAGAATGAAAGTTTAAGCACGGATATTAAATCGTTTATGGATAAAACGGAAGACACAGCTTTGAAAGCAGCGTGCGCGTTTTCTTTGATTATGCTTAATTATGAAGTTACTGATAATGCTAAATTTTTGCGTGAATCATTAACGAACAAGAATCCTGAGGTTAGGTACTGGTGTGCTTTTTTTCTGGGAGAAGCTGACAGGGTAGAAGCAATTCGTGATCTAGAAAGGGCTTTAGATATAGAATACCGGTACTATGTTGCCCGTCAAATTGACTTGGCTATTATAAGATTAAGGTTTGAAATAAAAGCTAATCGTGATCTTCGTGAATATAATGAGCACGAACATATTATAAAGTAGCTTCAAGTGACAAGGCAATATCTTTTATTTTGTTGTCATACGCGGCACCATTTTCACCGGATACCATAATTTGTAAAAGTAGGCCGCTGTTTTTGCCACAGGTCAGTACTTCGTATCCGACAAACTGTTTTTTACCAGAGTCTTCTGCTGATAAGGCTTCTTTTCCATTAAATGATGGGGTATCCTTTAAGAGCTTGTTTTCTTTTGTTCCCGTTTTTGTGAAAGTAAAAGAAGATAAAAGGTAATTTTCATCTTTTTTAATTGTATCTCTTTCAAAACTGTCCGAGCCTCTTCTTTGAACAAGATGTTTTCTAAAATGCTCTACCGATTTGTATTTTGAGTATCTGTTCTTAATAACAGATGCAAAGATTACAGCATCGTATTCTGAAGTAGAGTCATCACCAGTTGCAGAGAATTTTAATCCTGCCGAGAAACTGTCGTTAGAAGAGAACTCGTCATCACGTACAGCCCTGTTTAAAATAAATATCTGCGCGTCGTTTAAATTTATCCTGTAATTTGAAAAATCATTGAATAGGGTTGTTTGCTTATTGAAGCTGTATAATAAAATAGATGCATTACTGTTAAGTTTTTTGAATCTGTCACCTTCACGGTTTTTCAGCTTGGTAATTAAAGAGGCCGCGCGTGCCGATTCAAACATTATTCGCTCATCGATATCTCCTAGATATCTAATTGATTTTAAAAGCAGAAGGCCTTCAAATTTATTAAATTTTTGCGAAAGTATTTCACCTTGTTGCAGGTAGTAATCGATGCCCTCAAATGAAACAGGCTTGTAAGTAAAATCGGGGGTTTCGTTTGTGATAATTTTTCCGGTAGGAGTGACATAGTAATGATTATTAGCGTTATCGGTTATTGAGAGCCATCCTGGCATCTGTGATTGAAGAAAAATAACCGCGGCCAAACATAAAAAAAACCGGATTGAAATAAATCTCATCTATCCTCACAAAAGAGCGGCAAGAACGGCCAATGAGGCAATAACTATTAGTGTTAAAGCAAATATTACACCAAGGTTTTTGAAACTTCGGTCGTTTTTGCCTTTGGTTATTTTTGAGAAATCCCACATCTCTGCCTTTATGTTTTCCTCTTCGACTATGCGGGCAAGAATGTTTTTTGCAATAAGACAGTATATTTTGTAGCCTCCAGTTGGCAGTGGAATTATTTCTTTTACACGTCCGCGTATGGGTAAAAAATTATTTTCGGAATCAAAAGCATTAAGAGCTGTAATAATTTTTTTTGATACATCATCGTGATTAATAAGTGATACCTTAACAATATCCCCTATTCTAATGTCATTTATGTAAGTTCCTTTTACTGGAGCGATTACGAGAGCACCTTCAACTGTATGGGCAGCAAGTTTCTCTATTTCGGGTTTATCCTGTTTTACTTCGGTCTTTTTGTCTGATGCAAGTTTTAGAGATATTCCGGTATCAGCCATTTCAAGTGTTGACAAGTCGGCAAAATCGACAGAACATTCCGCTCCAGGGAGTCCGTAAGACTTTTCTATGATTTCTACAAGTGTGTCAGTGATTCTCTCTTCATCGTTGTCAACCACATCATATATAAGTTGGTAGCCATCAATTGAGTCTGTTAGCTGTTTCAAAAAATCCTCTGATTCTGTTACAGAAACTGTCTCTTGTAGCTGTTTTAATATGGTATAGTATAATTTCCAGTTATCAGTAAGTTTTGTTTTTTCGTATTCCTGGGGGTCAGAAAAGGTTACAAGTGAAACATGTAACAAATTTTCATCCTGGAGGTGAAAAAAAAGTTCAAAAACACCGAAAACATCGGCTGCCTCGATAGAAAAACGGCCGTACACAACGCGAACATCCTTTAATTCGCCCGATACAAGGCGACGAGCCTTATCTGCGTCGTTACCGGCCAGTTTCAGTGCCAGAACCATTCTGTTTGTATCTTCTAACGCCATATTTCCTCTTTCTGTTCTGTCTTTTTACATTCCGTTATATTAGAATCGACAATAGGATCACTGAAAACTAGTGGAAATCTCTAATAATTGACTTTTCTATAAGGAACTTGCGAAAAATTGCTTTATATATGGGCTTTAAACGGTATAGCCGTTCCTGAAAAGGTAATATTTCGAAGTTCTCTAGTGTTCAAGCAAGTATTTTTCAACATATTCATATTTTATTTGTGGTTCTAGGTCAAGTATTCCCTTAACAGCTTGAATTATGTCGGGTAAATATCTGATTGGCGCTTTTATTAAATAATAATTATGTTTGGGTGTTTTAAGTTTATTTTGAACGGTAATGGTTTTTTGTGGAAAATTTATCCCCAGTGTTGGGCCGTAAGCCGCTAGAAGATGAGACGGTGAAATATATGCAGTGTACATTTTGTTTACACTTAGCTCGACCCGTTTCATGGGTCGAAATCCGGCTGTTTCTTCTTCTGGTATTAATCTAAAATGTCTGGGGTTAGAGGCCATAATAAACATCAGTGTTTTTTTCTCGCGATTTACCATTATCCAGAAATAGGTATTAAATTGTTTATATGCCGTCAAAAGATCGTGAAGTGATTCGCGATTTTTATCAAAAGTATATGTATAATCTTTATTCATTTATACTACCAAATATCTGTCGCTGTCTTTTTTTACAAGTCTATCTTTATGCATTTGTTCAAGAATATGCGCAGTGTCAATAGAATCCAGTCCAAGATGTTTTGATATCGTTTCAGTTGCCATTGTGCCATTTATTCTCATTATTTCAATGATTTCCCGTTCTGTATCAGAAGTTATTCCTATAATATGGGTGTTGTCTTTGGTTATGTCTTCAGTAATTACTGAAAATTTAGTTTTGGCAAATTCACAATAGGATGTAAATACAGATCTTATGTTTTCCTCTACAACCGAAGATATATTTTTTAATCTGATATAAAAGGGTTTTTTGTCATCTTGAGATGTTTTTATAAGTTTGACAATAAATTCATCCACAAAAGAGGGGTCAATCACCTCAATGCCTGAAAAATCACAGATCACTGTCTCGTCTGTACTGGCGTTTTCCAGCTTTTTTATAGCCTGCTCAAAAAATCTTCGCCCGGTTGGTCGTGTAAGCAGATCGGGGGAATCAGATTTTAGGGCTTTGGCGATTTTTTTTACCGAAATTATCATAACTTAACCATAAAGTGAAATGGAAATCTGCGTACCACTGAAAGGTTCAAGATCATCTTTTAAAAAGGAGTAAGCGTTATCTGAATAACCCTTGTTATAAACAAAGGCAACGGAGCTCCTGTCAGATCTGATAAAAAGATTTCCCTTCATCTCCTTAATAATCGAATTTACACGGCATAAACCATATCCGAACTCTCTTTTCCCGGATATTGGCGCGGTAAGAGCATTTTTGATAAGGGCTGAGCCGGTTCCGTATGTTTTTTTTTGTTCTGCTGAAAAGCTCTCTTCGATACCAATACCGGAATCGGCGATTACAAGCCTTACCACGTTTTCCCTATTGTAAGTGTATGTCTGTAAGGCAAGGAATCCCGAATCCATACTATGTTCGAAAACATTCTGACAAACTTCTGAGATTACGGTCACAAAGTAATTTACCGTATCAGGGCAGAACCAGTGCTTTAATATATAAGCGCCACGTCTTCGAAAAAGACTTACTGCTTGCGAGATTACCCTAACGCTCTCTCTTTCGAGGTTTGGAATCTCGGTTATCTCGAGTATGCGTTTGCTTAACGCGCTCCTGGTTAACATTTTTTTGCTATCTAATGGTTCTGGTTCGTCAAAAATAGGATACTTGAAAAAATTCATTCGCGTCAAATACTGGTGAATCGGCAAGGGAATCTGTGTCAGCTTTAATCGATTTCCGGTGTTTTTAAGATATCTACGGGCAATTAATAATAAGTTGGTCATAGAGTAGGGCTCAATAAAACTAACTGAGCTTATGTCCAGAGTGTGTATACTTTTGGCGTATATCTCTTTTTCAAGAGATATTATCGAATCAAAAGCGTAGATGTCGTTAAGTTTATCCGGAATTACAAGAATTCCCTTAATATTACACATTTCTGATAACAGCCAGTATGGTTTTAATATTTCGGTTCATCTGTCCAGTATACGTTTTGCGAGGCAATAGCACCATAACAACAACGCAGTTTTCAAGAATAACCTTTGTTAATAATCGGCATATTGTTCTTTTTTTTAAAGAAGGAAATTTTGTCAGCAGGAAGGCTTAAGCGTGCAAGTGGCATTGTTTAATAATGAGCTTGAAAAACTAATTATCAAAGATTACCACAAATAGATCCGGTAGTAAAAATACCTTTAAACCGCTTTCAGATAGAGGCCTGTAAAAGATAATCATCATATTTTTTTATAAGAAAGTTCCAGCTGTATTTTAATGCATGGTTGTGAAGATTCTTCTTCAATAGGTAGTTATCACTTTTTGATAGTTTAATAAATAGTTCTGCAAGAGCTAGGTAGTCGTGAGGAGTATAAAAGAGTTCATTAAAAGGGTGATAGAGTGTTGGATAAACCAGAGAAGAGGGCAATAGTGGAATAACACCATTATATGCTGCCTCCATAACGCTAATACCAAAGTATTCATGATCAGATGTTATTGGCGCAAAATGAGCTTGTTTTAGAAGCCTTGTATATTCGGTCTTGGTTGAGGCGAAGCCGTTGAAAATTATCCTGTCTTTAAATAGTTGCTCAATTTGGTTAAAAACCTTATCAGATTTATTTTCTGCTCCGAGTAAAATTAATTTAAATTTACAATTTTTGTTATCGATAATTTTCAAAAAAGACAAAAAGCCATCAGGATTTTTGTCTGCATCACGACGGTGGTTCCACAGAATTACTGGAATTTTGTTATTATTAACTTCTGGATCAGCCGAAGTCGATACTTCCGTTAAATTCGAATCATTTAATTCGGTTTTTATTCCGACTGGAAGAATTTTGCATTTTGATTTGAGTTCTTTAAACGGTAACGAGTTGTAGTCAGGAAGTTTAGACATAAAACGGGGAAGTTGTTCAAAGAAAATATCACGGTGATAGTTTGAATTAAAGAAGACAGTATCTGCTATGATTAAATTAGTTATACTAATCATTGCGTAGGAGTAGTCGTTTTTGATAGCAGACTGGTTTTTTGAATCATCCGGGTAGTAATTTAGCTGATTTTCATGAAAGTAGACAGCAGTTCTGGTTTTAGCAATATCGTTGTGCCTGTTAAGAGATAGAAAAAGCGATGTGTTGAGCATTGAAGTTGTAAGAATAAGATCATAACTGTCTGTTTTAATCTGATCTGCCAGATACAGGGCTCCTCCCTGGATTCGCCATTTCCAGAATCCAGCGGGCATTGTTATTAGGTCAAACCGGTGACGGCTGTGTGTAACTAGGTTGTCCAGCCAATCACGGTGTGATCCGGTATAGAGAGGTTCTACCGCCAGGATATGAAGTTTTTTGTTGTTCATTTTCTATTTAGCCGAACAGTTTTTGTAATTAAGGATAATTATATAAACAATTGGAACAAAACTGTGTCGTGTTTTGTTGATCTCTCCGGATAATCATGATATATTGTTAATGGTTGTCTTAACATATCATTGTATTGACATGTAATAATTTATGAACGTTTGCATCAAGTGGTTTTCATTCACTAATATGGATAATCGTAATACATAAATCCCGTTTGGCAGTAAATGCGTAATGTGTGGAGTTTTTTAAAAATGAGCAAAGCAGATAACATCATCCATGAAATTTATAGAGCTGCGATTGATGCTGTGAATCCATACAGGGCATGTATGGAAAAGATATCCTTTTCTGATGGCTTGCTCAAAATCCGGGGTGTGAGCAGAACCTATCGTATAGAGGACTATGAGAGTGTTTACATAATTGGGGCTGGCAAGGCAACTGCGTCAATGGCTCTTGCTCTTGAGAAAATATTGGGAGACTATATAAGCGAAGGTGTGATTTCTGTGAAATACGGGTATACAGAGAAACTGGATCGTATTACCCAGATAGAGGCGGCTCATCCTGTGCCTGATGAAAACGGAATTACCGCTGCCAAAAAGGTGTATGATATTGCCGTTAAAGCCGGGGAAAATGACCTGATTATTTCACTTATTTCGGGGGGCGGTTCGGCGCTTTTACCACTTCCGGTTGAAGGAATTTCCCTGGATGATAAAAACATCGTTACAGAGGCACTTCTTTCAGGAGGAGCCTCTATTGACCAGATTAACTGTATAAGAAAACATATCTCGATAGTCAAAGGTGGAAAACTGGCTAAAGCGGCTTACCCCGCCACCGTTTTGAATCTGATGATTTCGGATGTTCCTGGAGATTGCATTGATGTTATTGCTTCTGGACCTTTTACTCTGGACAGATCAACTTTTGCAGAAGCACGACAAATACTGGAAGGTTTACCTGCAAATTGTGAGATTCCAGAATCTGTACGAAGACATATTAATGAGGGTTGTGAGGGAAATATAAGGGAAAACCCGGACGAGAAGGCCGCTTTTTTCGCAAATGTTACTAATTGTGTTTTGCTTTCCAATTTTACAGCTCTTGATTTTGCAGCGAGTATTGCCCGTAATGCAGGGTATAATACCTTGATTTTGAGTTCATCAATTGAAGGAAACGTAGGGGAAGCAGTTGGGTTTCATATAGCGGTGGTAAAAGAGATACAGGCAACCGGAAATCCCGTTAAGCCACCGGCTTGCATCATAAGCGGTGGAGAAAGTTTTGTTAGAGTAGAAGGGAGTGGCAAAGGTGGTCGGAATACCGAATTCGTGCTTAGGGCTCTGACTCAGATGGATGGAATGAAGAATATATGGGCTGCCAGCATAGCAACAGATGGAACAGATGGGTTAACTGATGCCGCTGGGGCGGTAATTAATTATAAGAGTTATATTAAGATGTTGGAGAGGGGTTTGCAGCCTGAGAAGTTTTTAAAAAACAGTGATTCTTATTCGTTTTTTGAACAGAGTGGTGATCTTGTAAAGACTGGCCCTACCAATACCAATGTTATGGATATACACATTTTTATTGTAGAGTGATTTTGCGGTTTTCACGAAAGTTTAAATAATTTTCACTTATTAATTAAGGTATGTGCACTTATTTTTCGATTATGTATATAGCCGGTTATACGGCTTTTTGATAGCTCTGTTTGTTATGTCGTATTACGCTTTGAAAAGGCTTAAGTAGTATGATTTATTTAACAAACACGGCACAAAGGGGCGAAATTAAATGAATTAATGTTTCAAAAGTAAAAAAATTCTTGCCTGAAATAAATTCATTAATTATACTCAACACAAGTATATTCTGGCAAGGACGCCGTACAGCATATATAATAGTATACAGGAGTTAAGATCATGGTTAAATCATTATCGAAATTATTGGCCGTTTCATTAATTATTGCAACAGCAATAAGCATTTTTGCACAGGAAGGCGGCGGCGGTGCCGGTGCTCCGGCAGGTGTCGACGAATATGCGCTCGATCCGGCGTCCGAGTACTCTACTGCGGACAGACCTGAGGACAATTATCTTGCGCGTTTTCACGCTCTGGATAAAATCGAAAGACTTCAAAAAGCAAATCTCGACAAAATATTTGTCCTTAATGTTATAAAAGAGAATTTTAAGGATAAGGGTTGGGACGGAGATTACAACAAGGTTTACGAAGGTTATAAAAGGGCGATGGATCTTTATTACAGACGTCAGCCTATTTATTCTGCAGTAAAGCTTGAAGAGAACAAGAAACATATTAATCAGCTTTATCAGAAGGTATCAGACGAGTATAAAAAAGATACTATTGAGATGTTAAATCTTTGTGCTACTCATATTCTTGAGTTAACCTTACAGGCAAATACAGCTTCTAACCCTAACAGCAACAGACGACTATTTGACCAGATTCTTAGATTGCGTGTTGCTTACAGCGAAGTGGATAATGCTGAAGAGTGGCGTGTTAAGCGTCAGTATCACTCATCGGTTCTTCACTATCGTATAGCAAAAAAATACGCGATAGCTATTCTAGAAGATGTTAAACCTGATGAGTATATTGGCAAATATCAGGTGCATAAGGCAGATAACAAAAATCGCGTCCTTGAAGGTGAAACCAAGGCTTCCGAAGTAATCGATCGTAAAGAAGATATTAAAAAAGATATAGATGAGAGTTCACGTCCAGAATCTTACTAATAGATAGAATATTTTTAGCCGAAAATAAGGAAGGGTTCTCCCTTCCTTATTTTTTTATCAGGTCAAAGTAATGAAATGGATAATGCTTAAGATAACTCTCTTTTTCACTTTTGCTGTAATCATCGCGGCCGAAAGCCCGGGTTTTTCCGATGCCGTTAGCAGATCTTTGCCCTCCGTTATATATATTGAATCCTATTTAATTTCTAATGGTAAAAAAAAACAGTCGGGTTTTGGGTCAGGGACAGTTTTTTCTGATCGAGGGCATATAATTACTAATCATCATGTTGTAAAAAATGCGGATTATTATGAAGCGGTAATGTATGATGGAACTCGGTGTACATTTAAAAAATATCCGGGTAATAGATACTATATATCAGATTCGGAAACAGATCTTGCCTTGATGCGCCTTGATTGCAAGAATTACTTGTACAAGCCAATTGAAAAGGAAAAAGACAACAATTTAAAAAAGGGTGATTGGGTTATTGCCATCGGAAATCCCTATGGCTTATCAAATAGTGTTACTAAAGGAATTGTCTCATCTACAAACCGATCAGATGTGGGATTCACAAATATAGAAGATTTTATTCAGTCAGATGTTCCAATAAATCCGGGGAACTCTGGGGGCCCATTGATTAATACATCTGGAAAGATGGTAGGTCTTAATACTGCTATACGTACCGTATCAGGTGGTTTCCAGGGAATATCGTTTTCGATACCCGTGAATATAGTCGAGTCAGTATATACGGATTTGTTGCGTTTTGGACATGTTAGACGGGGATGGATAGGGGTCATGGTTACCGAAAAGAGCTTAGCTGCAACAGGACGTAAGGCGGTAACCGTTGTATCGACACTTGAAAATTCACCAGCACAGCTTATCGGTTTGCAAAAAGGTGATATTATTGCCGAAGTGGATAACAATACTATTGAATCTAAAAGTGAGCTAACCAAAATTGTAAAAAATAAACCGATAGGTGCACGTGTGGATCTATGTGTCTTTAGAAGCGGTATTTTAAAAAGATTTTCATTTACAATGAATGAAAAAGATTATTTCGCCAAAGTCGGAGAAGCAATAAACACCTTGTACTCTGTTTACGGAATACGTCTTGATATTAACGCGTCTAACGATAAAATTATTATAGCGGATATGTCGCGATTTAGATACTCGGAAAACAAGTTGTTGCAGGGAGATGTTATTACTGCATTGAATGGCCAAAGTGTTGAGAACCTGAGTGATTTTGCTTCTGTATTAAGACGATATAAATACAAAATTTCATTTCTTGAAGTTAACAGGAATGAAAAAAAAATAATTATCAGACTGAAAAATTATTAGAAGATATAACCAAATCATCGGGAAAGAAGAAACAGGATTTAGAATGCGAAAAAAAATATTATTTTGCGGTTTAATGTTCTCTTTATTGCTGAACGCAGCAGAAATAATCGAGCTGACAAACAGTGAATTTACTGATAGTATATCAAACAAATCTTCTCTATTAAGAGTGCAACTTCTTGAATCTTTTGTTAATAAGACTGTTTTAGGTGAAGGTGTTGTAGAATCAGTAGAGTCAGTAGACGCGAAAGAAGGTTATAACAGCAAGAAAATAGTAACGATAAGACATAAAGCTGCAAATTCAAATCTGTTAATTATTTTCAGACTTTTTTCTTCAAATGATTTATCATCAATTGAGCTTGTTGGGAAAAGAGTGCAATTTAAAGGAAAGCTTGTTCTAACGGTACCACTTGACAGTACCAGAACGATTTTTGCTTGTGATATTCTGCTTGAAGAACTTTCGATTTACGCGGATTAAATCTGTAAAATCCATGTTTTAAGAGGATTCAATGGAAAAAGATTTTCTTCAATCAATAAAACTTGAAATTAGCCGCAATTTTTCTTTAACAGCATATGAGCGGATAGCGTTTCATAAAATTCTTAATATATACAAGAGCGATAATGGTGCCGAGATTCTTTTAAGAGATATAGGAAAACCGGGTGCTATAAGACTTAGCGCTCTTGAGGTTATTTCGGGCTTTAATTATAAAGATGCTTTTCCTGTTATTAAAGAGATCTTAAATACAAGTGAAAAAAAAGAGGAATTATGTCTGGTTTTTGATTTTATTGAAAATAATGGAACAGCATATTTTTTATCTGATCTTGAAAATTTTGCAAAAAAAAGAGGCGCTAATACATTTCCGGCCGAGATAAATAGGGCTGTATTTTTAACAGGCTTGCTTGTAAAGCGAATAGACCCTGAAGAAGATTTTAGTGGTGCGGATTATGGATTACCGGATAAGGATGAGGAAGATCAGCCAATAGTTGTTAAGGGCAAAGAGCTTGTTTCACGTTATACAGAAATGCTTATAGGTATAGCTCAAAACGGGGAAAACCCAGTGAGGCTTCGCGCAACAGCAATCACGGCACTTGACCATTATACTGAATTGCCGTTTTATCAAAAAATGCTTGAAGAAGATAATGACACAATCTCTTTCGCGGTATTTCAGACCGTCGCGCAGTTTGCACATCGTGAAATGAAGATTTATCAGGATCTTAATCAAAAAGATGTATTTACACATGTTCCTCCTAAAGAAGATAACTTTATGCTCAATGTGCGAGTTTTGCTAAGCACGTTTAGTAATCGCTTTGACTCGTTTTCAAACGAAACAAAAGTGGCTTTTATAAAAGTGCTTCTGGCCTGCAATCACCGTGAATACTTGGTATATATCATGAAGACATTGACTTCAGGTGATAATAATCTTATAGATATGACCTTGTATACTATTCTCGCCGCTATAGATTATTTAAATAATCCTGATAAGCTGTTTCGTAATCTTATTGCCATACCGTCATTAACAGACAGAGACAATCAGATAATTGTTGAAACTTTTGTTAAATATTTTTCTAAATCACAAAGAAATCAAAGCTCGAACCTTATACGAGATAAACTTTATAATTACATAATTGTAATGTTGGACAATTTTTTCAAGAGTTACTGTGATAACTATATTGTACCGGAAATAAAAGAAAAAGATTATATCGATGAATTTCAGGCAATCAGAAAATTTGTTCTGGAAAAATGTGATCCGTTTTTAAAACGGCGTATAATAAAATTTCTGACTACAGAAGATATCGATTTAAAGACTTTACTTATAGAAATAGCCGAGAGAATAACATTTGTTAATGAAAGTGAAGAAAAAGCATTAGCTTTGCTTCTTGAAGTGTTGCACGAGCCAGACGCAAAAGCTCGAGAGATTAGCGCACAACGCCTTAACGATATTGATTTCGAGAAAAAATATTTAAAGTTAAGATTGATAAGGTTATGTCATATAATCGGAGAGCTAAGAATTAAAGATGCCTCTAATTCGCTTGGCAAAATGTTTGATTACATAAAAAAGTTTTACGACGAAGAGTTGTTTTGCGCGATTACATACAGCCTATCACAGTTAAGTTATCCTTACATGCTTGGCGAGCTGGAGTATCTTTTTCTTAATAGTGATTCAGATGATGAAGCATTAAAGATGCTGCACTATCTTTCGCAATTTTCTGAACAGAGAGCAACAATTATTATGCTCGATTTTTTGAAGAGCCGTTTTGGAGATGTGTCACCGCTAATTTTGCGTGTGCTTCAGGTAATTGCAAAAAAAGATATTAAGAGTGATAAATCTGTTAATGAATTTTCTAAGATAATCGTGGATAAAAATCGCAATTCTGAGATTAGAGCTTCTGCGGTTCATTTGATTGGTAAGACCGGTTTTGAGCGGGATGTACTTTATTTGCATGAGCTATTCATGGAAGAGAATGATAATATTGTAAAAGAGGCAGTTGTTCAGGCTCTGGATTTTATCGGGATTATTAACCCAACTATCCGAAAAAAAGAGATAGCACCATTTTTAAAAGGTTATTTGAAAGACTCTTCAATAAAAGTCAGAATATATTCATGTATTATTCTTTTGCAATCGGGTGATTTGGGAGCCCTTTCTTTGCTTAAGGATATGATGATAATTAGAAATAAAGATATACAGCGAGAGATACTTCTTGTTCTGGGAAGTTATATGACAATTGAGTTGGCGTTTTTCTTGCTGTCGCTTTTTAACTCGGATTATGGAATAACACGTGATATTGTGCCACTATTTAATTATCTGTCTCCTGAAGATAAAAAAGAGATTGATCATTTTATTGTAAATATTTTCAAGAAGCATGAGGGAACAAGGGTCGATTTCGCGGAAAAGTCGATACTTGAATCAAATCAAAAGTATAACGAACAGTTGTCAACCTTTGTTAGTGATGCGCGACCGGTTATGTATGTTGTTGTCAAAGATTATCATACAATTTTAACAAGATATCGTTCAACAGAATTGTCCATGCTTGTAAAAAATTCATTAATGCGGTTGGTCGACGTTATCAAGGCAAATGACGGGGTTGTTGTGCAGGTTACAAACGGTTGTATCGATTCGTACTTCAAGACGCTTCCTGATAGTGCAATGGCCGCATTAGAAGTTCAGGCGCTTGAAAAGGATATTAATTTCACAGTTCCTGAGGATGAGCATCTAGAATTTTTTATTTATACAGAACACGCAGATTTATGTTTAACAGGAAACGAGATTTTACTTAATAGTGTTTCGAATTTAAAAACTGCGTTATCTAGTGGTCTAAAAAACAGGGTTTTCCTTAATCGTAAAACAGCTGATGGAATAAACATGGCTTTTAAATGTGAAACATATCCAGAGACTCCTTTTGATCCCCGCGGACGCGAGTTTGGATTCCGTGAACTGTTAAATGCGCTTAATTTTAATGCTCTTGTCGATGAAATGCTAGCCCGTATAAGGCGGGAGATGAATGATCGTATACAACGCAAAAAAGAAGTAGATCGCACTTCGGTAAAACATAAGGTTTATCTTTCAAAGGAAGCTCAACAGATTTCGGACTCAATAAATGAATTGGGTAAAGTGTTAAAAAAGGACTTGTCGGATATACTACAATATGTAAAAAAAAGATCAACCGACCGAGAACTTATTAAACAGGTAGATGGTATGCTCGCGGATGCTTATAAAAGATTTACAATTGAAAAAAACAAAATAAATCTGGAATAAGCTAGCGGTTTTCGATCAGCTCTTGAGCCTGGAGAAGAGTAGTTTCGGTGATATTATTACCTGCAAGCATTCGTGCTACTTCTCTGATCTTTTCTTTTATAGAGAGCTTGTTTACCGTTGTACGAGTTCGACCATCTTTTTCCTGTTTTTGCACAATATAGTGTGAGTCGCTCATTGCTGCTATTTGAGCCAGGTGTGTAATCACAAAAACCTGACGTCGTTCGGCAAGTGAGTGCAGTTTGCGACCGACTATATCGGCTGTTTGACCACTTATTCCGGTATCCACTTCATCGAAAATAAGAGAGTCAACAATATCAGCATCAAGCAGAACCTTCTTTATCGCCAACATTATTCGAGACATCTCTCCACCCGATGCGGCCTTGCGCAGCTGGGTTAGTGCCTCGCCTCTATTTGCGGCAAGCATAAACTCTATTTTGTCTAGTCCATGAGGATATAGCATATAAGTTTTTCCACCAACCTCAATCTCTCCGCTACCAGATGTTTCTTGTTCGACAAGAATCTTAAACTGGGCACCCTTCATGTTAAGGTCGTTAAGTTCGGAAATAACTTTTTGTTCAAGCTCTTGTGCTGCTTTTTGACGGGATCGGGAAAGTTTAAGCGCTGTATCTCGTGTTTTGGTTACTGTCTCACGGTAAATCTCTTTTAACTTTTCCTGTTCGTAATCGTAATTGCTTATCATGTCCAGTTCGTTACGACAATTGTCGGCGAAAGAGAGTATTTCGTCAGTCGATTTTCCATATTTCTTTTTAAGCCCAGATATTAGTGCAAGCCGTTCTTCAATTTCGTTTAGCCTTTCCGGTGAAAAATCTATAGAATCGCTGTAGCCTCTAAAAAATGCCGCGGAGTCTTCAAGCTGGTATAACGCGGTGCGTATGTTTTCGAGCTCGGAAGCGATATTGGGATCAATTTGTGATACCGAGCTTAGAGAGCTATCGATTGATTCGAGTTTTCGTAAAACTCCTTGATCACCTTTTAGGGCGTCAAGTGATTCGGCAACCTCTGAGCAGAGTTTTTCGGCGTGAGAGAGAAGCGAGGATTCGTCTTTGAGCTCTTCTTCTTCGTTTAATGAGAGGTTGGCCTCTTCGATTTCGTTTAGAGCGAATGTCAGATAATCGATGCGTTTGTTACGCTCTTGCTCATCCATTTCGGTTGATGATATTTTTTCTTTAAGGTCGTGGAGCTCGTTATAATATGTTTTGACTGCGTCAAGGAGCTCTCCATTGCAGGCATAACTATCCAGAAGTTCTCTGTGTGTCGATGTTTTTGTCATAGAGACATGTTCGTTTTGTCCGTGGATGACTATCAGATAGTCGGAGATATCTTTCAGGAGAGCTATCGGTATCTGCGTCCCGTTTGCAAAACAGCGTCCTTTTCCACCGGAATAGATCTCGCGTTTAATTACCAGAAAATCGTCTTCGGTGTCGATACCCGAATTATCAAGAATCTCTTTTAGAAGAGGTAGTGTTGTTATATCAAATGTTCCTTCAAGAATGGCACGGTCACACCCTGTACGGATTGAGCTGACAGTTACCTTGCCGCCCAGAATTGCCGATATTGCGTCAATGAGTATCGATTTACCGGCACCGGTTTCTCCGGTAAGAATATTGAGCCCCTCGCTAAATTCCATGGTGAGCTCTTCAATAAGTACGAAATTTTTAATGTGTAGTTTCTGAAGCATAATAACCTGCTTGTTTAAAGACTTTCACGGTCTGATTACATGGCTATCCGTCAGAGTCAGATTAAAGGCCGCGGAAGAATGTTCAACCAAAATTTTATGACAGCTTATAGCATTAATACCGGGAAATAAGCAGAATTATTATTTTTTTGTTAATAAATGATTCTCTGTTTGAATAATTTTGAACCATTATATTTCTAAAATTCTACGTAATAGAATATCTTCAATATTTCTTCTGCCATCGATAACGGAAACTATATATACTCGATTATTTTCTATTCTGTAAATGATCCGCCACGGTTTATGGAATACCTCTCGGTATGTATAAATATTGTTTTCAGCTAATTCGGGAACGATTCTTCCCTGCTCGGGATTTGTTTTTAGTTTGTTTCCACGATCTCTAAGTTGATTTAATAGTTGTTTGCTGCGAGAAATACCGTCATTAATTATAAAAGAGAAAATATTGCGAACATCATTTTGAGCAGTACTCGTCCATTGAACCTCATAGTTTTTCATTTACTATTAAACGTAATCTCCAGTTCCTTTTCCAGATCGGTAAAAAAGGAGTCGTGATCATTGTATTTGCCATCAATAATATCCTTTTCAGCTTGAGAAACGAGTTTTAACAACATGATTGTTTTTTGCATCGATTCATAGCTGTTAGAATCAACAAGAACTGCTCTGGCTTCTCCATTTTGTGTAATATACACAGGGCGGCGAGATTCGTTTATCTGTTTTAATATATCGGTTGCGTGTGATTTTATATAAGAAATAGGTCTGATGTCTTTAGAAATATTCATTTCATCTCCACTGTAAAGAGTCTAAATATAGTACTCAATTTGGTTAGGTTGGTCAATAACAATTTTATGATAGCTTATAGCATTAATAACAGGAAATAAGCAGAATTGTAAAATTTTTTTCCAAACATATTATTTTTTTCGTCAATTTTCTCTGAAAATAAGTTGGTATATGTAAGGGAAAAGAGGTGAAAGATGAATGAACACGATAAGCTCTTTAAAGAGATAGAGAGCGTTAAAGAGAATGCTGCAGATTTGATTTGCTCTACATTTCCGGTGGATATCTTGGCAGAGTTGGATATCAGCACATTAATTCTCGATAATAATTGTTATGTTGATGATAATCTTAATGAGCATTTTGCCGATCTGGTTTATTTCAGATTTTAGTTATATTTTGACTGATATTTTTCGCTACGACGATGAATTAAT
>DAOTGZ010000027.1:10012-18652 GCA_035447445.1 Spirochaetota bacterium | reverse complement strand
GCTGCCGATGCGTTCAATACCTTTTAAGGTTATTGCTGTTATAGGGTTCAATGAAGCAGCTTTTCCACGCAAGGGCAGAAAGGGAAGTTATGACCTTTTGAGTCGTTATCCTGCTATTGGCGACCGATCAATGAGATTCGATGACAGATATCTTTTTCTTGAGACAATTTTAAGTGCCAGAAAATTTCTCTATTTTAGTTACCAATCGTTTAAAGAATCAGATAATAGTAAACTTTTTCCATCTCCGCTCTTGTTAGAGCTTTTACATTATCTTGAGGAAAACTGTGATAATTTTGAAGCCGAAAAATTTATTGTAGTTCATAAGTTGCAGCCGTTTTCGTCGGGATATCTTGATAACAGTGACAGTCGACATTTTACTTATGATTCTCGTCAAATAGAAAGAGCAAAAATATATTACGGGGGTGAGAAAAATAGTTACTCATATTTTTCTGATTCGCTCTCTTCGACTCCTGAACATAATTTCCAAACAACTAATATAGGTATGATTATAGATTTTTTTGAAAATCCATGTCGTTTTTTGTTAAGAAAGCGGGTCGGTATAGATTTCACTATACATGGTAATGAATATAATAATAGCGAAGATTTATCATTGGGTAACAGCTCTAAAGGTCAGATTATAAAGATGCTGGTTAATCGGCTTATCGATGGTAAGTGTATAGATGATTATTACCGAGTATTATCTATGAACGGGCTATTGCCTCTTTTTGCGTCAGGAAAATATGAATACCTTAAGATTAAGCAGGGCTCACAGCTGATATTTGATGAGTTAAATAAACTTACCAAGGTAAATTCCTTTTATGAATGTGAGGCTACGTATAGCAGTAGTATAAATACGGAGTATAAAAAGGATTCTGCTTTTAGTGTATCTTCGAATTTGGATTTTGTAAATGAAGAAGGACGTTTCGTTATTATTCCAAATGGCCTTAAATATATTAAATATAATATAGCACGAATTTGGCTAGAACATCTACTCTTTCAGTTTAGCAAAAACAGTTGCAAACAAACTTTTGTTGTTTCGGAAGAGGGAATACTACTCTTTAATATTATAAAGAAGAGTGATGCTGATAATTATTTATCTAATATTTTGAGCTTATACAGTCAGGGGTTAAAAAGTCCGCTTCGTTTTTCTCTAAACGATTCGTTAGGTCTGTACAAGGAAATAAACAAAGAATCAAAAAAAGAGAAAAGTGTTGATGATCTTTTATCAGAACTTATGAAAACTCCTTATGAGAATACAGATAAAGTTTATAACGACTATATAGCCAAACAAAAAAGATACCAAGAACTCTGTTTCGAAAACAGTATTGACCTATATACAAAAGAGTTCGCGGAAAACTCTCTTCAGTTTTTTAACGGAATAAAAGAGAGTTGTCCCGAAATATTGAAGGTATAAGATGACTGATACAAAAAATTTATATAAAGAACTTGATCTTTCCAAACCACCCATTCCAGGACGAAATCTTGTAGAGGCAGGCGCCGGTACTGGTAAAACATTCTCGATCGCCCTGCTTTTCTTGTGGCAGGTTATATACAGAGAGATGAGTGTAGATCAGATTCTTGTAGTAACATTTACCGACGCCGCTACTAGTGAATTAAAAGATCGTATAAGGAAGTTTTTAAATATCGCGCTTGATGTTTATGCCGGCAATAATGATGAGTCAAACGAAATGGCTTGTGTAAGAAATATTTGTATGTATAAAGATCCCGATTCAAATCAGATCGAGCGACGTAAAATTATTACGGCAAGAGCAATACATAATTTTGATGATGTATCTATCTTTACAATACATAGTTTTTGTCAGCGTATGCTGAGCGAAAACGCCTTTGAAACCGGATCACCTTTTACGACATCTGTTATTGAAAATCAGGATGAAGTTGTACGTCAACTTTCAGATGATTTTTATCGATCGTATACTTACAAGCAGAGCGATCTCTCTTTTGCTCTGTTAGAAGAGTATGGAGTGTCCCTTAAATATATAACAAAGCTTGCCCGAGAATATACAAAACATATCTCTCTAAAAATAACTCCCAGTATAAGCCAACAGCTTGTAAAAAATGTAGCCATATCTTTTGCCAGTGATAATCTTGAAGAGCTTTATGTTAAAACAAAAGAGAACTATAACGAAAAAATTTCACAAATTGATCCTTCATGGGAAAAAGAGGTCGAAACATTTTTTAAAGACGATTTTAAATTTAAGAAGAAATACAAATTTGAAAATCTCATAGAAAATTTATCACAATTTTTTAATAACACTGAAACAGATTATCCTCTTTCAGATAATTTTCGTGATATAATATCTTTCTTTAGCAGAAAGACTATAATTGAAAAGGCGTTCTTAAAAAAATTCGAAGAAGAACCTGTACAACATCCTTTTTTTGATTTTTGTGAAGAACTCGATGAAATATGCCTGCAATATGAGGGTCAAAAAGATGAAGAGAGTACGGCCAGAAAAACAGCTCTGATACATTATATGTTAAAGATCATAAAAACAAGACTTGATTCGCATAAAAAAGAGAGACATCTGATAAGCTATAACGATATGCTTTCAAATCTTGATAAGGCTGTAAACAATAACAAAGACTTGATTAAAACCGTAAGCAATCGATTTAGCTCTGTTTTTATTGATGAATTTCAGGATACCGATCCGATGCAGTACAATATTTTTTCTACACTTTTCAGTAATATGAACACTTATCTTTATTTTATTGGTGATCCCAAACAGGCTATTTACTCTTTTAGAGGCGCGGATCTTGAGACCTATATAGAGGCTGCAAAAAGCTGTAAAGAACGATATTCATTAACAACTAATTTCAGATCGACATCTGATATTATCGATCCCATAAACCGCATATTTAGCAATAATAATCCGTTTATCGAAAAGAGCATCGCATACAGAAAAGCGTTATCCGCTAAGGGGAAAAGTAGTGATTTCATTATCGAAGATGGACGTTCGAACTTTATTGTTTCTTTGATAGACAATTTTAACAAGTCTGAATCGGAACAACATATTGCAGATAATATTGCGTTAAGAATTAAAGAGATTCTTGCTTTATCAGAAAAAAAGAGTGCTATGATAGGCGATAAATCTGATGACGGTGAAAAAATCAAACGGCCTATTATGCCTGCTGATATTGCAGTTCTTACTAGAACCTGTAAGCAAGGATCAAAAGTCGCAGCGTCTATTCGTGAACAGGGAATAAACGCAATAGAAATAAATCCCGTATCTGTTTACAGCAGTGAGGAGTTTTTTGAAATTGAGCTTCTTGCAGAATCTCTTTCTGACCCATACTGCATGAAAAAACTTTCGGCACTTTTATGTACAAGAATTTGCGGACTTACTGTTAACGATATTGACGACATTGCTCATAATGATAGTGAAAAATATAACGGCTATCTTCTTGATATAAGAAGATACGCGGAGTTATGGAAAAAATCAGGTTTTAATACAGCGGTCTGTGCTGTTTTTGAAGATTTTGATACATACAATAGAATTCTTTCTTTGAGCAATGGTGATAGAATAATTACCAACTATAATCAATTGATAGAAATATTTAATCGCTACTGTTTACGAAATAGTGCGAGTCCCGATGAACTTCTTTTCTATATTCAAATGCTAAAAAATGAAGATATCGACGATGATGACAGAGAACAGCCGGTGCGGATGGAGAGCGACGAACAGGCCGTTATAGTATCTACGATTCACAAGAGTAAGGGCTTGGAGTACCCGATAGTTTTTGTTCCCTATTGTTGGAATAATTCAGAACCATTTGCTAATAATAATTTTGTTTATCATAAGAACGGTGAAAGATGTCTGGAAATTGTTGGTGGAAACGATTGCGATAATTACAGAAAATGCGCTAACGAGATACTTGCCGAAAATATTAGATTGCTCTACGTATCGTTGACACGCGCCTGCAATCGTCTATATCTGTATTGGGGAAATGTAAAAAATAATAAATCCAACTTCTATTCGTCCGCCCTTGATTATCTTTTCTTTGCCAACATGCTTGATGAGAGTGAAGATGATAATTCGGATGATTATGTGCAAAAATTGCGCTCTTTGCTGAAAACCGACAAGCCTGATTTATCAGGTATATTAAAAGAAAAATTTGACGGCTTAAATATTGATATCGAACATATTGATAATAGTGAACATGATTCGGATAAACTGTTTTCTAAAACTGAAAAAGTAACCAACTTTAAAAGCAGAGTCTTCGATAGAGCTATAGATAGAAGTTGGAGGATCAATAGTTACAGCTATATTACCTCTGGTATATATGATGAGTCGGGTCACGAGACTCATTTGCCGGAACAGAAACGTGATGAGAATATGCTGCCACCCGGAGCATCGGCTGGTAATTGCTTTCATAAAGTATTTGAAAATATTGATTTTATAAACGATATTGGGGAGCAACTTCACATCATTGAAGATGCGCTTAACCGATATGGCTTTGATCTGTGCTATAAAGATTATATGCAGCAATGTGTATCTTCTGTCTTAAAGGCTGAGGTGATGCCAGGTTTTAAACTTTCAATGTTAAATTCTCGTGATCGGGTGCATGAGATGGAGTTCTATTTCGCTATTAACAATGTTGACATAACAAGGCTTGTCAAAATCATAAATAAAGAGTACCCTGAATTTGTTACAAACGAAACAATGATTGTTTCGGAAATAAACGGTTTCATGAAGGGCTTTATAGATTTAACCTTCGTTTATAAAGATAAAATATTTATCGCTGACTGGAAGAGCAACTATCTGCCTGGAACATATTCCGAGTCAGAGGTAAAAGATTCTATGAGAAGGCATTTATATCATATACAGATGATTATTTATTCGATTGCTCTTTGGCGATATATTAAATCTCGCTGTGGAAGTTTTGACTATTCGATGTTTGGCGGGGTTTTATATCTTTATGTTCGCGGCATGAGAGAGGATTGCAGCAGTGGTGTTTATTTTGACCGACCTAAAGAACAATTTCTGATTGAAGTCGAGAGGTGTTTTGTATGAGCAAAAAGAACGGAACAACTATCGATAATGCTAAAGATATAAAGTTAACAAGCTCTACCACTTTCAATAATATTAAGTCAAAAGATGATTTCTATAACAGATATTCGCAACTATTTATAGAAGAAATATTTTGTGAAGCGGATCGATTAAGCAGTGATTATATTCTGGAACAGGAGGAGTTTTACGATCCTCTTTACCATCTTATACTTTTAGCATTAAGCCGGGTTACGTTAAATGCGCATGTCTGCTACCAGCTTGGTGTTAGTCCTTTCGATGATGATAATCTTTACGAGTATAATGACTCTGTGGTTAATATGACAAATGAATTGGCAGATCAGCTTGTAAAATTTGTTAGTGAAGATTTTTTTAATAAATTCAAAACCGTCGGCACAGGCAGCTCTGTAACTCCTGTTGTCTATTTTAACGGGCTTCTCTATTTTTACAAACAATTTTTTCAGGAAAAAAAATGTGCCTTGTTATTATTGGACAAAGCATCACAGATAAAAAACGATGTTTCTGAAGAGATTGATAAAGTTTCGAAACAGATATTTGCCTATAACGAAAACAATAAAGAAGCTGATTGGCAATATATCGCTGCTCGTGCCGCATTAAAAAGAAATCTTACTATTATCACAGGTGGTCCTGGTACTGGGAAAACAACAACTGTTTACAAAATATATATGCTTTTGGCAGCAATCGAAAGGATGAAGGGGAACAGCTTTACTGCTGTGCTAACGGCTCCGACCGGAAAGGCTGCGGCTCGAATGTTTACTGCTTTTAGTAAGGCAAGGTCCGTTGTAACCGAAGATATGTCCATGGAAAAGAATTTAAAAAAATGGCTTAAAGATGATGATATCGAGGCGTTAACTGTTCACCGTCTTATTGGTTCGGCTCGGCAACATATTGATCAACATATAGAAAAATTACCTTATAATCTTGTGATTGTGGATGAGGCATCAATGATGTCATTGTCATTGCTCTACAAACTACTGCTTCGGCTTCGAGATGATAGCATACTGATATTGTTAGGTGATAGCAGGCAGCTGGCGTCTGTTGATGCTGGTGCGATCATGGCAGATATATGCTATCGCAATAATGGAAAACTTTATTCAAATGAGTTTAAGAAATTTGCCGTAAATTGTGGCGTTAATATTGATGAAACGCTATGTGGCGATAATATAAACGGATTAACTGATTCTGTGATCTATTTGCAAAAAAGTTACAGGTTTTCGATAACCGGAGGCATTGGTATGTGTGCTGAGGCTGTTAAAACGGGTAATCATAAACTTTTTATGGAGTTATGTTCAAAAAACAATTCACAGGTAGTAATCTGTGATGGGGGTAAAAACATACGAGAAAGCATTCTACAAGTTATAGGTAAAATTGAAAAAGATACCGGCATACAGTATGGCTCATTTAAGAGTCAGCAGAACATAAAAGACAAAATAGAATCTTTTAACAGACTTATGTTTCTTTGCGCAGTTAGAAAGAGCGATAGAGGGGTCGAGTCGGTGAACAACACCCTTAAAAACATTATTACAAATGATTTGAAAATATCTGGAAACGCTGAGCCGTTAATTGTAACAGGAAACATGTACGATCTGGGTTTATATAATGGTGATACAGGACTTGTAATTAATGAAAAAGGAGTAGACTGGTTTTATCTGGAAAATGAGAGCGGAGAATCGTTAAAGCGTGTAAATTACTCGTTAATCAGCAGTTGTGAACCTGTTTACAGCATGACAGTACATAAGAGTCAGGGCTCGGAATTTGACAATATTGTTATCATATTGCCTGATTACATGTCGCCGGTTCTATCTCGTGAACTTATATATACGGCTTTGACGCGAGCACGAGAACGCGTTTATATTATTTCAAGTAGTGAAGTACTTGAAGAAGCTGTGAAAAATGAACGGAAAAGAATGTCGGGGCTTGGATATTTTCTGGAGCGGTGAAATTTCTTGACAGTTAAAAAAATAATTAAACAATATAGAAAAAATATCAACGGGGTTTAAAATGCTGGTTTCTTATTTAAATGAGTTGTTGTCACAATTTAATTTTGATCCTGCTTATCTGAACATGATTACATATTTTGTATTGGCTTTTATCGTGTTTCTATTAAGTTTTACGGCAAATTTCATCACAAAAAAGATTATTCTTAAAGCTGCCTCCTGGTACATTAAAAATAACCGTTTTACCTGGGATAACATTATGCTTGAGCGTAAGGTTTTTTCACGTTTATCCCACTGTGTTCCTGCCGTTATAATTTATATTTTTATTAATTTTTTTCCTGACTATTTGCAGGAACCGTTAAATAGAGGGGTAAAGGTATACATTATTTTTATAGCTCTTATAACTTTGTACGCGCTTCTTGATGCCGTCAACGATATATACAACTCCTACTCAATATCCAAAACCCGTCCTATAAAAAGTTTTTTACAGGTGGCCAAAATATTTGCTACCGTAATTGCAATCGTTCTTATGATAGCCGGAATAATGGGAAAAAGCCCTTCGCTGCTTCTTGGAGGTATTGGAGCATTATCTGCAGTACTAATGCTGGTTTTTAAGGATTCCATCTTGGGGCTTGTAGGCGGTGTTCAATTGTCGGCTAACGATATGGTACGGGTTGGTGACTGGATAGAGATGCCCGGATATGGTGCAGATGGAGATGTAATTGATATTTCGTTAAATACAGTAAAAGTTCAGAACTTTGATAAAACAATTACAACAATTCCGACATACGCGCTTGTTTCGAACTCTTTTAAAAACTGGAGAGGTATGCAGGAGTCGGGTGGGCGACGGATTATGCGATCTGTGCATATTGATGTCAGCAGCATAAAATTCTGTACTGACGGGATGCTTGATTCGTACTTAAAGATTTTCCATTTGCGTGATTATATTGATTGCCGTCAAAAAGAGATCGAAGAATACAACAAAAGTTTTGGAGCTGATCCATCGGTACCGATAAACGGGCGACGTATGACCAATATTGGGGTTTTTAGACATTATATTGCAAATTATCTTAAGAATCACCCTAAGATTCATGACGGAATGATTCAGATTGTAAGACAGTTGCCGCCTTCCGAAAAAGGTCTGCCGCTGCAGCTTTATGTTTTTACAAACGATACAAATTGGGTAAACTATGAAGAAATTCAGGCCGATATTTTTGATCATATCCTTGCTGCAGCATCATGGTTCGATTTAAAAATATTTCAGAATCCGACAGGAAATGATTTCCGGTTCGCATTGAACAAAAACGGAACTAATTGATTGGGGACGGTGACGTATTCTGTCTGTGATCTGCCGGGAAATTGGGGACGGTGACGTTTTCTGTCTGTGATCTGCCGGGAAATTGGGGACGGTGACGTTTTCTGTCTGTGATTTGCCGGAAAACGGGGACGGTGACGTATTCTGTCTGTAATTTGCCGGAAAACGGGGACGGTGACGTTTTCTGTCTGTGATCTGCCGGGAAATTGGGGACGGTGACCTGTTTTTCGGGTAATTACTCTGGTATTTGAGGCGGTGATGATTTTTGTTTGACTCAATAACGCACGGGCATAATTATTTGCTCTGTTTTGAATCTTTATATTCCCGGCAGGAAAATTATATG
>DAOTGZ010000027.1:0-9912 GCA_035447445.1 Spirochaetota bacterium | reverse complement strand
GCATAATTATTTGCTCTGTTTTGAATCTTTATATTCCCGGCAGGAAAATTATATGGAAATTCCTTTTCATAAAGTGGATATCACAGAAGAAGATATCGATGCAGTTGTCGAAAGTATGCGAAGTGGTTGGCTTACGATGGGGCCTCGAACTTTCGAATTTGAAAAATTATTCGCGGCTTTTTTGGAGAAAGATGAAGCTGTTGCGGTAAGTTCTTGTACTGCAGCACTTCACCTCGCACTTGTTGCCGAAAATATAGGTCCAGGAGATGAGGTAATCATTCCGATAACCACATTTGTAGCAACTGCGGAGGCTGTATTATATACCGGAGCAACTCCTGTTTTTGCTGATATTGAAAAAGATAATCATACAATAGATACAAATCATGTCAGAAACCTGATTACAGAGAATACCAGGGCGATAATACCGGTGCACTATGCCGGAAACGCGGCTGATATGGATCCAATAATGAGTATTGCCGCTGAGCATAATCTTGTTGTTATCGAGGATGCAGCACATGCGTTTCCTGCGACTTATAAGGGGCGTGCCTTGGGGACAATAGGTGATTACGGATGTTTTAGTTTTTACGCAACAAAGACTATAACTACTGGCGAAGGCGGAATGATTGTTGGTGCCAATTCCAGAAAGCTTGACAGAATACGCTCTCTTCGCCTGCATGGAATAACCCGTGACGCATGGAACCGATACGGAAAAGGCGGAAGTCCCGTTTACGATGTTACTGAAAACGGATATAAATACAATATGACCGACACAGCGGCCGCGCTGGGATTATCACAACTTCGTAGATGCGGCAGTTCCTTGCAAAAACGTCAACAAATCGCAAAAATATATGACAAATATTTCTCTGATAACCCATATATACTACCATATGAAATTGAAAATTATGTAGAATGTGCCTTCCACCTTTACCCATTAAAAATAAATATTGATGAGTTAAAAATTGATAGGCATAACTTTTCAAAGAAACTGTTAGAAAAAGGAGTATCAAGCTCGTTGCATTTTATTCCTTTTTATGAATTCAGCTATTATAAAGACAAACTTGATGCCCATAATTATCCTGGTGCCGACTGGGTATATAAACGTGAAATTTCTTTGCCTATTTATCCAGGATTATCAGATAACGAAGTTAATTACGTAGCAAAAACTGTGATTAAAACAGCCGAAGATTGTGTGGAAGGGAGATAAAATGAATAAAGGAGCTGTTTTGATTTATGGCGCAGGCTCTGCAGGCCAAAGTATTGCCACCGAGTTATTGGAAAGTTCGATTACTGTAGCAGGATTTGTGGATGATGACAGTAAGCTTATTGGTACCAGTATAAACGGAATAAGAGTGCTTGGAGAGAGTAAGGATATTGAAAAAATTGTAGAGAGTGATAACATTGAACAGTTTATCGTTGCGATACCTTCCGCGAATACCGAACAGATCAATAACGCACTTTACAGGGTTCTACAGTATGATCGCAACATTAATGTCAAAATACTTCCCTATGTAACCAGATTCTTCGATTCTCCATTAATAAATGAGTTGGAAGACTCATCATATATTAAACTTATTGATCGGGACGAAATTACTTGCGATACCACACTGCTATCAAAAGAGTATTGTGGAAAAAAAATTTTAGTAACCGGTGCTGGGGGGAGCATAGGATCAGAGCTTTGCCGTATGCTAATGAGGTTAAATATAGATAGTCTTATTTGTCTTGGCCATGGAGAAGGATCTATCTATAATCTTTCACAAACCATGACCGGATTCAATAAAAAAATCAGTGTTAGTTATGTAATCGCGGATGTTCGAGATGGCTCTTCGATAGATTCGATTCTAAAAAAATTCAAACCGGACGTTGTTTTTCACGCTGCAGCACATAAGCATGTTCCGCTTATGGAATTCAATATTAGAGAAGCATGTCTCAATAATATTGGCGGCACAAGTACTCTATTAAATTCTTCTGAAAAAAATGAAGTAAAATCATTTGTTTTTATATCTACCGACAAAGCGGTAGAACCATCATCGGTTATGGGAGCAACAAAACGTGCCGGTGAAATTCTCACTATGTCGTATAACACAAAAATGAAAACATCGGTGGTCAGATTCGGTAACGTTCTTGGTAGTCGCGGTTCTGTTATACCACTTTTTAATAACCAGGTAGACCGAGGGGGGCCTGTAACAATTACTCATCCTGAAATGCGTAGATATTTTATGACAATACCGGAGGCTGCTTTACTTGTAATTCACGCGGCTGTGTTGAAGAGTCATCCTCTTTATATTCTCAATATGGGAAGAGAATACTTAATAAAAGAGATCGCAGAAAATATTATTAAATCGAAAGGACTGACACCTGAAATAGACATCAAAATAGAATATACCGGATTAAGGCCTGGAGAAAAGCTCAGAGAAAAGCTTTCTTATGATAATGAAAAAAAAGGTGAAACGGTAAATCCAAATATTACAGGATTGCATCCTGAATATTGTTGTAATGAAGAGTCGCAATTATTTATCGATAATTATTTAAAAGAAATATCCAAGAATAATGTAGTCATTATGGATTTAATAAAAGAATTAAACATTATAATTGGTTAACTGCAAATATTACTATATTCGTATTTGTATTTGAAATAATTAACATAGTGCCGAATAAAGTACCTGCCAATGAAATTCTATTGCCATAATCAATGATGTAAAAATTTATCTTGTAAAATCATGGATAAAATATCTGATAGTCATGATTTTAAAATTGTTACTGTTGTAAACATGTTCTGATTTTGCAACAGTGTTGTAATACTGCAACATTTAGGAGAAGCTATGAAGATTACAGTTGTTGGAACAGGATACGTAGGGCTTGTCACCGGGGCATGTTTTGCTGATATGGGTAATGATGTCTGGTGCATTGATATAGATGAGAATAAGATTGAGAATCTTAAAAAAGGTATAATCCCTATTTACGAGCCGGGACTGGAAGAAATTGTTAAACGTAATTATTCTGAAGGTAGATTAAACTTTTCTACCTCCGTTAGCGACGGCTTGGAAAAATCCTTATTTGCTTTCATTGCGGTAGGAACGCCCCCAGGAGAAGATGGATCAGCTGATCTTCAATATGTATTAAGTGTAGCCAATGATATTGGAAATAATATGAAAGGGTATACTATCGTAATTAACAAGTCAACAGTTCCAGTAGGTACTGCTGAAAAAGTGCGTGAAAAAATAAAAGTAGTTCTAGCTGAAAGAGATAGTAGTGATATTGAATTTGATGTTGTTTCTAACCCAGAGTTTTTAAAAGAGGGTGACGCTGTTGATGATTTTATGAGACCGGAACGTGTTATTGTTGGTTGTGATAATGTGCGTGTTGCAGAACTAATGAAAGAACTCTATTCGCCATTTACGCGCAGTGAAGATAGATTTTATAGTATGGATATACCCTCAGCCGAATTGACTAAATACGCGGCAAACTGTATGCTGGCAACAAGAATCAGTTTTATGAACGAGATGTCACGTATTTGCGATGCTACGGGAGCAAATGTCGAAATGATAAGAAAAGGAATTGGATCTGATTCCAGAATTGGGCGTTCATTTTTGTATGCCGGTATTGGCTATGGTGGTTCCTGTTTCCCAAAAGATGTTAAGGCACTTGTACGTACCTCAAAACAATTGGGCATGGAGTCTAAAATTCTTAATGCTGTAGAAGAGGTAAATCTTGAGCAAAGACAGATTTTTGCTCAAAAGATAGTTGACCATTATGGTGGAGCTGTTAAAGGAAAAAAATTTGCCGTATGGGGATTGGCTTTTAAACCTCAGACTGACGACATGCGCGAAGCACCAGCTGTAGATATTATAAATTACCTTTATAAATTGGGAGCAATTTTCACAGCATATGATCCGATAGCGGTTAATAACGCAAAACCTTTATTGCCTGATTCTGGAATTGATTATGTAAACAACAATTACGATTGCCTAAAAGACGCTGACGCTTTAATAATAATGACCGAGTGGCATCATTTTAGACGTCCGGATTTTGAAAGAATAAAGAGTCTATTAAGACAACCTGTTATATTTGACGGGCGTAATCAGTACAAGTGCTCTTCGATGAAAGAAAGAGAATTCACATATATCAGTGTTGGAAGACCTGAAGTTTAGAATAATTATTTTTACAATACAGGAAGGTTAATAATGGTTAATATAGTGTTATGTGGTGGAAGCGGTACAAGACTTTGGCCATTATCGAGGAAGCTTTATCCAAAACAATTTGTCCCTTTGTTTGAAGGCAAATCGCTATTTCAAAAAACAGTTGTTCGTAATAGTTCTATATGCGATAAATTTATTTTTGTTACTAACAGGGATCTGCATTTTATGACTGCCGATCAGAGTGAGGATTCCGGAGTTAGCTCTATTAAAAACATGACCCGATTTATACTGGAACCTCTTGGACGAAATACAGCACCAGCTATAGCTCTCGCATGTATGGATTGTAATAAAGATGATGTCGTTCTTGTTACTCCTTCTGATCATTTGATAAAAGATACAGAAAATTACCTTGCAAACGCGATCGAGGCTGAAAAACTTGCAACTGAAGGATATCTTGTCACATTCGGGATTGCTCCCTCATACCCTGAAACAGGATTTGGATATATCGAAGCCGGAAAAAAACTTGGGGACAATGACAATTATCTAATTAAAGCGTTCAAGGAAAAACCAGATGAAAATACTGCCAAAGAGTATTTGCAACAGGGAAATTATTACTGGAATAGCGGTATGTTTATCTTTAAAGCAAAAGTTTTTCTTGATGAATTAAAAAAATATGCACCTGAGATTTATGAAGCATCTCGAAATGCATATAATAATTCTGAACGCCGTTTTGAGCAGGATACAGACTCACTCTTCGTTCCATATGAAAAAATGGCGGCCATACCTGCTGACAGTATTGATTATGCCGTAATGGAAAAATCTGATAAGGGAGCAGTAATCAGATCTGATTTTGGCTGGAATGATCTGGGGAGTTTTGACTCTTTGTACGAGGTTTTGCCTAAGGATAATGCGGGTAATACTGTTGATACCAATCATGTTTCTATCGACAGTAAAAACAATCTAATAATTGGTTGCGACAGAACAATTTCTACCATCGGAATTAGTGATTCGATTATCATTGATACTGATGATGCCTTGATGATTGCAAAACGCGGTGATTCACAAAAAGTAAAAGAAATAGTCGATATCTTAGGGGACGGTGGTTTACACAAGACAGAACTTACCGAAGTACATCGTACGGTGCATCGCCCATGGGGAACGTACACCGTATTAGAAGAGAGCAGTAATTTCAAAATTAAGCGCATTATGGTTAAACCCGGTCGCCGACTTTCTTTACAAAAACACATGCACCGCAGTGAGCATTGGGTAGTCGTTACAGGAACCGCGACTGTCGAGATAGAGGGCAAAGAACAGATAGTACGACCAAATGAATCAGTATACATTAAAATCGGTGATTCTCACAGACTTACCAATAATGGGATGGTTCCCTTGAACATAATCGAGACACAAGTTGGTCAATATGTTGGCGAAGATGATATAATTCGCGTTGATGATGACTATATGCGTAAAATGTGAGCTTTTACAGGGACCGAGCTCAGGGACCGAGCTTCAGGGACGGTGGCGTTTCGTAGGGGACAAAAGGGACAGTGTTCCGCAATGTGATGTAAAACGGGGACGGAGGTTTTAGACGGAGGTTTAATGGGGACGGTGGTGTTACGAAAAGTTATTGGTCGTACAGAGACGGTGGTGTTACGAAAAGTTATTGGTCGTACAGGGACGGTGGTGTTTTCGTACGTGACTAAAGGGACAGTGTTAAAAAACAGATGCGGTAAAACGGGGGCGGAGGTATTTGCTGCTAATAAGTGACAAAGACCGTTACTGATCTAAAGTGATAATGTCGTTTCGGTTTTACTTGCAGAAAATGGACAATGCTCAGATCGAAGAACTCAGTTAAATACAAGTGGAAATTGTAATTCATTTTGATGAAAGAGTGAAATATAGTATACGTAAATGATTATTTACACAATCTTTTTTACACTCTCCTGACACTCTCTCCTTCAGAACTCTCTGATTCTTCGCTTAACTGAAAATTCCATATTTTATAATTTTTGCCAAAAATATCATTTTTTATCCTTTTTGGGCCGCCCTGGATTATTAGGATAAAAACCTATTGTTATGTCTTTTTCAATAGCCTTATTGACATCGAATTCTTTTATATAATCATCATAAATATTTAATAGCTCTTTGTTTTTGAAATCAATTATGCTTTGAATTATTGATACCAATTCGCTTTTCTCCTTGGTGTACAGAGCATTAACAGCACAGAATTTATAACTTAATGGATCATTAACCATGCCTGCTCGTAATGGATTATTGCAAATATATCTTAGAGTGTTTATGTATTGAGTAAAAGTAACAATTACTTTGCTTTTAAAACGATCATACCAAACATGACCATGGCTGTTAATAATAACGTTATACCTTCTTGCAAATGTACTTAGTATTGAATTCATGATGTTACCGAGCTTTTCCCCTTTACTCGGTTTAATCGTCATATGTATATGATTATCCATCACAGTGATCCCTTGAACATGAAATTTATATTTTCCATGAGTTCTCTTTACAAGTTTGAAAAATAGAATTTTCAAATCGGCTCTGTCTTTGAAGATAAATTCCCCACGATTTATTTTCGCAGAAACATGATATGTTGATCCATCAACAATTTCTCTTGGTTTTCTCATCATGAACCGTCCTTTACATATAATTATTAGTTTAATTAATTTTTAGGAATGTGCTTTGACTGAGGTTATTAAGTATAAGATTAAGGGTGTCAAAAAATGCCACTGACTATATAAACGAATTTTTATTGATTTTGTTAAAATTTTTTTTTGAAAAGGCAAAAAAAATGAATGAATTACATCTTAGTCTCTGTCTCTTTTATGTCAAAACACCGCCGTCCCCATATGCTCGGAAAGGCCACCGTCCCTATATTCTCGGAAACGCCACCGTCCCCTCATGCTCGGAATGATCACCGTCCCCGTTGCCCCAAAACACCGCCGTCCCCTCATGCTCGGAATGATCACCGTCCCCGTTGCCCCAAAACGCCACCGTCCCCATATGCTCGGAAGGATCACCGTCCCCACATGCTCGGAAACGCCACCGTCCCCATATGTTCCCATATGTTAAAATATAAAATTAGAACTCAGAAATACTTGACATAAAAACTTGAGCTTTTACAAACATTTAATGATGGTGATAGATATATTATTGGATATTCTTCTTATTTTTCTGTCGTTGGTTGCACCTAAAAAAAAAGGGTCTTTTTTGATGGGTGCTTCACGCGGGGATCAGTTTATTGGAAATCCGGCATATTTTTACAGATACCTGCTTGATGCTAATCATCAAAACACATACTGGATAACCGGCTGCAAAGAGCTTTTTGCATCCATGGAGAGTGATGGGTATCCGGTTTTATATAAATATTCGTTTAAAGCATTTACATGGATACTCCGCTCAGAATTTCTTGTTATTGAACAGATGCCACGAGATATTCTTTATTTCGGTTTATCAAGCATTGGTTGTTTCAATTATGTACAGACCTTTCACGGGATAGCTCTTAAAAAAATAGGCTTAGATGCGGCGCGTGAAGGCAAGGGGATAGCTGGTTTTAATCTGTTTAAGATAAAAATCTTTGATAGGTTTGCCAACATGTTAAAAAGGGATTTCAAGAAATACTTTTTGTATCGCCCCTATAAATATATTATTGCTACTTCCCAAATGACGGCTGACATCTGTAAAAGCGCGTTTGGGTCAAAAAGAGTACACATCTTGGGTTATCCCCGTAACGATATTTTTTATCAGAGTTATCCAATTCCGTTAAAAGTGTTAGATTTGACGAAAAATTACAGAAAAGTTTTTACTTATGTTCCAACATTTCGTGATAACTATACGATGGTTAGACCATTTTCGGATAAGTTTTATGCACAAATTGAAAAAGAATTTAAAAAAAGAAATTGGTTATTGGCTATCAAGAAACATCCATACGATAAAAACATTGTGGTTCCCCGAAATCTTGAATATATAAAGGATTGCTCAGACATTGTTGTAGATCTTCAGCCATTATTACTGGTAACTGATGTTCTAATTACCGACTATTCCAGTGTTACCAACGATTTTTGCCTCACTGGGCGTCCTGTGATATTTTACACCTATGATGTAGAAGAGTACAGAAATAGATGCCGTAGCCTGTATCTGGAGCCCGACGAGGCTTATTCAGGCCCATTTGCTTTGGATGAAGACGCTCTTGGTAAACTTGCTCTTTCTGTTGAAAGATGGAGCAAAGAAAAAAAGTTCAAAGAGCAATATAAAGAGATGGTAAACCGGTTAAATACCTATAAAGACGGAAATTCATCGGAAAGATTATTAAGATTTTTACAGGATCGTTAGTGGTTTAACCCGCGTTTTTTAGCTGTTTCATCCATTTTCTCCAATCTAGAACCACCTTAAGAAGATACACCGGGGTAAGACCGACGATGAGCAGAAGTCTAAAATTAAAACCGAATCCCATGTAGATGATATCCTTAAAGACAAGATCCAAGAGTGCCGCTATTGCACAGAGTAAAACACCGCCCGGAAACACAAGTATTTCCCCCGCAATTTTTTTGTATTTCTTTAACCCCAATCCTTTTTGAATGATTTTAATCGAATTACCTTTCTGATCACAGCGATCAAGCAACTCCTTATATTCTGCTTTTTGCATAATATTGGGGTCAGTGATGATTTTTTGCAATATTACTTTGTAATTTAGCAGGTTAGGAAAACCGGATAGGCCAATACAGCAGATAAAACCAGTAAATAGTGCCCACGTGTATCCGTATTCTGTAAAAACAGCGTATCCAAATGAAAAAAGAATCAGATTTGCCGAATATTTATGTACTAGCTGATCAAAATATGCACCAACAAGTGATGGTTTCATCTTGCCCTTGTTAATAAGATAGCGGGCAAGCTCCCCATCCACGTGATCTAGGATATAATATAAAAATATAAGAATAACAACCAGTGAAAGGGCTGTATCTGTGTTAAAAAGGGCAAACCAGGCGGCACCTATACTGCACAATAATGACAAAAATGTAACTGTATTTGCGTTTACACCAGTAAAAGTAAAAAAAATGGTAAAAAATATGGATATTTTTCTAAAAACATATTTGTCAAAAAAATAGTTTTCGTTTTCATTTTTTTGACAAAGTTTTCTGTATTCTTCTATTTTCATGGATTTGCCTTGTTTTTACTTACTAATTATCACTGTCTCTGAAACACCACCGTCCCTGATTCCAGATCCGCCGCGCCGAACCAAAACATCTCTGTCTCCGTTTCCCAAGCCAGATTACTACTGTCCCAAAATTATTCGTATAATCTCAATACACTTTTTCATGGAAAATGAGTCAAACCATTTTTCAAACCAATATTGAGACAAACAAGACGGGTAACTATAAAACTATAGACTTTAACAAAACATCACCGTCCCCGTCGCCATCCCGAAAACATCACCGTCCCCGTTGTCCGGAAAACACCACCGTCCCCGTCGTCCGGACCGAAAACATCACCGTCCCAAATGCCATCCCGAAACATCACCGTCCCCATAATGCATAATGCACCGTCCCCATAATGAACAAAAAAAGGTTGCACCGAATCGACAAATATCAGAAAAGGTAAAAATCCAAATTTTCTTATTTTATAGCAACAAATAATAAAAAGTAAAACCAGCACGTTTGCTGGTTTCGGATCAATTATGAAAAAATATTTACATGAAATTATCAGACGCAAAGACTTGATATTTACCCTTGTCGTTTCCGGACTAAAGGCTCAACATACCAAT
>DAOTGZ010000026.1:0-18836 GCA_035447445.1 Spirochaetota bacterium | reverse complement strand
TGCGGACAGACTTTACCCGGTTCTATGGATAGTAGTAACAGATGTCTCAAACAGAGGTAAGCTTCAAAAACTGGAAAACGAGCTTTTTCAGTTTTCTCAACCAAATCTTGGAAGGCTTCCGGGATTTACAGAGGATTATGCACTTCTGCTTTCAAGACCTGGAATTAATGAATTGGATATAGAAAAGGGTAAAAACAATTATTTAAAGGAAGCAGCCTTTTTATTACACAAGATTGCCGATTTTTGTGATTACCTTGTACGTAACCCGGATGCCAATTTTGAACATCCCGTAAATTTCTCCCGTGGGTACGAAAGTGCCGATAAAAAAAAGAAACTTACCGAAGAGTTTGGTGCTTTAACAGGTTTTGGAGCAATATTCAAGATTCGCCATTATTGTGAAGATCTGATCTCGGACTTCAGGCTAGGCGCCTTTAGGCCAGCTAATAGCAGATAGCAGCTCTTGCAACAAGATAAGTGAATATTAAATATCCTTTTTTTGCGCAAGCAGTATGCCCACCTTCCCCAAATCACATTCATAATTGCTGGAGAATATCCAGTGGGTCTTTTCGGCCGCTAAAATATTAAAATATCCCGAATGGTAAGGCGTTTGTATGCGCATATCCTGGTTGATTAGTTGAAATTTGCTTATTGCGTTTCCGGAAATCATATTACCCATTTCACCTAATATGTCCAGATGATCTTCACTAAAAGATGTCGTATCAACGGAAGGAACCAGTTTTTCGCAGATATGCATGGCTATCTTTAATGAAAAGAAAAACGAGATAAAGCCTTCTGTTTCGCCCGATCTGTAATCGATGTTTATTATTATATCGTTAGGAAGAGAGTTGAGTCTTTTCGCGTAAAGGCGCTTCGGTTCAACACTAAGACCAAGTAGGGATTTAAAAATAAAGGCAATCGAGTCCGAGGCTTTTTCAAAGTATTGGCATGCAAGATCTTTAACTTCGTCAGGTGTTTTCATTATGGCTCCAAGGGGTAATAACTTATGGTACAATGTGTTTGAAAATGTACTTATCAGTATTGTGCATGCGTATTTAAAACTAATTATCCGCTTTTCGAAAATTATGTCAATAAAAGAATTAATTGAACAGTGTTCATTTAGAAATCGACATACAAAACAGTCTTAAGGCCGATGCCAACCCTACATTGATATTTTTGGTACTTCCTTCTTGACAAATAAGAGGGAAAGGCGATGTATTACACATGTAACATAAGGGAGGGTGAACGTTATGCCCGTAAAACGAATGATTTACCAGACACCCGAAACGCGTGAACGCATACTTGCTATGGCACAAAAGCTGTTTTTGGAGTCTGGGCTATTTGAAGTACAGATGACAGATGTCGCGCGTCAAACAGGTATAAGCCGAAATTCATTGTACAGATATTTCAGAGACAAGACCGATCTTGCTTTTACATTAATGGAGCATCGCTTAAAAGAGCTTGTTAGTAATTTTGAACAACTGCGTGACAGCTTGCAGGGTGAAAATTATCGCGCGAAAATACGAGACTACTTTTTAAAAAGCTGGTTGAACCCTGATTATAAAGAAACCCTTCTTTTTCTTGCCGAGTTTGATGCCTATTTTTCTGGAGTAAGGCAGGTGCTTGATCAGAAAGAGAGGTTGCAAAAAACATTCGGTGTAAGCAAAGATGATCTGTTAACCGAGCTTGTGCGCAAAGGGCAGCAAGAGGGGTCTGTACGAAAAGATGTAGATGCCCATTTCTTGATGGTTACCATAGTAAACGGACTTAGAGGTTTGCATCAGCGTCTTCAGTTACGCGAAGAGTCACTGCTAGAGGTTCAGGGAATGGAATCAAAACATATGATGAGTCATTTTCTTGATATAGTTATTACAGGAATAAAAGGAGACCGATGATGAATGGAGAAGAGAGCTTCAATGAGCTTTTAAAGAATATGAGCTTGGAAGAGAAGGCCTCTCTTATGAGCGGAAGCAGTTTCTGGCTTACAGAGGGGGTCAAGCGGCTTGGAATACCCCCTATTCGTGTTGCAGATGGGCCGCATGGTCTGCGCAAACAGCCCGAAGGGGGAGACCATTTGGGAATCGGTGGATCCATACCTTCGACATGTTTCCCTACTGCAGTTACCACTGCAAGCTCTTGGGATGTTTCTCTTCTGCACCGCATTGGTGAAGCCCTGGGAGAGGAGTGTCTTCAGGAAAAAGTTTCTGTTGTGTTAGGGCCAGGAGTCAATATAAAAAGAAGCCCGCTTTGCGGACGTAATTTCGAATATTTTTCTGAGGATCCTTTACTGGCAGGGGAGATGAGTGCGGCGTTTATCAATGGCGTTCAGAGTAAGGGTGTTGGTACAAGCCTTAAGCATTTTGCTGCTAATAACCAGGAGTATTTCCGCTTTATAATAGATACAATCGTTGATGATCGGGCTTTGCGCGAAATATATCTGCGTCCTTTCGAGATTGCTGTAAAAAAATCGCAGCCCTGGACATTGATGTGTTCGTACAATCGAATAAATGGTAAATACTCAAGTGATAATAAGTGGCTTTTGACGGATGTTCTAAAAAACGAGTGGAAACATGAGGGCATAGTTGTTACCGATTGGGGTGCCTGTAATAATCGCGTAGAGGGAATTAAGGCTGGGCTTGAACTGGAGATGCCAGGAAGCGGCGGAATTAATGACAGAATGATTGTAAAGGCGGTTCGTGACGGAAAACTTGACGAGGCAGATCTTGACAGATGTGTGCTTCGAATGTTAGATTTTATAAACAAGGCATCAGGAGTTCTTGAACAACACAGCAGTTATGATGTAAACGCGCATCATGATTTGGCACGAGAAGCCGCCGAAGAGTCAATGGTGATGCTTAAAAATGAATCGGTGCTGCCTCTTGATAAAGAGGCAAACTTTTGCGTTATTGGTGATATGGCCGTTAAATACCGTTATCAGGGAGCAGGCAGCTCTCAGATAGTACCTACCCGTTTAAGCAATCCATTTAAGGAGCTATGTCTGGTGTGTGGTCGTGAGGTCGCCTACTCTAAGGGTTATGACAGTTCGACTGACAAAACAGACAGAAAATTGATTGATCAGGCTCTTGCGGTTAGTGACAAAACCGAAACGGTTATTGTTTTTGCCGGATTACCCAATATTTTTGAGTCCGAAGGTTTTGACCGGGATCATATGAGATTGCCTGACAATCAGAATGAGCTTATTGAAGAACTGATCCGGGCTGGTAAAAAAGTTATAGTTGTACTAAGCAATGGAGCGCCTGTGGAGCTGCCATGGTTAAATGAGTGTCATGGCCTTATCGAAATGTACCTTGGTGGACAGGCTGGATCAGAGGCTATAGCGAAAATTATCTTTGGTGAAGTAAATCCCAGTGGAAAACTGGCCGAGACTTTTCCGCTTAAACTGGAAGATACCCCTTGTTATAGTTATTTTCCGGGAAATCCGCAGCAGGTTGAATATCGAGAAAGTCTCTATGTGGGATACCGTTATTATAACAGTATGGACAAACCGGTGGCCTTTCCGTTCGGATTCGGATTATCATATACGCAGTTTGAATACTCTGATATTAAGCTCTCCTCTTCGGAAATAGGTGATGATCAAAATTTATCTGTAGTCTGTAATATTAAAAACATCGGTAATATTGCTGGTAAAGAGGTAGTACAGTTGTATATCAATGATTTAGAAAGCTCGTTTTTTCGTCCTGCGATGGAACTTCAAGGGTTTACAAAAGTATTTCTTAATCCTGGCGAATCTAAACAAATTGAATTTGAGCTTGCCAGAGATAACTTTGCTTTTTTTGATACCGCGACTAAAACCCGTCAGGTCGAGCCAGGACTTTTTACGGTTATGATCGGTGCTTCATCGCGTGATATCAGATTAAAAGCAGATGTCAATGTTGTTTCCGGATACAAGCCGGTAGTGGACGAATCGCTTAGGTCATTTATGGATCCCTATTATAGGTCAGAAAAACCCAGGGGAGTATTTGAAGTCAACGATGCTGCTTTTGAGGCTCTACTAGGAAATACTATTCCACCTGTTCAAAAAACGAGACGACCATTTCATCGAAACAGTGCTTTAGGGCATATTCGAGAAACGTGGATGGGTAGACGGTTATGGAAAATCATTGCGCGTGAATTTATGAATCAGATGAGCGTTTCGGATGATGAAACCGTGAATCTTATGGCGCGCCGTATGCTTGATGAGATGCCGTTAAGGGCGCTTGTTCTTTTAAGCGGAGGAGTTTTTACAGACAAAAAGTTGAAGGCGTGTCTTGATCTGCTTAACGGAAGGCTTGTCCGAGGATTACTGGGAATGATCAGAAACTGATCAGAAAGGTTGCTATGACGGTTGCTTTAAAGTAAGAGAATCTAAGGTATTTTTATAGAAAAGAAAATCTTGGAATTCGCTGGTTTTTTTTAGGATTCAATTTTATAAGGAAGATTTTTATGAACTACAGAAGATTAGGAAGAAGCGGGCTTAAGGTTAGTGAAATTGCTTATGGATCATGGTTAACATTTGCTAATCAGGTAGAGCTCGATCTGGCTGAAAAGATAATAGATAAAGCTGTTGAACTTGGTATCAACTATATCGACACGGCGGATGTTTATGCCATCGGTGCGGCAGAGACACTGCTTGGTAAAATATTACCACGTTTAAATCGCCGTCAACTTGTAATTGCTACTAAGGCCTTTTGGCCTATGAGTGATTCACCAACGGATCAAGGATTAAGCCGTAAGCATGTTTTTGACTCGCTTTATGGAAGCCTTGACAGGCTGAATATCAGTTATGTCGATATTTTTTACTGTCACCGGTATGATGAAGAGACTCCGCTTGAAGAAACTGTAGAGGCAATAGACGATCTTATACGTCAGGGCAAGGCGTTATATTGGGGAACGAGTGAGTGGAGTGCCGAACAGATAACCGCTGCTTTTAATATCTGTCAAAGCCGAGGGTTTCACACTCCCATTGTCAATCAACCCAACTATAGCCTGATTGTTCGCGGAATCGAAAAACAGATTTTGCCAACATGCGAGGCTCTTGGAATGGGAACAGCAAATTTTTCTCCATTGGGGCAGGGTGTCTTAACTGGTAAGTATAGTGGGGGCAAAATTCCAGCGGGTAGCCGCGGTTCTGATGATTCGTTAAACATGTATATGAAAGATTCTATTGCCAATATGGATCTGCTTGAGCGTGTGGATAAGCTTAAAGATATAGCAAGTGAATATGAGGCGACAATTGCACAGATTGCGATTGCCTGGATATTGCGAAACCCGGGTATATCATCCGTGATTGCAGGAGCATCTTCAATTGATCAGCTTGAAAGCAACGTAAAGGCATCAGGCATAAAATTATCAGAGAAACATATTTTGCAAATAAACGCGCTTTTTCCCGCCGAGTAATATCTTTGGTGCTTATGTGATTATAAATAATCTAAGTTAAAAAGCAGGGTTATTCATACCCTGTTTTTTTATCGATAAAGAGATAAAAAATTTCGTTTAAATAAAATCTTGATTTAAAAGCTACTGCAATAAGTATGACCTCATAAAAAAATTAGAGTTCTGTTTCACCGGTTTCTTAGCCGTATCGTAATATGATCGAGGTTTAAAAATGAATGATTTAAAAAATAGCGCGTTAAAATATCACAGCGAGCCTGTGCCGGGAAAAATAGAGGTTGTTCCAAGCAAGCCCTGCAAGACTGCGTCTGATCTGTCATTGGCATATACTCCGGGTGTCGCAAAACCCGTTTTAGAAATTGCTGATAATCCGGAATCGGCATATCAATATACTTCAAAAGGCAATCTTGTAGCGGTTGTATCTAACGGAAGTGCCATACTGGGGCTGGGCAACAAGGGGGCTCTTGCTTCTAAGCCGGTTATGGAAGGCAAGGGTGTACTTTTCAAAAGATTTGCCGATATTGATGTTTTTGATATCGAGCTTGATACGGCAGATCCAGAAAAAATAATCGAGACTGTTAAAATGATGGAGCCAACATTTGGCGGAATAAATCTCGAGGATATAAAGGCACCAGAATGTTTTATTATAGAAGAGAGCCTAAAAAAGCTCTGTTCCATACCTGTTTTTCACGATGATCAACATGGTACGGCAATAATTTCTACGGCGGGTTTGATAAATGCCTTGGAAATTGCTAAAAAAAATGAGGGCGAAATAAAGGTTGTTTTTAACGGTGCAGGCGCGGCGGGAGTCGCTTGCGCGAAACTATTTCTGAGTTTTGGGGTTCTTCGTACTAACTTGATAATGTGTGACAGCAAGGGGGTTATCTATAAGGGGCGTAAAGAGGGTATGACACCTGAAAAAGAGTATTTCGCGGTTGAAACCGATTCTCGCACCTTGGCGGATGCTTTAAAAGGTGCTGATGTCTTTGTGGGTGTTTCAGTCAAAGATTGTGTAACACCCGAGATGCTTAAGTCTATGAATTCGACACCCGTGGTATTTGCAATGGCTAATCCTGATCCGGAAATATCTTATGAAGACGCGATAAGCGCCCGTGATGATGTCATTATGGCTACCGGTCGCAGTGACTATCCTAATCAGATAAATAATGTGTTAGGGTTTCCCTTTATTTTTCGTGGAGCTTTAGATGTTCGTGCTTCCGACATCACTGAAGGTATGAAGATTGCTGCCGCCCGGGCACTTGCCGATTTGGCAAAAGAGCCGGTTCCTGACAGTATTAGCAGTGCTTATGATGGAAAAAAGTTCAGTTTTGGATCAGAGTATATTGTTCCAAAACCTTTTGATCCGCGTGTAATAGAATGGGTTGCTGTTGCGGTTGCCAAGGCTGCCTGTGAAGAAAAAATCGCCGCAAAACCGATCAGTGATTGGAATGCCTATTCCGCGCAATTGCGTAAAAGAATGGAGAAGTATTGGAAATAATTACTGGTACTTTAGTATCAAAAAACATGCGATTTTGTTGATAATTATCTGGCAATAAATTGAATTTCGGTAATTTCTTTGTATATTATAGTCAACAGGTGTTTGTGAATGGGTGATGTTTTACATAAACAGCTAGGTTTAGAGTTTGTTAAAACCCATCCTTTGTAAATTATCTGCTTTAGTTTTTGATTACAAAAGATATAAACCTGTCTGTTCTGAGGGTTTTTTCCGTGATTGCTTATCACCGGAGGATACCGAATGAGTGCTGTGGTCTCCATGAGTGCTTCCATGCCGCCAACCTGGTCGCTTGTAAAAGAGATCAGGAAAAATAGCTCTGAATATCTTCAAAAGGGCTCACATTCGTCTGTTGATTTTGATGCCGTGATTATGGTTGTTTCAGAGCTAGTTGAAAATGCCGTAAAATATGGTGTTAGGGCTTCTGACGGTACGTGTGTCGATTTTAGCCTGAGTGTTCACGGTTCCCGTGTAAAAATAACTGTAAAAAACGGTATTGAAAAACTTGAAGATTATGAATCTGTAATTTTTGCCCTTGATGCAATTCATGGACCCAGATCCAGTGAAGAACTATATAGATCGCGTCTTCTACAAATATATGATTCTCCAATTGATGAAAAGGGGCGTTTGGGGCTCTACCGTATAGCTTACGAGGGGGGGTTTGATATTGCCTGCCAACTGGAAAGCGACTTGATAAAGCTGACTGCCTGGAGAGACTTTAACCATGAAGCGTGATTTGTCGGTTGGTTCGCTGCATATAGAACTTTTGCGCGAAAGTCCGGAACAGTTACGAATGGTATGGCGAGGCCGCAGCGAGGATAGAGATCCTGCCGATTATCTGAATCCTTTTCTTATCTCATCAATTGAGGTTCTTTCCGATGAGTTGCTCGTTTGTGATTTCAGAGAACTTGAGTATATCAACTCTTCTACTATACCGCCTATACTTCGTATGATAAAAAAGTTGCATATTGATGGGAAGTCTGCTAGAATAGTATACGACAGCAATTCATCATGGCAAACGGCATCTTTTACTGCGTTTCGTATTATTACTGATACGATGAATCTGATCGAGATTTCGGGAGAGTAGGCAGATTATGGCAATAGATAAGGGGTCACTGGATGATTTTAAGTTTTTGAACTCCGTTAGCGAAGATTTTGCGTTGAGTGCCCAAAAGGTTAATGATTCTTCACTGCAACGTAAGCTTCATACGGAAAATGCTATTGTTTCACTCGAAGATGCCGAAAGAGCCGGTGGCATGCTGTTGAATGAGTTAAAAATTGGCAGCAGGGAGAGTATTCTTCTGAGAAGTCGTCACGATGCCATTTTGAATATTTGTCGCATTTTAAAAATGAATTTGGATCGTCAAAAGATTTTAATAGATAAGCTTTTTACTGTTAAGCCCAAGAATGGCTTTACTGTAAATCATCACTATCTTGATGAACTAGATAGGCTAAGAAAACTGTTAACACAGTCGTTATCAAAGGCTTTTGGTATATTAACCGAAATCGTTGCAACTGGTAACGAGATGATACTCCTTGATAAACTTATTCAGACGTCAAAAAAATATCAAAAAAAAGGGATAATTCGTTTAAAGAAGCTTACATTTACCGCTCTTAAGGATGCCGAAACCGCCATCGAGGGATCGAAACTCAACCATGATCGCGGTGCCGAACTGATAAACGAGATCAAGAGAATCCCGGACTATGTAGAAGACAAGAACACATTTGCCCTTCGTGCTATAGTTGATATGGCTAACGAGGGTGCCGAACTTGCTCTTCATGTGAACAGTAGTTCAAAATCGCAGCTCGAGTTTGCCGAAAAGGTCAATACTGTAACCGGTCAGCTTCATGACGAGTCACTTCATATACGTAAATTGGTTTCCGATAAGCACTCCCTGTTTACTAAAAATAACGAACTAATTTCACAGGTAGCGGTAATTGTTGCTGTAGAGTTCTTTGAATACCTTTCGGCAATGGATATTGCGCGTCACCTTAAAGAGAACGATGATCTTTACGATCCCGAGGTTATTGAGGCCATATATGATCTTACGGCTTTTGTAGAAAACGCGTGTGAGGATGTTGAGTCTGTTGCCAGTCTCAATTATGATATGACAGAAGCTGTAGCTGTTAATGCGAAAATTGAAGAAAAAACTGTCGAACTAACACAGAAAGAGACCGGTTGTTTTGATATGACGCGTCATCAGGTCATGCTTATGACCGAAAAGACCCGCTTTCCTATTGATGGATCCGCTCGAAATATCGAAAATGGACGCAAAGTCAGTGACTATGTTCAACGTCTGTTAGACAGTTTGACTCGGTAAATTGAATCTTTGTACTTGACAAAAACAGCCATTCGATAATCGTGTTGCTGTGAGATTTGCAAAGGAAAACACTTTTTATCTTATATTGTTTATCATTGTCGGAGGTCTTCTGGGAGGCGCTTTAGGTTCGCTTCTGGCGGAAATTCATCCGGCACTTGTTTTTCTCAAAAAAAATCTTACAGGGTTTATCGGGGTTAATCTCGATTTTATCCGTTTAGAGGTATCTTTAAGCCTCTCGTCACTTCTTGGAATTGTTTCAGGAATAGTGATTTTCGCGAAAGCGTAAGGTCGAAAGGCCGGCTGCGCCCGCAGCTATTTCGTCTTTATTGTAATCGGATATTCTTGTAAGGGTTTCCATTATTATTAAAGACGTATAAATCGGTATTTATTTCCGGTTGAACTCAATTCGTTTTTTGATCTTGATTGGTTAAAAAAGAAAGCTATGCGGCGCGTTATCTGTACGAAGTACGGTTTGAGGTTAGTTAACCCCAGGCGTTTCTTTGTATTATGTTTGGGTTATATTCAGATTGCATCAGAATTATATTCAGATTGCATCAGAATTATATTCAGATTGCATCAGAATTATATTCAGATCGTATCTGAATTGTGTCCAGACAGGCGGTATATCCGTAAAAAATAAAATCAGGTTTAAAAAGGGGGTTTTCATTGGCTGTTATAACAATGAAAGAGCTCTTGGAATCAGGTGTACACTTCGGTCATCAGACTCGTCGCTGGAACCCCAAGATGCAGCAGTTTATTTTCACATCCCGTAATGGAATTCATATTATTGATCTTCAAAAGACAATGCAGCGGCTAAAAGCTACATATTCCATTATGAAAGATCTGTCTGAAAAAGGCGGAAAAATTTTATTCGTAGGAACAAAAAAGCAGGCACGCGGTGCAGTAAAAGAATATGCCGAAAAATGTGGCATGTACTACGTTTCCGAGCGTTGGCTTGGAGGTCTTTTGACCAACTACAAGACTGTTTCTCAATCGATAAAGCGTCTAAAAAGTCTTCAAAGAATGCGTGATAATGATGACTGGGATGCCGAGACCAAAAAAGAACGTCTTGAGCTTCAGCGTGAACTTGAAAAGAAAGAGAAATTCTTATCAGGTATCGCAGATATGGATAAGCTTCCAGACGCGTTGTTTGTTGTCGATCCAAAGCGCGAACAAATTGCCGTAAACGAGGCTCATAAGCTTAATATTCCAATTTTTGCTGTTGTTGATACAAACTGTAATCCCGAAGAGGTGGATTATCCTATCCCTGGTAATGATGACGCAATACGCGCTATTGCGCTTTTCTTGCGTGTCATGGTAGACGCCATCGAAGAGGGGCGTTCGGGTGGAATGTCAGCTGTTGAAGACGACTCTGATATGGATGATGATAATGCGGAGGCTTCATCTTCTGATTCTGAAGAATCAGAAGTCGCTGAGGTTTCTGTAGAAGATACCAAAGAGTAGAGCTGAAAGAAGATTAGCGGATCTTCTATTGATTTGCACGGTACCTGAATTTCAGGTGCCGTGTAAGATCATAAACACCGTTATAAAAGTGTTATATTAAGGATAGAGGAGGTAGTTATGGCTGAAATAACTGCATCAATGATAAAAGAACTGAGAGAAAGAACACAGGCTGGTATGCTTGACTGTAAAAAAGCGCTTACCGAATGTGATGGAGATATGGAAAAGGCCGCCGAATTTTTACGAAAAAAAGGCCTTGCTGCGGCAAATAAAAGAGCCGGACGTGAAGCAAAAGAGGGTCTTGTATTCGTCAAACTTTCTGATGATGGCAAAAAAGGTTCTATTGTTGAGCTTAACTGCGAAACTGATTTTGTTGCTAAAAATGAAGAGTTTCATAATTTGGGTAACAAGATAACATCCGAGATTTTTGACAACTCTCTAAAAAGCGGAGCTGAAATACCAGCAGCGCTTGATGAGACTATCAAGGGTGCTATTGCTACAACAGGCGAAAATATGGGCATAGGTTCATTCGATACTATCGAAATCGATAAGGGAGCAATAGCTTCATACATTCATAGTAACGGTAAGATTGGTGTGTTGGTTGCTCTTGCTTCAGATGCTTCTGACTCGGCTATTTTGTGCGAACTTGGTCGTGAACTTGCTATGCAGGCCGCTGCTGCTTTTCCACAATATGTAACTTCAGACGAAGTGCCTGAGACTGTTAAAGATAAGGAACGTGAAATTTACAAAGAGCAGATGAAAAATTCGGGAAAACCGGAAAATATTATAGACAAGATAGTTGAAGGTAAACTTTCAAAATTCTATTCGGATGTTTGTCTGGTTGACCAGGTTTTTATAAAAGATAGCGCGAAAAAGGTTTCCGATGTTGTTAAAGAGTACAGTACTAAGGCTGGAAGCCCAATAAAAATAGAAAAATTTATCCGTGTTCAAATTGGCGGTTGATGATGAGTGAAGCAAACCCTTATAAACGGGTTCTGGTCAAGCTTAGCGGTGAGGTTCTTGCCGGTTCTGCTTCGGCTGGGCTTGATCCTGAAACTGTAAAAAAGGTTGCCTCTGAAGTCGTCCTTGCCGCTGAAAGCGGTGTTCAGATTGCCCTCGTTATTGGCGGGGGCAATATTTTTAGGGGCGGTTTGGGAGAAAGCCTTGGTATGGATCGTGTAACAGGTGATCACATGGGGATGCTGGCAACTGTTATTAATTCATTGGCTTTAGCTGATAGCATCTCTTCTGCCGGACGTAATGCGGTTGTTATGACATCTTTTGCCATGGAAACAGTGGCCGATTACTATACGGTACGCAAAGCTTCTGCGCTTCTTGCCGATAACAAGATTGTGATTGTAGCCGGTGGAACAGGTAATCCCTACTTTACAACAGATACAGCAGCAACGTTAAGAGCTGTCGAGCTTAAATGCGATCTTATGATGAAAGCAACAAAGGTAGACGGAGTTTATGATAAAGATCCTGCCAAACATTCTGACGCAAAAAAAATTGACAAAATAAGCTATATTGATGTGATTCAGAATAACTTGAGAGTAATGGACTTAACAGCAATATCGCTGTGCATGGAGAACATGCTGCCAATACGTGTATTTAATCTGTTTCGTGATAACTGTATTAAGGATGCGTTAAACGGATATGCTGGTGGTACAGATATACTTTAATTTGGTTGCTGTATTAAAAATCCGCAATAAAAAGGTTTTCGGAGGTTATTTATGGTTAACGATATACTAAAAGATGTCGAATCGAGAATGAGTAAAAGCGTTAAGGCTCTTGAGAAGGAGTTTGTTGCTATTAGAACTGGACGTGCTAACCCATCTATTCTGGATTCGGTTTCAATAGACGCTTATGGGTCTCCAATGCCACTTAATCAGGTCGCGACTGTATCTTGTCCGGAGGCTCGTCTGATAATGGTTCAACCATGGGATAAAGGAAATATAGGTGCCATTGAGAAGGCAATTTTAAAAGCCGACTTGAATCTGAATCCTTCAAATGATGGTAATGTTATTCGTATTCAGATTCCGGAATTGACCGAAGAGCGTCGAAAAGAACTGGTAAAACAGGCCAAGAATAAGGCTGAAGATTGCCGAGTTGCAATACGTAATGTTCGCCGTGACGGAAACGATATGGTTAAAGAGCTGGAAAAAGATAAAAGCATATCTGAAGATGATTCAAAGAAAGAACAGGATAATATTCAGAAGCTTACTGATAAATATACCGAAATGGTTCAAAAACTGACAGATAACAAAGAGAAGGAAATCTTAAGCATATAATGCCCTCTTTAAAGGACTCTGTTAACAAATCCGCGGTTCCCCGTCATATAGCAGTAATTATGGATGGTAACGGTAGGTGGGCAAAAAAACGTGGTTTGCCTAGGGCCGATGGTCATCGAAAAGGGGCCTTGGTAATCGAGACTTTAATGGACGCAGCCATGGATTTGTCGGTAGGGTGTGTTTCGCTTTACGCGTTTTCTACTGAGAACTGGTCAAGACCTTCTACTGAAATTAATGCCTTGTGGGAACTGCTTTGCTCTTTCTTTGCCGAGAAACTACCGGTTATGCATCAAAAGGGTATTCGCGTTTACCATTCCGGGTCAAAAAAGAGACTTCCGGCTCGGGTCTGTTCGGTGATTGATAAAGCGGTTAAGCAGACTGCCGGAAACAAAGGGCTTAAAATGAATTTTTGCCTTAATTACGGATCACGACAGGAGATTGTTGACGCAGTTAACAACTGGTCGGCAAAAGCTAAGCCTGGAGAAAAGTTTACTCAAAAAAAAATGGCAGAAAACCTTTATGTTTCCGATTTGCCTGATGTTGACCTGTTAATTAGAACCTCGGGAGAGTGTAGAATTAGTAATTATCTGCTATGGCAATGCGCTTATGCCGAATTTATTTTCTTAAAGGTACTTTGGCCCGATTTTAAACCGTCTCATTTGTACAGAGCGGTAATCGAATTTCAAAAAAGGAATAGAAGGTTTGGAGGATTATGACTTCACGTACATGGGATACATTTCAAAGAATAATAAGTGCCTTAATTGCGTTACCGGTCTATTTTTTTCTAATATTTTTTGACCAGTACTATACTCTTGGAATATTGCTAATTTCTCTTGCAGTTACTCTTTCATGCCTTTATGAATTTTACCAGATTGCCTCTTCAAAGGGGGGAGGGACTCCTTTTATTATTCCCGGTTTGGCCGCTGGCTTTGTTATAAACGTGATTATCTATATGTTCAGTTTTGGCCGTGTTTATGGATTCGAGAGGTATCTCGCAATTTTTGATGTGCGCATTGTTCTGGCAATATTTGTGTTTTTAGGTGTTATAATTAGCGCGTTGCATATTGTTATAAGGCCTTTGTCCGACGGTATATTTTCTCTTGCTACAACCATGTTTGGTATCATATTTATTGTTCTTCCCTTTTCACATATAATTTTAATGAAAGCGCTGCCCGACGGAATATACTACATTTTTATTTTGCATCTTGTTATCATGTTTAACGATACCTTTGCCTATTTCGGTGGGGTTTTCTTTGGTACACATAAAACCGGTTTTCCCGTTTCGCCCAACAAGTCTTGGGAGGGCTATTTTTCGGGTATGCTGTTTAGCACGGTTGTCATAATTATCGCTAACGAAGCATTCCAGATCTTTTTTGACCGACATCTTTTTTCCCTGCCTGAAGCTATACTATTGGGTATGCTTCTGTCTCTTCTGGGCAATATTGGAGATCTGGTTGAATCAGCTATTAAAAGAGATGCCGAGATCAAGGACTCGGGAAGGATTATTCCTGGGCATGGCGGAATGTGGGATGTCTTTGATGCTTTGATATTTGTTTTTCCTGTGTTTTACTACTACCTTAAACTAAAGGGAGTGTAAATGCCTTCGGATGTAATAATTCTCGGATCTACAGGCTCGATAGGTTGCAGCACTCTTAGAGTAATTGATGAGTATCCAGATCTCTTTTCGGTAAAAGGGCTCGTTTGTAATTGTAATGTGCAAACTCTTGGCGAACAACTTGAGCGGTACAAACCTCGTTTTTGTGGTATAACATCACCTCGTGATGATGCTCAGATTGAATCGTTAAAAATATGTTTCCCAAAGACCAGATTTTTTACAGGTGATGAGGCGGCACTTGATGTTGTATCAGAGGGTGCCGATATTTGTGTTTCGGCAATAGTTGGCGCCGCGGGTTTTTTGCCCTCGCTTTATGCTTTGAAAAGCTGTAAGCGGATAGCGCTTGCCAATAAAGAGACTCTGGTTATGGCCGGTGATCTTTTTTTCGAACAAGCCGCGAGTTGCGAAACCGAAATAATTCCAGTCGACAGTGAACACGGCGCTCTTTTCGCGCTTTTAGATTGCATGGAGCCAGAGCATATTGATTCTGTTATTCTCACAGCATCCGGTGGAAGTCTGAGAGATTATCCTTTAGAAAAACTCGCCCATGTAACTCCCGAAGAAGCCCTTGCTCACCCCACCTGGAATATGGGAAGCAAGATAACAATTGATTCCGCTACCCTGATGAAAAAGGGGTTTGAGGTAATGGAAGCGCATCACCTTTTTTCTTTACCGTATGAACGCATAAAAGTGCTGGTGCATCCAGAAAGTCTGATACACTCGCTTGTTCAGACTACCTGTGGTGCTTTGCATGCGCATTTAGGTATAGCGGATATGGCTTTCCCTATTTCGTATGCCATGCTCTATCCAAGAATCAGACCCAATAATTTTGAAAAACTAGATCTTGTTAAGGCTGGATCTTTAACCTTTCGCGAGCTAGACAAGAGACGTTATCCTGCGTTGGATCTTTGTTACAATGCCGGACGAGCTGGCGGGGCAGCCACCGTTGTTTTAAATGCCGCGAACGAGATTGCCGTACATTCGTTTTTATCTCACCGTATAGGATTTTCAAGTATCACTGAAGTAACACTGCACGCAGTGGATTCGCTTTGCAATTTGCCGGCAAGCGACGTGCAATCTGTTCTTGATGCTGACAGGTTGGCAAGAGAAACGGCCAGAGAGTATATTGATAAAATGGAATAAAGTACTCCGAAAAAGACTATTTTGAAGAAATGAACTTTTAAAATTATTTGTGTAAAATAATATATTAATATGAGGTTTTGCGATGAATCCGGATTTTTTTGTTTATATACTATGGGCTGGACTGCTTTTGGGTTGTTCTATCTTTGTTCATGAGTTAGGGCATCTGCTAGGTGGCAAAATGGTTGGTATCAAGGCTCGTGTTTTTTCGTTGGGATACGGAAAGGGTTTCATTAAAAAAAAGTGGGGTGATACCACATATCAGATAACCTTAATACCTTTTGGTGGATATTGCGCTTTTTACGGTGATGTTCCTGGTGCAACTTTAGAGGGCAAAAAATTTGAATTTTTTACTGCTTCTCCCTGGCGACGTATTGTAACTGTGGTCATGGGGCCTCTTTTTAACCTGTTTTTCGGAATTATACTTTTTTTTGCTCTTAATCTTGCCGGTTATGAAGTAGAGACAAACAGAATAATGATACCCGAAAGCAGCTCCATGGAATTGCCGGCTCAAAAGGCTGGTCTGAAAAGTGGCGATACTGTAGTCGCAATTGATGATAAAGAGATATCCTCTTTTATGGAAATTCAGTCGGCTGTGGTTTTTTCTGACGGTAAACCGCTGAATTTTACTGTTGCACGTGATGGGAAAAAAATAAATTTAAAAGTTACTCCGGTTCAGTATAGCAATGGAGGGTACTACTCAATAGGTATTATGCCTTATGGAACCGATGTTTTGATTACAGGACTTGAACCTTCCGATGTGGCGCAGAAGGCCGGTTTGCAGGTTTATGATCGGGTTAAGGCAATAAACGGAGAGTCGTTGAAAGGTTCTGGTCATTTTTCCGAAATATTGCAAAATAACGGCGAGGTACCGCTGGTATTGCAGATCGAACGCTCCGGTGAAAATATGGATATTGAAATTACTCCAAGATTTCGGGAGCAGCTGGTTTTAACAGAGTTTCATAGTACTATTTTTCCTGATGAGTCGTTTGATATCAATGTTTCTGATCTGGATACGATTAAAACGGCTATAAAAAAGGGGACGGTGTCTGTGAACGGTAAAAATGTTACCGACTTTGATGATTTTCTATCTATTATTGAGAGTCTGGAGGGTGGCAAGGCTGTTATAGATACAAAGGGCGGCTCTTACGAAGCGGTTGTTAAATACCGAAAAAGTGGTTTTATCGGTGTAGCCACATTCGCTGCACCAGAAATGATTCCTGTAAAGCATGGATTAGCCGGAGCGTTTAAGAAATCACTGACCGACCCTTACGATTTTATTGTACAAAATCTTCAAGGTATGAAGATGCTTTTTACTGGCAAGATAAGCGCCAAGGATAATGTGTCTGGGCCTGTACAAATAGCTAAGTTGGCAGGTGACACAATGCGCTACCGTGGGGTACGTGAGTACCTGCTTTTTATGGCACGAATATCCATAATTCTGATGATTATGAACTTGCTGCCAATACCCGCCGTGGACGGGAGCCACATTGTATTTTATTTGATTGAGGCGGTAAGGGGTAAACCGCTACCTGCTGGAATAATGGAAAAGGTGCAGGCTTTTGGCTTTTTTCTGTTGATAGGCTTGGGAGTTCTTGTCCTTTTTAACGATATTTCAAAACTTGTATTTTAAGTTATTGTGTATATATTATGGTGAAATTTATAAATTACTTTTGTAAACATATTACCTATTGGAACATAGCAATTTTTTGGAGTTCCCTTGTAACCATAAACTCTTAAACATAAAAAGACTCCGCTAACAAACGGAGTCTTTTAGTTAATAAATAAGTTTTGCTGATATATTTATTATAGCTGTCATTAGTACTGACATGCTGTTACTATTTGTTTTTTATCTTTTGGGATGATGAAGATTTCCAGGTAATAAAGACCATTAAAATAACAACAGGCACAAGCGCTATGCTTAGGATGTCTTTTTCAAGAAGAAGAACGATCCAGCTTCTAAGTGGATTTCCCGCGTCAAGAAAACTTGTAAAAACACCGTCATACCCCTCTATTTTGTAATTTGATACTCGTGCCATATCGGTCACTATAGGGGCGAACATTGAAGCATAATAGAGATTTATTATAACAACAGGTATGCCGATTATAAATGATTTTATAATATTGCCCTTTGTTGCCACAGCAATAAATGCCACAGGAACCAGAAGGTTTGTCAGGTCTCCAATTGGTATGAAATTAATGCCCGGTAAAAATATTGCAAGAATTATAGATACAGGCATCAACAGAAGAGCTGTTACAAGTACTGCTGGTACAGCAAAAAGCACTGCGACATCAAGGCCTATAAAAGTTGCTCCGAGATGAGAAAATTTACGGGTAATAAAAAGCTTCATCCCTTCTGATATTGGTATCAGAGATGATCCCAGAATTTCACCCATTTTGGGCAGTATAAAGACAACAGCCGCAAAACCGAAAGAGAGGTTTAAAATATCCCTAAATTCGTAACCGCCTGCAAGACCAAGCAGAATTCCAATTATAAGCCCAATAATCATCGGTTCTCCCAAAAGCCCCAGCTTCTTTTTAAGATGTTCAGGATTGGCTTTAACCGATCTTAAACCGGGTATGCGATCAAGTAGAAGGTTTATTACAACTGCTATTGGATAATGAACTATACCCGAAAGATGAGGAATGCAGATGCCGTTCATGCCTGTTAATTTGTTAACCAGAGGAGCACTCCATTCCGCAAGTTTAAGCACAAGTATGAACGCTGCGGAAGCGATTATTATTGCCAGCCACGGATTTTCTGTTGTATGGTGTATCAGCGTTGCCAAAAAAATTACATGCCAGTAATTCCATATATCGATATTTACAGTCTTGGTTAACCGGCCTACAAGAAGAATAATATTGATTACTATCAATATGAATAAAATCAGTGGAGCAAGTGAATATGACCAGGTTATCCCGGCAAGAGGCGGCCATCCTGTATCGAGTACGGGCAGGTTAAGTCCTGATCTTTCGATAATTGCTTGCATGACCGGATTGATTATTTTTACAAAAAAATCAAAGGTCATAAAAATACCAATAAAAGCGATACCTAGAGTAAGTGCCGATTTTAACGCGGTTGAGCCTTTTATGCCGAAAACAAGAGC
>DAOTGZ010000025.1:0-18952 GCA_035447445.1 Spirochaetota bacterium | reverse complement strand
GGATCAGGCTAAAAGTGTTCACTATTTGAAATTGGCGCTTGAGGGTTATATTAAAAATAGTGATGTAAAAGGAATCAATGAAGTTTGGCCAAAAATTGTAGATAAATGCTGGGATGATGTATCATATTTTGATCGTATTGACAGAATGCTTGCAGACCTTCAGCGAAAAGATGTGTCTGTAGCTTTATTGAAAGCTCTTTATGAAAAATACAAGAATGTAGATCCCGAGATAGCAATTAACTATCTTAAAAAAACACTCAATTATGCACCAAAAGACAATGATTTACGTCATGCATTGATTTCGTTATATAAAACTGTATACAAAGATCATTCCCAGTTAAATCGTTTTATCAAATTATCGAATCTTGATAATACAAATACTCCAGTAGTGGCAGCGATAAAAGCTTTCGAAAATAATATTATTTTTGATTCAGATACATATGTTTTTCATCGCACCTGGGGGCTAGGTCAAATAGTATCAATTGATGATGAAAATGTTATTATCAATTTTGAGGGTAAAGAAGACCATCGTATGTCGGTAAACATGGCTCTGCAGTCATTATTAGCACTCAATAATGATCATCTTTATGTAAGACAGCATCTAGAACCTGAAAAGATGCAAAAGCTTTTTAAAGATGATGTTATCGAGTTTATCAAAATTATTCTAAAATCAAATGATGATACGGTAAGCGTTCCCGAACTAAAAAGAGATTTGATACCGGTTTATGTAAGTGTTAAAAACTGGTCAAGATGGTGGACAAAGGTACGCGGTCTTATTAAGAAAGATCCATCGATAGGGTTTGCTCCAAATAAAAAGGATCAGCTTGTTTTGCGTGAAAATCCGATTTCGTATGCGGATGAACTTTTGAAAAAGTTCTCTAACGCGGATTCATTTAGTGGGCGCCTTGATATAGCGCACGAGTTTGTTAATAATGTCGATGTAAACGAAGGTTCTGAACAGGTAGTGTATTTCATAGATTATTTTTCCAGTGCCGCGTCTAGTAAATCCGCGACAAAACTGATATTGGCATACTTTATTTTATCTGATTTGGAGAAATTCAGTAAAGAAAAATCAGATTTGGGTAGTATTAAAAAGCAGGTAGTTTCATACATTGAAGAATCGGACGATTTGCCAATAATTTGCATGAAGATATCTTCCTATGATAATAAAAAGGATTTTGTAAACCTTATCAGGGAGCATCGTGAAAATTGGGTAAGTATTGTAAGCAAAATTTTATTTGAGATACCTGTTAGAATTCACAAATACATATTTAATTTGCTAATTATAGAAAAAGAGTATGGTACAATTAATGATTTTATTGAAAGAATTACGGCTGCGTCAAAAGAGAATCCCGAAGTCTTCTTGTGGGTTGCCAGAAATATTCTTTTGAAAAGCTGGATATACGAGTGGCTTGACTATTCTAAAGCTGGTCTTGTGCTATCTCTTTTTAGGGTTTATAATTCAATTGATAAATCCGAGACTAAAGGCAATCGCCTTAAAAATATGGCGTACGAAATTTTATTCGAAAATGACCTTGAATTGTTACATGAAATTGTATCAGAAAACGAAGAACAGTTCTTGGGCAAGTTGTACGATATAGCAGCTAATACAGAACACATTGACGAAAGTGAAATGGACAAGTTCGAAGAAGTAATCAGGGAAAAATTTCCTAATTTTAATGCTGAAAGATCGGGTTCTGCAGTTATTGAAGAAAGTGAAGAAGAAAAGATCTTTGTTACAGCAGCAGGATTAGAGCGTAAGAAAAAAGAACTAAACCATATGCGAAATGTCGAGATGGTTCAGATTCAAAAAGGCTTGGCAAGTACTGTCGATGTGTCGGGTGACTTGCGCGAGAATGTTGATTATAACGCTTTACTTGAACAACAGTCAATAATTAAAAAATCCATTTCCAAACTTGATTCAGAGCTAAAAGTGGCAGAAATAATTGATCCGGCTAAAGCTGATAAAGATGTTGTGACAATCGGTTCTGTTGTTACGCTGATGAACAAGGATGATAATCAATCCATGGTTATTACTATTCTTGGTCCATGGGATGTGGACTTCGAAAAGGGTGTGTTGTCGTATCGGTCAGATGTTGCGGTTACTTTGCGTGGTAAAAAAATCGGTGACGAAGTTACACTCCATCTAGGAGGCCGAGAAAGTCAGTATGTAATTAAGGAGTTATCAGTTTATAAGGGTTGATTTGAATTGGTAAACATCTTGACATAAAATATGATAAATCTATAGTTATAAAATTATTGTTGCCGCGATGGCGGAATTGGTAGACGCGCCAGGTTCAGGGTCTGGTGGGCATTCGCCTGTGAGGGTTCAAATCCCTCTCGCGGCATTTTGTATTATAAAATTGATTTATAAATCAATGAAAGATTACCAAATAAAAAGCTGCAAATTATTTTGGAATTATGACCTGAAATTTTTAATATTGGGAGCTCTACATGAATTTAGCCTGGATACCTAATACTTTAACGATGGGAAATCTGGTTTTTGGGTTTTTATCGATTGTGTATGCTTCCAAGGGGCAGTTTGTGCTTTCAGGTTTTCTTATACTTTTCGCGGCTCTTTTTGATGGTTTCGACGGTCAGGTTGCCCGTTTTTTGAAAGTCGAAAGCCGTATAGGTGCTGAACTGGACTCATTAGCCGATTGTATTACTTTTGGTGTTGCTCCTGGGTATTTGGCATATAGTGCCTATTTCTGTGATATGGTGATTACATTAAACTATAATTCTATTCCTGCGGGTGCTTTTCTGGCTACTCTTTTCCCTGTCTGTGGAGCTTATCGTTTGGCACGATTTAATGTTTCACATGATTCGAAACATTTTTGCGGGTTACCTTCACCAATCGCTGGAATTGCAATAGCTCTGGTTCCGATCAGTGCTAATGCTTCGGTTTTCTCTGATACAGCTATTTGCGTTACTGATTATCTTTATATTTTTGTTCCAGCTTTTGTAATCATCGCACTTTTAATGATATCTACAATGAGTTTTTCTAAGCCACAGGCTGTCCTGCTGGCAAAGCTTCATGGAATTAAACTTGCAGTTTTTATTGTAGTTTTGGCAAGCCTGCTTTTTGCTTTTCGCAAATATATGTTATTTATTGTGTTTAGTCTTCTTTTCCTCTATGTAATGTCCGCCCTTATCAGCTTTGTAATTCAAATTATTCAGGATTTCCGTTTAAAATAGTAATAAATGGATCGTATTGCGCGGATATCTTTTTCTGGTAACAGTATACGGATCTTGTTTGAATCCGGACTGTCTATACCTCTTCCTGTAACCATAGAATATTCATCAAAATATTCTGTAGGAGACAGCCTTGATGAAGCTCAAATTCTGGAACTTAAAAAAAAATCTGAAAAACATTTGTGTCGCGATAAAGCACTGCGTTATATTGCCAATCCGCATACCGAAAGCCAGATTCGCGTATATTTGAAAAAAAAAGAGTTTTCAAATGAGGCGATTAAAGATGCTTTAGTGTTTTTAAAAAAGATGAATTATATTAATGATGAAGCATATGCTAAGCGATATTTGAACAATATGCTTAAAAGAAAAGTTGTTGGCAGAAAGTATGCTGAAAATAGATTGAAACAAACTGGTGTTGATAAAGTAACTATAGAGCGAGTTATTAGGGAAGAGAGCCTTTTGTTTGATAATATTGACGCGCTTTATGAATTTGCTTGTAAAAAATATGAGTCAATCAGTGGAAAAAAGAATTGTTATGCAAAACTGGTTTACGCTTTAAATAGCCGGGGATTTTCGAGTTCTGATATTTTTACTGTTTTGGAAAAAATGAAAAATTCCGGATATACTTTTGAAAACAATATGAGGTAATCATTGTGCTTGTTAAAGAGTTAAGAGCTTCTTTTATTGAATATTTTGTATCTAAAGGTCATCGACAAATTCATTCAAGTCCGCTTATACCCAAGGATGACCCAACACTCTTATTTACTACGGCCGGTATGGTTCAATTTAAACCAATGTTTGCCGGGATTGTCAAAACCGATTATAAAAGAGCAGCATCTGTTCAAAAATGTCTTCGTACAAGTGATTTGGAAAATGTGGGAAGAACCAAAAGACATTGCACATTCTTTGAAATGTTGGGTAACTTTTCTTTTGGAGATTATTTTAAAAAAGAAGCTATCGAAATGGCTTGGGAGTATTCGGTTAAGGTGTTGAAACTTGATCCGGAAAAAATTTGGGTTTCGGTTTATCTGGATGATGATGAAGCTTTTGATATATGGAATAAAATTGTTGGAATACCGGCTGAAAGAATTGTTCGTCTTGGTAAAGAGGACAATTTTTGGGGACCGGCTGGAGATTCAGGAGCTTGTGGACCATGTTCGGAGCTTTATATTGATAAGGGCTTGGAAAATGGATGTGGTGATAAAGATTGCAAACCTGGTTGTGATTGTGAAAGATTTATGGAGTACTGGAATCTGGTTTTTAATCAATTTCACCAGGATACGGACGGGAACCAAACTCCATTACCGCAAACCGGAATTGACACTGGTATGGGTCTAGAGCGACTAGCAACGATTACTCAAAATGTATCATCTATTTATGAAACTGATGAATTTACACGAATGATAGAGTTTGTTTGTGATAATCTTGGTGTTGAGTATAAGGGAAAAAAAGCTGTTGCTGTTAATGTAATTGTCGAACACGCACGAGCTTTGACTTTTGCAATGGCTGATGGTGCCTATCCCTCAAACGAGGGTCGTGGATATGTGTTAAGGAGAATTTTGCGTCGTGCATTGCGTTTTGCCAGAACTTTGGGGGTTGATGAACCATTTATTTACAAGATGGTGGATGTAATTGTCGAGATTTTTGGAGAGTTTTACCCTGAAATTGTCTCGGCTTCCATGAATATTAAAAAGGTTCTTGAAGGTGAAGAGAAACGCTTTCTGGAAACTCTTGAAAATGGAATTTTAAGAATTGAGCAGCTTATAGTTGACGCAAAAAAAACCGGATCGATATTGTCAGGAGAGGACGCGTTCCAGCTATATGATACATTTGGTTTTCCTGTGGAAATGACAACAGAAATTGCTCTTGAAGAGGGTGTTACTGTAGACATGGATGCTTTCTCAAAAGAGATGGAGAAACAGCGACAACGCGGAAAGGATAGTTGGAAATCGGCGGACGGATCTTACGAAAAGCTGGTAAGTGAAATTTGTAACGGAATTGAAGAATCTGTTTTTACCGGTTATAGTGATTATAGTACAGAATCAAAAATTTGTGTATTGGCCTCCGGAAGCGAATTGAAAGAAGTATTATCAGAAGGCATGGAAGGCTATATTGTTCTTGATAAAACACCATTTTACGGCGAGTCGGGTGGCCAGGTTGGAGATCATGGGCTTATCGAAAATACCTCTTTTAAAGCCGAGGTAATGGATACTCAAAAAAGTAATGGCGTAATAATTCATCACGTAAAGATCTTATCGGGTAGTTGTTCGAAAAATGATAATGTTACAGCTCAGATTGATCAGATTAGACGCTCACTAATTAAGGCGAACCATACGGTGACACACCTTCTGCAGGCTGCTTTAAGAAAAGTGCTCGGTGATCATGTTAAACAATCCGGATCAATCGTTGAACCGGAACGCATGCGATTTGACTTCACACATTTTGAAGCGATGACTGAATCAGAAATCAGGGATGTTGAAAGTCTTGTAAATCGCAAGATTTGGGAGAATCTGGAAGTTAAAACCTCTGAAATGCCTATTAAAGAGGCACTTGAACTTGGAGCGATGGCAGAGTTTGGTGAGAAATATGGTGCAACAGTTAGGGTAGTAGCTTCGGGAGATTTTAGTCTTGAGCTTTGCGGAGGAACTCACGTTAACCGAACAGGCGAGATTGGAATATTCAAGATATTGAAGGAGTCATCACCAGGAGCTGGTACCAGACGTATCGAAGGAGTTACCTTGAAGGGAGTTCTGGACAGGTTTAATCATATTGATGCGATTAAGAACAAGGTTATCGAGTTGACTGGTACAAATGAGATCAACGTAACAGACAAGGTCGCTTCAATAATTGAAGAGAATGGCCGATTACGTAAAGAGATTGCGTCTTTGAAAAAAGCTGATATTGCCTCGTTAGTTGACCAAATAATTGAAAAAGGTTTTAAAATAGAAAAAACAATTTGTGTTTTTCACAAGTTTGATAATGTAGACAATGAAGTGCTAAGGGATGCAGCTGACCGAATTAGACAAAAACTCAATAACAGTATTGTGTTCTTTGCGTCTGAAACTCAAGGGAAAGTTATGATGTTATGCGCGGCTTCTAAAGAAGCGGTAGAAGCAGGGGTCGATTGTGGCGGAATAATCAAACAATGTGCACCAATAGTCGGCGGCGGTGGAGGCGGACGAAAAGAGATGGCTCAGGCTGGAGGTAAGAACCCCGATAAAATTGAAGAACTTTTTGATGAAGTTAAGTTGAAGGTTCAAAAAACATTAGGAAAATCTACTAATTAAGTTAAGGCATATAAATTAACTTTATAAAAATGGTGCTGGACGACCAGCAAAGGATCATCCGAAAAGTTCCTTTAGAGTAGGCATTTTAACCATGTTACCCTCCGGAACATTGTACTTTTCCGGAGTTCCCCAGCACAACAAAAGCATTTGTGTACTATAACAAGTTAAAAACGGGCTCCGCCTCTTAAATAGGGGCGGACCGACATGAAATCCTCCCCATTTAGAAATGTCTGTTTATATTCAACTCCATGTTCAATAAATCCGTAGCTCATATTAAATCTTAAACCAATACCAAGAATAACTGATAAACCTATAGAATTATATTCTTTAGTTTCTTCAGTATCTTCTATTGTTATAGTTGTATATGATAATCCGGGTGATAACCTGACTCCAGCAGTAAAAAGATCAGAAAGTCGTGAGAAATAGAACACTCCACAGTTAAGGGAGTACATATCTATTTCGGTGCTAACCTTATCTTCTTTATAAATAGGAGAGAAAGACTGATAATCTAGTATTGCTTCGAGCTGTATGCTTTGAATGGGTAAGTCGTAACCTCCATAAACGTTCCAACTATTACCATTTTCGTTTATCTTGTTCCAACTAGGAGTTATGTACTCAAACCCAACACCGACACCAACATAATAGTACTGTTTGCTTACAAGACTCCAGCTTTGAATTATTAGCGGTTCCCAGCCGGATTCACCAATTGTTTCGCCTTTTTGGTTGTATGCGGTTATTTTAAATTTATAAACACCATGATGTAACGGTGCGGATATAAAATTGGAAACTGTTTTTGTGTCAATAATTGTAGAACCGCTTTTGGTTATTTGTACCCTGTATCTAGAAGCAGCTGAAATGGCTCGCCATTCAATGCGTGGAGTTTTTTCGATTTTGGGTTTAGATAACAGTATAGAATTATTGGATAAATAGATAAACCCCAAAAGCAGCATAAATAATACCTGTCTTGGCAGTTTTATTAACCGTAGTATAATATGTCTTCTATAACAATTCATTATTAATATCCAATGTCAGCTGATTGTAAGGCAATCTCTTATTCTATATATATTTTTGACGGATTAAGAATCTCAATTTTATACTCTTTCTTTTCCGGCTCTTTTAATGATTCTTTTGTGAAAACCTCTTTTGAAAAATCACTGCTGGTGACAATAACAGAGCCACTTTTTTGGATAGATCTGACTTTCCATGAATAACTACCCGGAGCGTAAGATGCAATGTTAAGTGAATAAGAGGTAGAGGCTGTTGTAGCCCTTTTTAATAATTTTGATATTAGTGATGATTCTTGATATATTTCTATCTCGTAATGAGTCGCGTCTGGAACTGGTTTCCATCTCAAAGAGATGGACGATGTGTCGTGTGGAAACTTTGTATTTATGGGAGAAACAGGAATAGGACGAACTACGTTTCCGTATATACTGAAAGAATCAGCGTTGCTGGCGATAAGACGGCGATCGTCATCGTTAAGCAGATAGACCTTCCAGTAATAGTTACCAGATTCAAGATCAGAAAAAGTTGTAAATCTTGAAGAGACCTTTCGCTCTCTGTAAGTTGTCGCAAAAAGAGAGTTTTTTGAAATTATGACAAGATAGTTGTTTCCATTGTTTTCGTCTCTCCATGTCAGATTGACGGCCTCACCTGTTTTAAATCGACTTGATGAAGATGGTGATATTGTTGTTATCTTTCCAGTTGAAGATACAGTAAATTTTGCAGAATTATTAAGCTGAGATTCAGCTCCTTCGGTATCCATAGCGGTAACACTCCATGTGTAGTCACCTGGATTAAGAAGAGTATTATAAGCAAAGTAATTTGATGTTGTTATAGCAGAAAAAAGAGGTCCGGATGAGCCAGAAATAGCAATTTTATATTTATCGGCTCCGCCAACAGGTTGCCAATTAAAAACTGTGGGTTTTTTGTTGGCATTAATTAAAGTATTAACTGGTGAAAAAAGTTTAGGTGCATCAAGTTGGGACTTTTGATTAACAGTAAATGAGATAACAGGGCTCAATAGTTCGTGTTTGCGGTCAGCAAGGGCGTAACGTGCTTTCAAACGACAATAATATTTTCCGGGTTGAAGATCAGAAACCGAAATAAAGGATTCAAGACTATTTATGCTTTTATGTAAAGTATTCATTGATTCCATTCGGGCAATCTCTACCGTGTATTGAGAGGCTGTGTCGGCACCATTCCATTTAAAAATGATAACAGGAGGTTTTTTGGTATAGTTGAAACTTTGTCCGTTTAAAGGTCTTAAAATAACAGGAGTAGTCTCTCTAATAACCGAGATTCGGCGTGTTTCACTGTTTGTTCCATTAAGTGTAACTCGCCAGTAATATGTGCCATTTTCAAGTCTTGCTGTCGCTTTACCTGTTGCAGAAGGTACTGTATACATTATGTTACTGAAGTTTTTATCTTTTGAAATTTGCAAGTTTGAAGTTGATTCTTTGGAACTTGTCCAATTGAAATTAATATCCAGGGGATTTGCGGTGATGAATGTTTTAGCAGGAGCCGGTGATTGTAAAATAATCTGTTTATCTCCGATTTTGGCTTCACCAGAAGAAATATTTACAATCTTTGTGCTGTCAATTTGTGATATTTTGCCACCTGAATTTAAAGCTGCGGTGCCAGATGAAACGTTAAGGTTAAGATCCCGTGTGCCGGCATTTTTATTAACATTGAGGCTTCCGTCGTTAACAGCTACTACTGTATCGCCAGAACGAATGTTAAGTGAGGAATCATCATCACTTTTTTGTGCGTTAATTGATCCATTCTCGAAATCAATATCCAGTCCAAGATCAGATTGTTGAATTATTATCATTGTTTCTTCTTCGAGTTGGATAGATGTTCCGTTATCCAGTTCAATTACGGCAAGAGCTCCCTTGTCGGTGCGAATGGCGTCGAAGTTATATACCGGCGAGTTATTGGTAATCCCTTCCCAGATAACTTGTTGAGAGTATCTTCTTTCTGCGATTTTTTGTTTGAATATAATCGTGCCAATCTGAACGGTAGACGAGTGTGTCAAGGTATACGTGTAGTTTAAATACAGCAAAAAAGCGGCAATTATTATTGCTATAAGGTTAAAAAAAGGTAATGTGTATTCTTTAATCAAGGATTTCATAGAGCACATCTTTCTTATTAAATAGTTTTTCGTGACTTTTTGAATCTTTATGGTTGTTGTTCAGTATTTCAAATTTTTGTTCATTTTCGATAGGGAAATCAGAGTCAGATATTTGAACTTCGGTGATATCAAGAACATTTCGCAACTCTTCAATTGATTTAATGCCATTCGGATCGTCTTTATGTGAGAGTACGGCATAAATTTGTTGAGCTTTTTCTTTTCCCTTTACCAGTATTTGCCGCATAGGTACAGTTAAATAACGGTCTTTTACTACAGTATAAGCATCTTCAGAAATTAAAATATCAGTTCCAAAAGGTTTGTTAAGAGATTCGATTCGAGATGCTAGGTTAACGGTGTCACCAATAACGGTGTACTCCATTTTTTCATCGGAACCTATTTGACCTGCTACCATGGGGCCAACGTTTATTCCACAACCAATTTTGATTATTGGTTTTTTATCTCCACCGCGGTTTTTATTGAATTTAATAAGCTCTTTTCTCATTAAAAGTGCGCAGTCGATGGAGTTTTGAAGGTCGTTGCCATGAGAGAAGGGTACGCCCCAAAGAGCCATAATGGCGTCGCCAATAAATTTATCTACCATACCGTGTGTCTTGTTAACACAGTTAACCATAAGACTCATATATTCATTTAAAAATTCAACTACCTCTTCCGGTTCGAGTTTTTCGGATATCGAGGTAAAATTTCTTATGTCCGAAAAGAAAATTGCTGCGTGTTTTCTTTCTCCACCCAGCTGAATTTCTCCTTTAAGCGCCTGTTCCGCTATCTCGGGGTTGGCAAATTTGCCCAGTGCGTTTTTCAGTTTTTCACGTTCTGAAAGCCCAAGAGCCATTTCTCCAAATGATTCTGTTAGGTAACCAATTTCATCCCGCGTTGTCGGTTTGAGCTGAATATCAAATTCTCCGTTTTTAATCTTGTTGGCCGCAGCTGATAATGCTTTAACGGGTTTTGTTAGAGTTCTGGAAAAGATAAAAAGAAAGATAATGGCGATATTTATAACTATAATCGTTAGTAAAATATTTCTTTCCTGAAGATTTTTGACTGCGGCAAAAGCAGTTGATTCATCTACATAAGTTACGACCCCTATGTCTGAAAAACCTGTTTTTTTAAACGATCCTATAAAACTGTTACCTTCTTCATCTTTAAAAGCCTTTTTGCCAAAATCAATGGTACTCTCAATCATGGTGCTTACAAGAGGCATATTCATGAAGTTAGCTTTTGCCGTTACAAGTTCAGGGTCATGGTGTGCAATAAGTTCACCTGTTCCGTTAACAATAAAGCTTTGGTAAATGGTCTGTGTTTTGACTGCCTCAAGAAATCTGTTCATGGATATGAATATCAGAAGTATGGAAGATGCTCTGCCAGGTTCTTCGGTAATATGGGGTGTAATTATACCAATAACAGGGCGTTTAAAGTATAAGGATCCGTTGAATACTTTCGTCTCGGTGTTAAATCCGCCCTTTATTGCATCAATTTCTGCGCTTACAACAGAGTCGGGAGAAACCATTGTTGCGTCCATTGTAAGTAGAGCTGTGTCGTTTAATAACTGTTGTGTAATAGCTGGTGAGTTTTCATCAGTTAGTTGGGCAATGTAGAGTAGGTCTGTATCTGAAATTTCGGTTTTTGTCTTGAGTAGTAGCGATTTTTCAAGAAGTAGAGTGCTGTTTCCAATTATTGATTTAAAGTCGGTTCTGATTTGCAAGGCGATTAATTCAGCACGATCTAAGGTGACCTCTTCAGCTCTTTTTTCGTTATCATCGCGAAAATAGTAGGTGGCAAAATATATTATTCCCCCAAGTGATAGAGTAATCAAGAGGGACATCAGAGTAATAAGTTTAAAACCTATTGAAATATTGTATTTTTTTGCCATTATATAACCTGGTTTCCATAGCATTTATCTGATAATTTCTTATGCAGTATTGTCATAATCGTTTGTTAGGACACAAAGAGCGGTAATTTGTAATTATTACCGATATCATGCATCAAAAATATAATATTTATATATAAAAAAGCACCAATTATTATATAATCGGCATAAATTTGGCTTTTGAACAAAATAATTTTGTAATATTTTGATGTCAACTATAGATGATTAAAATATTGTAATCGGCAGTTAGAAGCAATAAAGAATCGGATTTGCTAATGGTCAAATTTTTAAATAAAATATTGCCAGATTAATAATAAAATCGAATAATTTATACAGTATTGTGAAGAGCCCTGTTGAGTTCCAAATTTATGTTGACCAATATGAAAGTCAAAACAATTGTTTTAAAATTAGGTATTTGTAGCTAAAATGTAGCATATTTATGGGAGTAAGTAATGAAAAGAAGTATGTTTTTGTGGTTGATTATATTGCTAACGGCTTGTGCGGTGGATAAGAGTGATTCAACCATCGATGAGGATATTGAAACCAAAGAAGTATTTGCGGTAGCTCTTAATGATTATTCGGCAGTGCGGTTTCAGCCGCAGATACATTCGAGCCGCACAGATTATCTTATGAAGGGTGATACTGTAAAGATTATAATGAAATCGGCTGAAGAGTCCCGAATTGCGCGAATCAAAGATTACTGGTATTACGTTCAGCTATCTTCAGGTATTGTTGGATGGACTTTCGGTTCAAATATAAGGATTTTGAAAGAGGGTGATGGTTTTTCAATTGAAGATTACCAAAAACAGGTTGCTCAGGAAAATATAGAGAGAATTGTTAAGGAGCTTACCGGAAAATGGTGGAGTGTTACATCTTCAGGTAACTTTACCAGCCATTCTTTGATTTTGTATGAGGACAAAAAATATAGATCTTCACGCGGCGGTGTTGTAAAGAAAGGTGAGTATTCTCTTGATATGGATAAAAATCTGATAATTTTTTCGGATGGAGCTACTTTTGGTAACGATCTGACCCTTGTGCAGAGGGGAGTAGAAATATTGATAGAAAAAGAGACAGAGGACTATAAATACAGATTCAAGAAGATTTCTAGTGAAACTGATGACGAAGAGAAGCCAGAATCATATGACGCGGAAATATAACTGATGGCTGAAAAAATGCGTTTAAACAGATTTTTAGCCTGTTGCGGTCTGGGTTCGCGCCGAAAGGTTGAGAAATTTATTGAAGCAGGGGATGTAAGGGTCAATGGCGAGTCTGTGACTCTTGCATGCAAGGTGGATCCTGAAAATGATCTTGTAACATACAAGGGTGAACCTGTTGTGCAATCAGGGGTTCTCTATTATGTTATGCTAAACAAGCCGAAAGGTTATATTACCAGTGTGGGTGACCCTCTAGGAAGGCCTACAATTGTCGATTTGATTCATGATAAATACTGGAAGGCTGGTGTTTTCCCCGTTGGCAGGCTTGACAAAGATACAGAAGGGCTTTTGCTTCTTACAAACGATGGATTTTTGGCGCAAGCATTGATGCATCCCTCAAGTGAATGTAAGAAGAAGTATATCGTTTCTCTCGATCGCTCTTTGGAAGAAGAAGATAAGGCTAAAATTGAGAAAGGGCTTCGATTACGGGAGTTCAAAACTGGTCCATGCTCCATTGAATATATAAGTGAACAGAAACATTCAGTATATATGACCATTTCAGAGGGGAAAAAGCGGCAAATAAGAGTCTCATTCAAAAAGTTTGATTACAAGGTCAAAAGGCTTATTAGAATTTCGCTGGGGCCTCTTGTTCTGGGTAATCTGCATAGAGGCATGTTCAGGGATTTAAGGCCAATAGAGATAAAAAAACTGAAAAAATATTTTGATAAGGATAAATAATAGGGTTTAGTCCGGATTTAACACTATTGACTGTTCTTTTTGTTGATGACATAATAAAAAAATCTAACTGTTTTTCATCATATACCGAAAATATAAGTATATGTCTCATTTTCGCGTTAACGATGAGCTTACTTTTGCTTAAACAGGTGATTTGTATGCAAAACATAGATTTTTATTCCGGTAATGCGCAACAGCCTAATATACCTGATTTTATATCCAGGGATCCAGAATATTTTTCAAGAATGGCAAGAAGTTATGAAAAAGAGGGGATCCGAAAAAAAAACAGGGCAACAAGGTTTTTGGTTTTGGTTCTTTCTTTATGTATTATTTCATTTACATCCGGCTTGGTTGTAGGTATCAAGTTTAGCGGTGGGTCGGAAAAAGAAATAGTTGATCCTGTGACTCGTCAGGCTATGAGTGACATAGGAGATAAAGTTACGGATATAGTTGGCAATAATGAAAGTGAGGGTTCTACAGAGGATCTTCCTGCTGCCGAAGCCGAGAGTCTTGCTGGTAAGAATTCCGATACTAAATCAGCAATAACCTCTTTTCCGAAAGAGGAGTATCCGTTTGTTATTCGTATAGGTAATAAGTTTTCTGCAAATCAATCTCAGGAGATAGCGGATTATTTAAGTGGAAAAGGACATACTGTAATTCTTGCGAGACAAGAAGGTTTTTTTAGAATTTACGCGGGGCCTTACAAAAACCGAAGAGAAGCCGAATTGAGTCTAAACAGGATCAATTATTACAGGGACAACAAGCTGTTTCATAGTGCTTTGATCTTAAAACGCTGATTAATAATGAATGGTAAATATAGATAAAATCAAAGAGTCCGATATAGGCGATATTTTAAATCTTTTAGCGCCTTATGTTAAAAAGGGAATTGTTCTTGAGCGATCACGTGAAGATATTATGGCTGAGCTGGGCGCTTTTTTTATTGCCCGTGATAATGAAAAAGCAGCTGGGGTTGTGTCTTATCATGATTACGATAACAACCTTTTTGAAATACGTTCACTTGTTGTCGCAGAAGAGTATGCCAGATCAGGAATCGGAAGTGCCTTAGTGAATCATGTTGTAACTCTGCTTAGGGAACGGCAGCCACAATCACGAATTTTTGCTTTGACCTATGTTCCAGAATTTTTCAGCAAATTGAATTTTGAATTAATCGATAAAAATTATTTTCCTGAGAAAATATGGAAAGATTGCGTAAATTGTCCGCGGGTTGATTGTTGCAATGAGATTGCTTTGATAAATAGAGGTTAAGATGTCTCGAGCTTTTGATAAGCGTGATACAGACAGAATAAGTACGGAAGCTTTTTTTGTACAGTATAAGCTGGCCAACGATGATAATGTTTTTACCGTAGAGGTTTTAAACGTGAGTGCAGGTGGCATGTGTTTCTTAAGAGATTCTGTGCTGTATAAAAAAGACGAGATTAGAATACTCTTTCCCTTCAAAAGCCGAAAAATGCTTTTAAAGGGTGTGGTTGTCAGAGTTGAAGGACGCGAGGTGGCAATCCAATTTCAGGATAAACAGGAAAGAATAGATACTTTTGTAAAAATATTTAACAATGAATATCGTGAAATCAGTGAAGAGAATAAACAACATAGTAAAAGTAAGCAGTCCCTCTTTTACAACTTAAACGAGTTTAAAAACAAAGATGATTTACCCCTTTAAAAAAGCAGCCGTTGTGCTTCTTCCAAATCTTCCTTCGTTGTTATTTTTTTGTTGGTAACGTCTCCTTCGAATAAAACAGGCTCTATTCCTGTGTTCAAAGCCAGAATAATATCGTCAGTTGCATCACTTATTTTGTCATCCAATGCCTTTTTGTGGGCTTCAACAATGGTTTGATAACTAAAAGATTGAGGTGTTTGCACATTATACACTGTTTTTCGATCAGGCACAGACACTATGGATCCGTTTTGGGCAATATAGACTGTGTCGGTTACAGAAATAACTGCCGAAGCTGCATGGTGCTCACGTGCTTCGTTGATGGCAGATTTTATTATTGATTCGTTTAAATATGGCCGAGCCGCATCGTGAATAATAACAATGTCGTCACAGCGGGCGTCAAGTGCTCTAATACCCAAAAATGAAGATTCTTGTCGGGTACTTCCGCCCATAACACATTTTATAATTTTTGAAATATCGTGCTTTAGGCATAATTTATAGATATCTTCAACATAACTATTGTGAGAAACGACAGTTATTGTATCAATCTCATTACAGTTTTCGAATTTACGTAAAGTATGTATTATTAAGGGAATATCATTAATCGAGATCATCTGTTTTGGGATATCGCATCCTGTACGATGTCCCGATCCGCCGGCAAGTATCAATGCATGGTTTCTGTTCTTCATATGAAATGCTCGAGCTTTATAAATAGTTTTTGAAAATAATTAACAAAGTTATTAATGCTACTCTGTAATTAAACTTTCCAGTATCCGGGCTGCGTCCTCTATCGCTTTGCGGCAAATATGTTTATGGTGTCTTTTGGCCGGGTCGTTTTGGTTTTTGGAGTGGTTCGCAAGAAGCTCTTTGCAAACGCTGGTAGAGTGAATAGCCTCGAATTGTTCTGTTAGTTTTCGTACTACACGGTAACCGTCAAGTTTTGAATCGTTATCGTCAGGTGAATGATTTCCGAATTTTAAACCAAGAATCATATAAGCGCCGGTTAATGCTCCACAGGTGCGACGTAAACGCCCCATTCCTCCTCCGAAACCTGAAGAGATGAGGGTTGCATGTTTGGGGTCAAGATCAAAGAGGTCTGAAAAAGCGAGTACGATTGATTGTGAACAGGAATATCCTTGATCGTAATGCTCAAGAGCGCTTTGCACTCGTTCTGAAGCGTCTGCTTTTCTTTCTATAGTCGTATTCATAGTTGCCTTTGTGTAGTTAATCATAAATAAAATTTGAGCAAGTTAATGATAGATAGGAATAGTGACATTCTTATCAAGTTGGTTTTTTTTGCAATTTTAATACAAAAAAAACCGGCGTAAACGCCGGTTTGTGCTGTCTATGATTAAACAATTAAGTTTTAATTACAGCTGTGTAACAGAAGTGGCTCTTTCGCCTTTTTCGCTGTTTTCTACACGAAACTCAACGCGTGCGCCTTCTTCCAGTGTCTTGAAGCCTTCGGCATTAATACCTGTGTGGTGAACGAATATATCGTTACCGTTGTCTTTTTGAATAAATCCAAAACCTTTGCTCTCGTTGAACCATTTTACAGTTCCTTGTTCCATTATTAGAACTCCATAATAAATAAATTAAATACAATAAAGATATGCTTGTAGACTTTCAAATTGACATGCCTTTTGCCCGAAGAACTTGAACTGGGAGAGGAAAGCGGGATAATTTTAAGCTACTGACATGCATAATACTTTTGCATTTAAGACAACATAGATGTGACATGTATTAATGTCGAGCGAATTACATAAATATCATAAAAAAAGTGAAATATTTGAGAAAAATCATATAAATAGAGAATTCAGATATTTTACAATATTGAAATGACAAGATATAAAAATTGCTGTACAAATAATTAACAAAAAAGGCATGATATTGCTAATTTAATGTCCGAATGGAGGGCAAAATGCTAAAATCAATTAGTAGTTACTCATTAGTTGAGCCAGATGAACCTGCGCTTTACAGGGAACAGTTCCCTTTTACCAAAATTCCTCGTATTTTATTCGATTCTTCTACTGTTTTTCCGTCTCCTCCTAAAGAACTTTGGATTACAGATACGACTTTTCGGGATGGTCAGCAGTCCAGACCTCCATACACACCCGGACAGATTGCTGATATTTATACACTGCTACATAAACTGGGTGGGCAAAAAGGGCTTATAAGACAGTCTGAATTTTTTATATACAGTGACAGAGACAGGCAGGCTGTAGAGCTTTGTCTTGAGAAAGGATATCAGTTTCCAGAAGTAACAAGCTGGATTCGTGCTGATAAGAAAGATTTTGCTTTGGTAAAATCTTTTAACCTTAAGGAGACTGGCATACTTACGTCTGTCTCGGACTACCATATTTTTTTAAAACTGAAGCGTACGCGTGAAAAAACGATGAATGACTACTTGGAGATAGTCCAGACGTCCATTGAGAATGGAATTGTTCCGCGCTGTCATTTTGAAGATATAACCAGGGCAGATATTTACGGGTTTTGCCTGCCATTTGCAGAAAAGCTGTTACGTATTGCCGAAGAGGCAAAGATGCCAGTTAAGATAAGGCTTTGTGACACAATGGGTTATGGTGTCACTTTTCCAGGTGCTGTTTTACCAAGGAGTGTTCCCAAGATGGTTGATGCCTTTCATTCCAAACTGGGATACCCGGCAGAATGGCTTGAGTGGCATGGACATAATGATTTTCACAAAGTGCATGTTAACGCGGCTACAGCCTGGCTTTACGGTTGTGCTTCGGTAAACGCGTCTCTGCTTGGGTATGGAGAGCGAACCGGAAATCCTCCGCTTGAAGCGGCTGTCATTGAATATATGAGCCTGACTGGTGATGATTTGATTGATACAAGAGTAATTACCGAGATTGCGCGCTATTTTGAGCAGACAGTTAAGGCCGAAATACCTGCAAATTACCCATTTGTTGGAGCAGATTTTAATACAACACGTGCCGGTATTCACGCGGATGGCATTTTAAAAAATCAGGAAATTTATAATATATTTGATACCGATGCTCTTTTGAACAGACCAATAAGGGTGATGGTAACGGACAAATCGGGATTGGCCGGCATTGCGCAATGGCTTAATGAAAATATACCGGCAATTGTTGCCGGAGAACGCGAACAGGTTTCTAAACGTCACCCAGGAATAAAACATATTAATAATTGGGTGATGCAGCAGTATGAACAGGGGCGTACAACCAGCATATCTCCGGATGAGCTATTGATACAGGCAAAACATTTTATTCCGTCGCTGTTTGAGTCAGAGTTTGATAGCGCGAGAAATGAGGCAATCGCAATTGGCAAAAAAATTGCTGAAAAAATTGCAACAGCTCCGGAGGTTGAATCGCTTGAGGTTTCGAAACTGGAAGATTTTCTTGAAAAGATTGTAAAAAAAGAGGGATCCATACAGATGCTGGCTGTTACCAAAACTGATGGATACCGTTTGACACAGGTTCACACGCAGCATGGGGAGAAAGCTCTGTTTAGAAATCTGATGAATAAAGATTTTAAAAATCATGTCTGGTTTTGTGAAGTTCTTGAAACGGGCGAAGCCTACTATTCGGATCTGTTTTTCTCCAAATACACAAAGCGGTTGATAATTACTGCTGCTGTTCCGATAAAAGACAAAAACGGCAATGTAAAGGCTGTCATGGATGTCGATTTTATTTTTAACGAGCTGGTTAAACTTATTACCGATATACCGGATGAGATTATTGATGAACGGAGTGATAAAAAAACTGATTGAAATTATTTTTGATAAGGTTGTAGGATTGAAAATCGTGATTAACCATTAAAGCAGGTGTTTTATGAAATTTTCTACAACCAGTGAAAAGGTATTATGTGATTATGAGCTGTATCTTTTTATTGAAAAAAACAGTGATTTAC
>DAOTGZ010000024.1:0-19223 GCA_035447445.1 Spirochaetota bacterium | reverse complement strand
GACCTACTGCGGTAACCGGAGAAACTGTATTAAGGTCAACTACCATCTCAAGTCGTTCAGGTTTGGTGCAACTTGCACTAAAGGGGCTATCTGATCCATCAAAAAGATTGGCCAGCGAGCTTTCTTTTTGGTAAGTATCATTTACTTCGACTGTTGTGATACCACTAATTCCGGCTGTTATATTTTTTATAACAGGAACTTCTCCTGCCGAGTCGTTATAATGAATAAAAAGCTTGATATATCTAAAAGTCTTTAGAGGAAAATGCAAGGTATAGTTTTCATCGTTAAGAATAAAGCCGTTTTCCGTTTGCAAAATTTGCCAGACATCATTGTCAGAACTTATTTCGATGCGAAAATTTTGGGGAAAATTTTCTTGAGCCGATATTTCGATAAAATTTGCATTAACCTCGCATGAAAAATCAAGTATCACAAAATCGAAAGTGCTGTTACCTTTCCGAGGTTTCCAAACTCCGCTTTCTGAAACTAGGTTTGTAGCGCAATTGGGAGCACTTTCGGAAGATACAGATAAAAGAGCCGCCTGATAGACTGATCTGCGGGCAATATTAATAGGCATTAGGATACTCCTGATATTGATATATAGTCGGGCGTTTTATGGCTGCTAGTCATAAACGGGTTGCAGGCTAATAAACATCCAATGTCTAATTATGATAAAAAAAACAATTGTCAAATGTTTTATTTAGACCTTAGAGTGACAATTGTGAACTTCGAAAAATTACCATTTCTGGAACGGCTATGCCGTTTAAAGCCCATATATAAAGGATTTTTTCGCAAGTTTTTTGTTAAAAAGTTAATTATCAGAGATTGCCAATAATTATTTAGTAGCTGGTTCTAATAAAGGAATATCAAAAAAAGTGATTTTCCTTATGAAATGAATGCCAGATAATGTGGTTTTGGAGACCGAATCGTGAATATAATGGAAGAAAAAACCCCAAAAGGGTACATTTTGAAGATAAACAAGTTGAAAATGAATTTTCTGGTTTTTGACAGACTTGGGAGTACCGTATACGCCGATTCCGAACAGATAGAGAGCATACATAAGATTCCTCATATTGTTTTTTATGGTTCAGGATTTATTCTTAAACGCCGTATTGTAGGCGAGTATAATCTCTTAAAAGTTTCCCGAGGGAAGATACTTATTCCTTATTATGTAAAAAACAACAAAGATCTTCATTATCATCTTTTACCTACTAACGAGCAGTCAGACATGATCCCGGTCAAGGTAATAAAAATTGAGAAGCCGCTGGAATTTATAAGATATATTGAATCTGGAAATAAACCGGATTATGTAATAATAGAAGAGAATATAGATGAAACCGATCAAGCAGTACTTTATGATCGTTACGCGCAGGGTAATTTTATAAGGATCGATATTGAAAGGGCTGATCTTGTATCAAGAGAAAATTACGAAAATGTTGATGAAGATTACCATAGTGTAAATCTTAATATGATGTCTGGAAATCCGGTTTTCTTATCCATAATACATATCCAAAATTTCAATTTATCCGGAGTAAGGCAGCTTCTTCTCGATTTTGATCTGGATGAAGAACAGATTTCGTACATGATCGCATATATGACAATACAAATTAATAACAGTTCTTTTCCCTCACCAAAAAAAAATATGGAAAAGATGCTTCAGCTTCGAAAAGAGATGAACTTCTATCAATTTCTACTAATCCATGATAAGGAGAATTGTTCTGAATTAATTGATGAGATAACAGATAGCGCTACGTTAAACTCTTTTCTAACACTGTTGGCAAAAGTTTCTTCAATGACCGATGATGAAAGTAATCTTGATATGGTCGATATCCAGAATATGCTTTATGAGAAAAAGGAGGCACTTGCTGGTGTTTAGATTTAAGTTTATATTTGCTTTTCTTGTGCTTGTCATAACCTTTAACAGCTATTCTGAAAGTCGTTGGTACTCTGTAATATTCACGACTCCAGGTAATATTGAAAATGAGCGCTCAGTCGTAGAATATTTTTGCAAAGTAATCAAAAGTTCAAAACGGAATATAGATGCCGCTTTTTTTAAAATAGATTCGCCCGATGTAATAGAGGCATTTATTGGTCAAGCTGCCAAAGGAGTCAGGGTTCGAATTGTTACTGATGACGGACAGACGTCTTCTAAAACAATAGATTATCTCAAAGCAAATGGTGTATCTGTCGAGTCCGATGGAAGAAGTTCGTTTATGCATAACAAGTTTATGATTATTGATTCGACCTATGTCTGGACAGGATCGTTAAATGTCACAAATAATGGCTTTTCTAAAAATAATAATAACTCCATATTGATTAAATCTAACGATCTTGCGAAAATTTATAGTTATGAATTCAGAGAAATGTATGAATACGGAGTTTATCAAAACCGCAAAGAACAAAAATTTTTTAAACTTCCTGATAATCGATATTATGTGAAAATAGGGGATACTAATATAAACTGTTATTTCTCTCCGGATAACGATATTGAGCGTATTTTATTGAAACGCATACTTAAAGCAAAAAAATCAGTGGTTTTTATGGCTTTTTCGTTTACAAGCGAAGCCATTGGTGACGCTCTTGTCACTGTGCACAAAAAAGGGATAAAAGTTTCCGGTATTTTTGAAAAAAGAGGTACAGGAAGCAAGCACTCAGAGTATTCAAAATTAAATTCAGCCGGCATACGTGTTATAAAGGATTCTAATCCTGCAGTTATGCACCACAAGGTAATAATTATTGATGGTGAAACGGTTATTACTGGCTCGTACAACTTTTCAAAAAATGCTGCCAAACGCAATGATGAAAATGTTATCATTATAAAAAACAGACAAATAGCTGAAGAGTATCTAAAAGAATTTATCAGACTATATAAATAGTTATGTTTTACAAGCAATTAGTGTACTCTTTACTAAATCGGAGAATAAAATGGGTGATTTTGCAATTAGTGATATCGAGACTTTAATTAAACTCGCGATAGATGAGGATATTCGAACAGGCGATGTTACTGGCGATGCTGTATTTAAAAAGGATGAGGTATCTGAGGCCTATATAGTATCTAAAGATGACGGAATATTTTGCGGAGGATTTATCCCCGGTTATGTTTATGGCTATCTGGACAAATCAATAAACTGTCGAACTTTTTTTGAAGATGGGAGTCAGATAAAGAAAGGGGATGTTGTTATGGAGTTTAATGGTCCGACTATACAACTGCTTTCTGGTGAAAGAATTGTTTTAAATTTTATGCAAAGAATGTGTGGAATTGCCACTGAAACAGATAGGGTAGTATCTCAACTTAAAGGAAGCAGTATCAAGATACTTGATACTCGTAAGACTCTTCCCGGTTTTCGTTTGCTTGACAAGTATTCTGTAAAAACGGGTGGAGGTACTAATCATAGAATGGGGCTATTTGATATGGTAATGATCAAGGATAACCATATCAAATCTGCAGGGTCAATAGCAAAAGCTGTTGCTCTTGTGAGAAAACGCTGGAATAACTTTTATAAGATTGAGGTCGAAACAACTACTCTAGACGAGGTGAGGGAAGCGGTACAAAGTGGTGCTGATATAATAATGCTTGATAACATGAATCGCGAAATGATGCAAGAAGCTTTAAAAATCATCATGAAAAAAGCGGAAGTCGAAATAAGCGGAAATATGAGTGCTGAAAAAATTACGCAACTGAAAGATCTTGATGTTGACTATATATCAATTGGGGCACTGACCCATTCCGTTAAGGCTTTTGACCTTTCGATGAAATTTCGATAAGCAATACTTTGTTTATCAGCCGCCATAGGCGGCTGAATATTATTTTGCAATAATTCCGATATTCATTATTCCGTTTTCTTCCAATTCTTCCTGGTACTTTGTAAGAAGCAGGGTTTCTCTGTCGTGAATTTCATTAGGTGACATCTTTTCAAGCTGACTTTCTCCAAATTCGGCAACAAGATCACGCTGTGCCAGTCTGATGGGTAATTCCTGCCAGAAACATTCATCATCATAATCCGAAACATAATCCATTACTTCAGACTCATAATCCGCTGTCAGATTATAACTATCGTCTTTATCTTTAGTAACATTTTGAATAAAATCGTGGTCTTTCGCAAGAGACAATATATCATTTTTAACTTTGGTGATATCCTTGTCCCAATCCTCTGGCATCAATATACCGTTAATCATATATTCTCCCAGATAAACAAGTTGTGCTAAAATTTCGTACTCTTTTTTTGTGCATTCTATCTTCATGCCTATCTCCGTTAATGTGTTTAATTTTTATGGACAAATATATGGCAAACTCTATTAGTTCACTTTTTTGAGCTTGCGAGAAAAATTGTCACAAAAAGCCAATAAATTGCTGGTCTCTGATTATGACTTCTGATATAGTTCACAGAATCATTGCATGATAATAGCCATTGCTCTTTTAGTCCATTTTGAAATATCTTGCTCAATAAGATAAAAACATGGTAAAAGTATAAGAACAAGAATCGTTGAAAAAAACAGCCCCCAGGATAGCGATATGGCAGTTGGTAAAATAAATTGATCTTTACCTCCTATACCGTAGGCTGTAGGCAATAGTCCTGCAAAAGTTGTTGCAGTTGTTAAGATTATCGGTCTAAGTCTGGTTGTCGATCCGCAAATAATAATTTCTTTAAGAGACTTTTTGTCATTACTTTTTTTTAACTGATTAATGTAATCAACCATAATCAGAGAATCATTTACAACAACTCCGGATAAACCTATCGCTCCCATTAAACCCATGAAAGACATGGGCATTCCATGTATATTAAAAGCGAAAATAACACCAAGCATTCCAAACGGAATAGCAACAATTACAATAAACGGTTGCGATAAAGAACGAAAAAGAAACACAAGAAGAACAAAAATCGCTGTTACTGCTACAATCATTGTGCTCTTAAGCGAGCTTAGAGCTTCGTTGCTTAATTCAGCCGCGCCTCCTAAGTTGATTCTTATGCCATGGTATTTCTTTGGGATATCCCTGTATTTTTCAGAAAGCAAAGTGTAAATTTCGTTAGCAGTAATCTTATGTGTGTCAAAATCGGCCCAGATGGTTGCTGTGCGTTTGCCATTATATCTTTTAATTTGAGTTACGGCTTCCTTCTCAGCAACTGTAATCATAGATGATATATTGTACAAGTTACGAGTGCTGGCCTGAACCATTAGTTTATCAAGGGTCGATACTCTGTTACGGTAATTATCATCAAGAACCAATCGATATGGGATATCTCCCTCTGGAGATTTGAGATATGTTACTATGTGACCTTCAAAGGCAACACGGATTATCGTAGCCAGCTTAACAGGGCTTATTCCAAGCCGTGCCATATCTTCGTATCGAGGCTTTATCTGTACCTGAGTTTTAGAACTACTGTCACTCCGGAAAACCTCGTTTGTTCCCTTCATCATTTTTAGGTCTTCTTCAATCATAGTAGCAATATTGTTTCTGTCAATGTCGTTATTACCGCTGATTTCTATTTCAACATTGTTTCCGATTACTGGACCCCCGTCAGATGTTCCAAAATTCATGTTTTCGAATATGTCCTTATCGAATTTATCGCGTAAAGAATCTATAATTGATTTGGTTTTTACATCTCTTCCACTTTCGGGTGTTAAAAAGAGTATCAGAGTGAATTTCTCAGGATTGCTGGATGTCCCGTTTATGGAAACATATGACGACACTGTTTTTTTATCATAGGTTGTTTCGATAAACTTTTCTATTTCGGATAATTTTTCAGAGGTATAACTGACAGAACGATTATCTTTTGTTTCCCCCTTAATTGTTAATCTGTTCGCTTCGACAGATGGAAACATTTCGAATTTCATATTTTGTAAAAGATAAAGACCGGCAAACAATATAACAAAGAGCCCTAAAAGTGCAATATATCTAAAATGAAGAACATGAGTCAAAAATCGGCCGTAAATATTCCTAAGAGCAACAACATAATGCCGCTCTTCAATTCTGGTCTGTTCCTTGTAAAAGAAAGCAAATAGTGTACCAAATAGTGCAATACCGATTACAGAGGCTATAAATCCGATAAATAACGATTGTCCTGCTAATTGTGATGTAAAATATCCTGTTGCTGCACCAATAGTGCAACCAAGAAGTATACGCTGTACAGTGGTGAGATGATGAGAGATATGTGATGGAAGAATAAAAAGAGATTCAAGAAGCGAACCTATAAGAAGAAGAGAAATTACAAGTGGAACCTCTTTTACGTATGATCCTATGACTCCTTCCATAAAAAAAAGAGGAACAAAAGCTACAAGGGTTGTTAGAATAGTTGTTAAAACTGCAAATCCAACTTCAAGTACAGCTTTAACAGTACTGTCGGCTCCTGTCCCGTTAAGTATTCTATGTCTGTGAATATTTTCCGAAATTACTATTGCGTCATCTACAATCATTCCAAGAACGATGATCATAGCAAGTAGAGAAACCGAGTTGACCGTAGTACCACTTGCCTTTAAAAAGATCATTCCAAAACATATGGAAAAAGGAATTCCCAAGACAGTCCATAATGCGTTTTTGAAATTCAGAAAAAGAAAGAGCATAAGAGCAACAAGCAATAATCCACCAAGAGCATTGTTTTTTACTATGCTTAAACGTGATTTTGTCTGTTCGGAATTATCCAGAAGTATAGTTATTCCAACACGTTCGGTTCCAATTTCTTTTTGATAATCATTGATGACTTTTCGAACTGCTTCAACAGAGGTAATTATGTCAGCTTTTTCTTTTTTGTAAATTGCCATTGCAAATCCATTATGACCATTAAAACGTATAACAGAGTCTATATTAGCAAATGTATCCTCAACTTTAGCAACATCTGAAAGTTTAATCATGTCCCCTTCTAAATTACTACGAAGAATAACATCATTAATGTCATATGGTTTTTCAAATTGTGAGAGTGTAATTAAACTCTTTTCCGAATCAATTTCTTTAACTGACCCGGCAGATATCTGAATATTGTTAGTTCGAATTGCCTCGGTTATAGAATTAAAAGTTATATACAGATTATTTAGTTTATCAAGATCTGCTTTAATATGAATTTCACGATCCCTGTCACCCCAAGCATCAACTTCAGAAATATGAGGTAACTCTTCAATCCTTTCTTTTAAATCCTCATATCTCTTTTTCAATTCAGAGTAATCGGCCTCTTTTGAATAGATGCCGATTTGCATCAGATCCATATATTTGGAGCCCCACTCATGTATCTTGGGTGCGTCGGTCATCTCGGCGGGGAAATCTGTAATGGCGTCTATTTCGCGTCTTATATTGTCGCGTATTTCGGCATAGTCTTCATCGTTTTCAAAAAAAACAGTTAACTGGCAATAGTTTTCGTAAGATGTTGAGGTATAGCTTTTTATCCCGGAAATGTTTTCGATCTTTTCTTCAATTTTCATTGCAACATTTAGTTCGACATCAGAAGGTGATGCTCCGGGATATTCCGCGCTGATTGAACACCCCGGTTCTTCTACAGGCGGATAGCCCTCTTTCTGAATAGCCTGATACATCGTAAAACCGGATAGCAGTACAAATATCGTTATTACGTTTACAATAAGAGGATTGGCGATGAAGTATTCTATAATTTTTTTCATCTGAAAACCTAAATGGGAAATAGAAGATTTAGAATTGTATTTAATAAAACAAAATAACTAGTGATAGCGCCCTATTGGTGTAAAAAAAATGGTAAAATAGTATTATCAGAGACAGTATATCTATACAATATTGAAGAATATTCAGTTAAGAGAAGCCTTCAAGAATCTATCCCAAAAATCATTGATAATTTTTTTATCAAAATCGTTTTTGAAGCCACGAAAGTCAGGTTTAAGACTTTTTTTCTTTGTGTTGTATATGTCTACAATACCTATGCGATCTTTTCCTGATCCGATTTCGACTCTTGAATACATATCATTATATGTACCTGAATAATAGGCATCAATATCTTCGCTATTAAGGTATTCGGTAAAATCGATGCCTATTTTTTCGGCCTGATCAAGTAAAACATTGGTGGTGATTTCTAAAGGATCTTTTTTTATCATAACTTCGTTATTTGCTAACCCGCATCCTGCTTTTGCAAGCCGGTCAGCCTTATCATTCATCGGGTCACCCGAGTGGGCTTTTACCTTAACCCATTTGATTTTTATCTCCGACTTAACAAGCAGGTCGTGATAAGTCTGAGTCAGAGCGGTTTTGCGTTTCCACCCTCCGGTTGCCCAACTTTGAACACCCTGATAATCAAAATAGATTTCACACTCATTTACGCCATTATTCGAACACCATTTGAGTGCTCGCAACACGGCTTCAACTTCACCTGCCACCTGGCGATGGCGTAGACTTTGAGGGTCTGTAACAGCACCGGAAATTTCTTCCATAATCGTGCCGTTATTCGAGATCACAGCTCCAAAACCACATTTCCCGTTAATAAACGAACCATCGGTGTATATCTTGATCATAAATTAACCTTTTAATGAAGCAACAAAATCGATTATCTGATTGGTTTTCTTTTCTGCGGTATCTTTGTAGTCGCCAATATAGCCTGACGCGGTATTAAATTCATTTATAAAGCCATCACGATCATTATTTTCTACTACCTCCATAAGCTCACGGCATGACTGAATATATTTTTTTAAAATCGGAACTGTTTCAGGGTTAAAAAGTTCAATATCAGCATAAAGTTCGGGATTTTGATTAAGTATTCGACTGGCAAAATCATTACGTATCCGGTAAACGGGAGAGGAGTATTCGTTAAAAATTTCAGATGGCATTTCAGTTTTCATTAGTGTTTTTATCAATGTAATTGAGGTAAAATGCATAAGCCCCTGAACAACCGACATGATTCTGTCGTGCTCTTCTGGAGTTGATATCTTGACAACGGCATTTTCTTTGTCAAAAAGATATTTTAGCAAATTTAGCCACTTATCACCGCGAGAAGGTGTTAATACGATAACCTGTTTTTCAAAACTAGAAACCGAAGGTCCGAAAACTGGATGGCAACCGATAACCTCACATTTTGAATTATCGAGCATGCATTCTACCTCTCTTTTCTTTAATGAGGTAAGATCCATAAGCAGGCCATCCTCTTTTACCAAGGGGGCTACTTTTCTTATTGTTTCTAGGGTCGAAGCTATCGGCACAGTAATAATTACAATGTCATTTCTTGAGGCGCACTCTTCAATTCCAAGGCTGGTTGATCTTGAAGCGGCTTCACATCTTATCCCGTTGCGTTCAAAAAAATGGGCAAAAAGTTTGCCCATACCGCCGGTACCGCCTATTATTCCTACACTTATATCTTTCGTCTGTTTAAAAAAATTTGGCATTTTCTTATCCTGGTCTATTATATATGAAGTAAAAACAGGTGCATTGATAATCCGTCCAAACGGATTATTTTTCTGATGCAACCTTTAGATCATAAGACTTTTATAAAGCTCTTCTTTCAAGAAAAATAATTGATTTATTAATGCCTTTTTTATACCGATAGTAACATAAAGGGATCGGTGATCCCGAAAAATGTACCGGTAATGAAATATTTGCTGGATAAACCTTCAAAACTAAACGGAGTTGCCATGTTTCAGCCCTATTTTGCCCGACTTGAAAAGCATCTAATAAAAATATACCAAACAGGTGATAAGAAAAGTGTAAAGAAGACCACTAAGTCTTCTAAAACAGCAGTAAAAAAAAGTACTGAAAAGAGTCTTGTGAAAACCACCAAGAGTGGTGGAGATTATGAGGATCTTATCAAAGCGGTTAACGGAATGCTGCCCGAGGGTAACATCATAACACGTAGCAAGATATGTGATTCTACAGGTATATCTGTAGATACGGCCGATTTTATAGTTTCTGAGAAACGTTTTAAAGGTATGGAGCTTATTTTTTCTGAAGAAATGCCTGTTGAACTTGTTCGTGGCTCGTATAGCATTTGTCAAAAAGTTAACAGAAAACAGTTAGTTGAAACATTAATTAATGTCGCTAATTGCAAAAAAGTAGGGCAGTACGAAAAAAAGAACGAGCCGCCTTTTCACGCTTCATTCGTTATCGCCTTCGACTCTACATATCAGATGGACGAACTGAAGAAAGCGGTTAAGGAAATATATCACGAAAATAGCGTTGATCCCCGTTTCGAAATGGATCTCATGATTGTTCTTGGTAAAGGTATTGTGATAAAGGACTGGAGTAAAAAAGGAAACTACATTGCGCTTGATACAAAAGAAGATAGTCTTATGTGGTTCTACATAATCATGAATGAGTATTTGTCCCTTGCGACCAGTCAAGATTTCGATTTGCGTAATTATATTCGTAATCCAAAAGTGTACGATGAATTTTAACATCAAAGAGTTTCTTAAAAATTCCGACCGTGCCGGCTTTGCCAATTTTTATTTAAGTGATTATTCGATAATATGTCGCATAATGATCAGTTTAGAAATTTTTTGTGTTATGAGACAGCGCTTTATAGTGAGGGTTTAAATAGTTATTGACATATCTATGTTCGCGTTTATTATTTAGTGTTATTATTGAATTTTGTCGGAGTATATTAGTTTGCTCTGATTATAAGTTATGGTAATCTCTAATAATTAACTTTTTAACAAGGAACTTGCGAAAAATTTCTTTATATATGGGCTTTAAATGCCATAGCTGTTCCAGAAATTGTAATTTTTCGAAGTTCCCATATTATATTGTTCCTGTGTTCTTTGCAAGGTCAATGAGGTGTTATGCAATTGTAATAGCAGTTTTTTTGTGTTTGAAGTTTATCTTTAATTATATGTTGAGGCATGGTATGAAAGTCAAAGTTTTGTCTTTATTGTTATCTTTTTTAATACTCCCGGTTCTGTTTTTTTCGTGCTCTTCCGACGATGTCGAGCCACAGAAAGAGTTACGCGCAAATCAGGATATTATCCTGGTTCTTGATACTTCTCTTTCGATGATTGGAAAGGCCAAAGGTGCTCGGGATATCTTCCCGCAAGTTAAGGAGCGGACAGCTCGCTTTATTGATACTGTATCTACCGGTGATACCTTCACTTTTATAACATTTGACACTGAACCTCGGGTTTACCCAACCATTAAGGTCAAAAATGAGAGCGATTTGAATGTTATCAAGAGTTTTGTATCTCAAGTTGAAGCCAAGGGGCAGTGGACTTTTACGATGGAGATGTTCCGTGATGTGCTTAAGAAAGCTGATGAAATAAGACGTTTGAATCTGCTTGAAAAGTCAAAGGCTGAAGAGGAAGGCGTTGAGTTCAATGAAAGAAAGCAGATTGTTATAATATTGAGTGACGCGCTTGATGATCCTCCGCCTTCGCAAAAGAGTGAGAGATTAAGTGTTAAGGATGTGGCAAGTGAGCATACCGGAGAGGATTGGTTTGTTTACTTTGTAAGCCTTGGTCAATTGACAGATAATGAGAAGTTACAGGCTCTTCAGGATGAACTTTCGTCTGACACATCGGCAACTGTCGGTGTTCTGAATGCGTCGTCAGATGTTGGGGATGGGTTCTCTACGATTGAACAGGAAACTAAGGAGCGAAAGTCGGATATATCTGGAAGTAGTCGGCCGGTTTACAAGGCAGCATGGTTCTATTTGATATTAATCTTCCTTGTTATACTAGCTATTGGAATAATATACGCAATACATTCGGCAAGAATCAAGCTGTCAGGTATGCTTGAGTACAGAAACAAGGTTGTTTTGGGATCAAAATTTCAAAAAATAAATCTTGAAAGATATGACTCTAGGCGCATAAATATTGGTAAAGATAGTCTTTGTGAGTTACGTCTCGCGGATTTTGAGACTCATTTGCCGGTTTGCTTGGAAGCAGCTCTTGTTAAAGGAGAATTGTTTGTCTTTGTTAATACTGATAGGGGAATTAAAGTTCAGATCACTGAAGGCAAGGGGGATCCTTATCTGAGTGATGGAGCTGTTTTTGAGGCTGGAGGTTACTTGTTCAGGTATGTAACCCGCAAATAGGAGCATGGGCGGGTTGTCAAATAATTTTCAGGACAAAATTGATTAATAGCTTGACAATTAGCTGTTATAAATTAAATTCTATGCGAATGCGTTGTATCTAAATAGTTAAATGATATTATAGTTGTATCGTTGTTCGAAAAAAATAAGGAGGATTATACATGTCGATTACAAATTTTCCGCAGAGTCCTAATAAAGTTCACCCGGAGATACCTAATGCGGTCGGCTCTCGTAACTCGTTGGCTCAGGAAGGGCGTGACAAGATTAATGAGGCGATTACTATACTTGACGAAACTACCGACAAGGTTATGAACCATATAGAACATAAGCTTCCGGAAGAAGTTCTTGTTAAGATGGATATCACCGGTGGTATCCGTGAGAAGCTTTATAATTACATTAACCAGACGTATGTGAATATGTTTAACCGTTACACTGTAACAATGGAAGATGAGTTCATTAAAAAAGTTCGTGATTTCGTAGACCGTGAAGAGTCAAAGGGGCTGGCTCGTTATACTCCAAGAGAGATGACCGAGTTGCTTGACAAGATAGGTGGCGCGGACAAGTTTAATACAGGTGAAGTTGAGAAGTCAATGATCAACATGTATGGTCACCTTCAGGGACATATTCAGCGCGGTATGAACGATCTTGAGAATGAGACTAACGCTATTCTTCGCCAAAAGACAGATGTTGGAGCTTTTATCCGTGGTGAGAATGCATATGCGATTCTTAAATGTGTTATCAAAGATAATGAAATGAGACCAAAGTATGTTAATGACGTTAAACTGTCGCTGAACATACTTGATTCCGAGCTGATATCTCCGATCTATCATTATCAGGTTACTGTAGAGACTCTTTTGAAAGATGCTATACAGAAACATGTTCAGGACTTGATTGATCGTCAGATTGATGATCTTAAAGAAGAACTTGTTGATCAGGGGCATTCAGAAATGACTGGGTCAGAGATAATGTTTGAGAAGATCAAACGTGTCGAAAACTTCACTGATGATGAAATGGAAGACGAAAAGTCTAAACGTTATACTATCCTTGCAAAGAAATTCCTTGATAAGATTGAGGGTTTGCGAGCTGAGATAGATATTGAGGATTATGACCCACTTAATATTCGTGAGAATATCAAGTTCGTTATTGATGAAGAGAATATACGAAACCGCGGTTACAATACAACAATCAATGCTATCACATCGATTCTTGATACATCCAAGTTGGGTTATCAGGTTTGTGATAACATGAAAAATGCCCGTGTCTGCTTTATCAAGGAGTACGAGGAACTTGACAAGACTGTTCTTCCTGATGAGCGATATGATATTAAACTTTGTTATATGGATCAGAATCAGATACGTGAAGCTTGTAAAGAATTTGATCGTCAGATGGATGCTTTCACCCGCGAGATTCAACTTTTAACAGATGTTGCGGATGCTCATTATCAATCTACCAAGCGGTTTAGAGCTCTTAAGGATTTTGATGATCTTTCAAAACGTCTAATGAGTCGTGAATGGTTGCGAAGACGTGAAGCTGAGCGTCAGGATCCCGCTTATGTTCACCCTGATGATATCGGTATGCTCTATTGCGAAAACTCTTTTGTAGAAAAGAATAATAGAACATATGAAGATCGTATTAAGTATCTTAAAAACAAGCTTAGACATTTGCGTGAGCATTTAAACAAGATTCATGGTTATCAAAACCCTGTTGAGCGAGTTATTCTTGATGAAAAAATTCTTTTTGTTACTAAAAAGTTTAACGAGTTCACATATGAGGTTAACCCTCATCATATACAGCCAGGTCTGATACTTGACCTTAATGTCACAACAATTAAGCGTAAGCAGTTTATGCTTAAGAATATGGCAAACGTGCTAAATGAGTTTCTTTATGGTGTATCTAAAGGATTCCAAGATGCTGCGTTCGCACAGTTTAAAAGACGTAGATCAACTATTCGTACGGATATTGATCAGTCATTTGTTACAGAAGAAGATACAGATAGTATTTTTCAGATGGCATATGGCGCTGCGGCTGAAGCGGCTTCTGATGTTGCTGGAACAGCGGATCTTACACCTAAAAAAGGAAGAGGTTCCGGACTTAAGGAACTTTAAAAGGCAAATAATTAAAAACAATAAAAAGGAGTGCGTGAGCACTCCTTTTTTTATTCGTTCAAAAACAGATGTAATTTACTTCTAATTGTAAGAAAAAAACAAGTTAAGGCATTCAATACTGCTTATATTTAAATTTTATATATCTGTTAACAAAATACTTGCAAAAAATAATCTATTATGAAAAAGTTAAACAGCATCTAAATATTTGGGGGAGAATTTATTATGTTAAATTCAACATATTTTGCGCTTGGCTCAAAGAATTCCTTTAATCTTGCGCTGCGACATTTTTACAAAGTTAATGATTTGATTGATGATATTGAATCTCATCAAAATATTGCAGATTTAATAAATGTCCAACTTGATGAAGAAGAGATTCAAATGGATCAGGTTTTACCAGTTATAGGTTCAATTATCAGAGATAAGTACCAATATACCTATCACTCCTTTGATATTCCTGTTTCAATAAATGATTTTGCTAAGATAACAGATGAGACTTCAAAATGGACTGCTTTGGATGTAGTAATGGTGTACTATAATCCTAATGGGCAGATTTATGTAATTAATCCAAAAAATGAGGATGCTTGGGAAAGAGTTCGCGAACTTGCTTGTGATCATCTTGTTGTAATATACGCAAAATACTTGAAAGGTGATGGGGATCCAAAAATTGAAAAAGAAGCAATTACAGCAATTGAAGAGATGATTGCTGGAAAAGATGTTTATATCAATAAGGATTTTGTGGATGCGTCTGTTGCACCACGAAGAGCTGCTAAACCAAGCAAACCTGCTCCGCAGGCTGTTGCTGGAGCACCTAAACCTACAGGAAAACGTCGAGCTACTCCAAAATACTCTGTGCAGGTTACAAATGAGCTTTTTCATAATGGTAATGTTGAGGCATGGAAAAAAATCATACAGAGTTTTAATGCAAAACATCCTGACCTCGAAGTTATTATTTTTTATGAGGGTGAGCTGATTAATGATATTAATGCTCTTTTTAAGTGGGGTAAAGTTAAACACCATGGATTAATCATGTTCCAGGTTGTTGGTGAAAATATTCGAAATGTTTCAAAACTTCAAAAGTATCTATTTGAGGGTGCAAGCCAACGTTTTGAACAGTTTCTTAAAGGTCAGGTTGGTCAGGTCTTAAATCTTTTTTAAAATTATTTATTGTTATTTAGTCCGGGGTTCCCGGTTATTTTTGGAGGAGTAGATGAATAAAAGTGTAATTTTCTTTAATAAAAGCATTACCCCTGTGGATGAAGAGGTAAGAGAAAAATTGGGTATACGTGGACGACGTGCAGTAGATTTGGCAAATGTTGGTCTTCCTATTGTGCCTGGTTTTATTATAGACTCTGAGCTAACAAAAAAGCTTCCTGAAGTGAACATTAAACAGATAATCAAAACGAATGTCGGTCTAATCGAAAAAGAGATGAAAAAAGTTTATGGTGATCCTTCAAATCCTCTGTTGCTGAAGGTGGTTTTAAGTTCTGATCTAAATGTCCCATATTTTCCTTCGTTTCACAATATTGGCTTAAACGATGACACTGTTAAAGGGTTTGCTTCACAGACAAGTGATGAGAAGTTTGCATATGGAGAATATGCATATATGTTAAGAGGTCTAGGAACAAAACTTTGTGATGCCGATGGAGCTATTTTTTCAGCATCCAAGAAAGATAGCGGAAAGTTTGACGCACAAAATGCGTTAAAGGCAATAGATGCAGATAAAAAACATGTAGATTGTCTTTTAGACGGTGATATATATGATCAACTTATATCTATTTTAAAAAGGTCTTCAGAAAAATTCTGTGATTCTGACATTGATGTAGATAATTCTATGTCTATAATGGTACAGGCTATGGTTTATGGAAACCTTGGTGAAAATTCCTATTCAGGAAGTTACTATACTCGTGACATAATAAACGGAGATAGTGCTATATCCGGATCATTTTTGCAAAATGAATTTGACATCTTTAACAAAAAACCCAAAGAAATTTCTAAAATTGGCAAGGAGTACTACAACCGTCTACAGGAAATTGGAAATAAAATAGAAGAGCAGTTTAAAGAGATTAGATCCATTAAATTTACTATTGAAGAGGGTAACCTATGGCTTATTGAGCAACGTGAGGTTGATGAAAATTCAACCCAGTCTCATCTGTTAATGTTGCTTGATCTTCAAAAACGCGACATAATTGATAAAGACTTTCTGGTTAAGCATATACAGCCAGCGCAACTTAATGAACTTTTGCACCCGATTATTGATAATTCTTCTGTTAAAACAATAAAAAAAATACAGGGTGGTATTTCGGGATCTACCGGAGCATGTATTGGAAGAGTGTTTTTTTCAACCGAAAAGTTATTGGAAGAACACAAACGCGCGATAATGCATGGTAAAGAGACCAATTTTATTTTATGTATGGAAGCCACATATGCTGAAGATGTTAAAGCTATCGAGGTTGCGAAAGGAGTAATCTCGACAGAAGGAGGTTACTCTTCTCACGCGCCGGTTGTTGCCCGTTCTTTGGGAAAAGTTGCCATGGTTCAACCAAATATGAAAATACGCGAAAAAAGTTTTACCATTGGAAATGTAACCGTAAACGAGGGAGCTTATGTATCGTTGAATGTTCCCTATTATGAAGAACCAACCATATTTTTTGGTAAGGCGGGTCTTATTGAACCTGATTTTGAAAAGAATGGGTTACTTGAGCTTGTTAATATTCTTCAAGAGTATATAGATGATTTTGATGTCAGAGCAAATGCTGATCAACCGCGTGAGGCCAAGTTATCTCGTAATTTTCAGGCACAGGGTATTGGGCTTTGCCGTACCGAGCACATGTTCTTTAATGAAAAAAGAATAATGAAATTCCGTGAAATGATTTTAGCAGGATCAGAATCAGAAAGGCGAAAGGTTTTGAAACAGTTGCAGCCCATGCAGCGTTCTGATTTCTATGAATTGTTTAAAATAATGGAGGGATTCCCCGTAACAATCCGCCTGCTGGATGCTCCTTTACATGAATTTCTTCCTCGTACTGATGACTCAATGAAAGAGTTTATCAAATATATGCAGACCAAAAACAAGAGCTTAAAAGCATCAGAAATCCAAGCTACGTGCGCTGATCTTTCAGAGATGAACCCAATGCTAGGTCATAGAGGATGCCGTGTAGCGATTACTTACCCCGAAATTTATGAAATGCAGTGCAGAGCTATTTTCGAAGCAGTCTGTATGCTTAAAAAAGAGGGTATAGAGGCTGTTCCTGAAATAATGATACCAGTTGTAATGACTGAAACTGAGTTGAAATTCGTAAAAAATGGTAAGAAAATTGAAGGTACAACAGTTAAGGGGATCCGAGACATAAGAAATGAAGTTTTAGAGGAGTATGGAGTCGACGAGATAAAATATAGTGTTGGTTCAATGATTGAGCTTCCTGCGGCGGCCTTTCGAGCAGGAAAAATTGCGCAGTACGCCGAATTTTTTAGTTTTGGAACAAATGATTTGACACAAACTACGTATGGCCTATCCCGTGACGATGTGAACTCTTTCTTTCCAAGTTACACTCTTTATGACCTTGTAAAAAACAACCCTTTTCAGGTGCTTGGTGACGAGGTAAAAGAGATAATTGGAGTAGCTACTCAGAGAGGGCGTTTAACCAGGCCTAATTTAAAGTTGGGTTTATGCGGTGAACATGGTGCTGATCCTGAAAACATTGAGTTTTGTAAGCGAATCGGTTTGAATTATGTTTCTACATCTCCATATTCGATTCCTTTGGCAAAACTTGCAATTGCACAGCTTAATTTGACGGAAAGAGAAGAAGAATAATTTATCGGAGGAATGATTTGATGGCTGAGATAACCAAAGATATGACTTTCGGTGATCTGCTTCAGCAGAAACCTGAAGCTGCCGAAATTCTGGCGTCTTATGGTCTTCATTGTATCGGTTGTCACATTGCAGTATTTGAGACAATTGAGCAAGGAGCCAAGGCGCATGGCTTAAGTGATGAACAGATCACTGAAATGATGGACAAGATAATTGCATAATAAAAAAGCCGGTTCGTAAGAACCGGCTTTTTTATTGGTGAGGGAAGGATTCGAACCTTCGAAGGCGACGCCGACAGATTTACAGTCTGTTCCCTTTGGCCACTCGGGAACCTCACCGTTTTCAATGAGCTGGTGAGAGGACTTGAACCCCCAACCTATTGATTACAAATCAATTGCTCTACCAGTTGAGCTACACCAGCATTCATTGATATCACATATTTAATGTGAGCTCTAAAGTGTCAAGAAAAATCCACATAAACAAAAAAAATTATTAGTAACCTTGATGAAAAGAATTACCCAAAACAATATTACATACATGATATTTTATACAATGCATCAGCAATAACTATACTCCATATTTTGGCTGATTTCAAACTTTCTTGTTGGTAAATGTGTTTGACACCATAAAAAATATACTGAGAAGTGGTACAAGCTTAATAAATGGTAAACTTATTTATGAAAAAAAAAATAATATTATTCTTTATATTGTATCCGGTTGTTATATTTTCACAGAAATCTGATAATGCAAAACTGACACTGGATAACTGTATCCAGATAGCTATGCAAAATCATCGTGATTTACGTGTTATAGAAGAGGACGACTCCATATCGTATGCCGATTACAGAATATCAACGGCACAAAGATTACCTTCGGTCAGTCTGGGCGTTACTACTAAAGAGATTAAGGATGAAGGCCTTGAGTCAGGTGAATTGCCAATTCCTGGTAAGGACACTCGATATGGTGTCGTTGCAGGTTTGACTTTTACTTATGATATTTATAAACCTGGAAGATCCGAGAGTATCAGGATTTCCAAAAAAAATCTTGAAAAAAATGCTATAGAAAATAATATAAAAAAGAACAATATAAAAATATCCGTTCAAAAATCTTATTATAATTATATTCTCGCTTATGAATCCAACCGTTTAATGGATTTATCATTTAAACGTTATTCGCGAATTTTAAGAAAAATAACAATTGAGTCGCAGGCAGGGCTTGTAGGACCGGTACAGATGAGTGATTGGCAGATAAAAATGTCATCTGTCGAACTGGATTATGAAGAATCGGTTCAGAATCTCGAAAGTGCCAGAACCGATCTGTTTTTAGCGATGGGGCTTGAAGTAGACAATAAAA
>DAOTGZ010000023.1:0-19248 GCA_035447445.1 Spirochaetota bacterium | reverse complement strand
AACGCATCTATCGTATCGAGCAAGTATTCAAATACTTCGGGTGTTTTTGATATTCTTGCCAATAAACTAAACGAAATGTCTAACTTTATTAACCAAAACCTTGAAATAATAGTGAGTGTTGTACGTCCAATTACAGAGGGTGTGCAGATGCTTATTAAGGCCAACGAAAATGTATTATTTGAAATTGGTGAAGGAATTAAGAGTCTGGATGAACTTAATGAGGTTTTGGATAAGCAGATCGAATCGATTAAAGAACTTTTTACCAGAGCGGAAATATCAGGTAAAGAGATTAAGGGCCAGAAAGATATGTTATCCGAGGTTAGTCAGATGATTGTTCATATGGATAGCGATGCTCAACAGGCCATACAGGGCTCTGCAAATGTAGCAGACCTTGCACGTAATCTTCAGGAAGAGGTTACACATTTTTTATCTATACATAATTATAACGATGACTTTATTGACCGGGTTAACGTTACAAAAGAGAAGGCGCTACGTATTTGGCAAAACGCTGAAAATGTAAATAATCGTTCCAAAAACCAGCTGGAATTCTCTAAGAACTGTCAAAACTTCAATGAAAAGATTATTGCTGAATCAAAACAACTTAAAGAGACAGCAGAAATTTTACACAAACAGACCGGTAATAACAGTAAGGTTTCCGAAGATATTTCTGCTAACCTTACACGCTTGACACAGCAGCTGAATGATATCGAAAAGAACATGAATAATTCTAGCCGTACTATTCAAAAATTTAACGATGATTACAAGCAGATAGACAATATTCTTGAGTTTTTAAAAAATATTTTAAAGTCGATGCACCTTATTGGAATGTATTCTCGCATCGAATCTGCTCGTGATGTAGAAGAGTTTTCAGGATTTATGAATATTTCAGCTAACATAACAAATCTTCAAAAAGAAATTCAAAACAATATTCCTGTTATTGAAAAAAATATTACTGATACTCACCAGCTTATTGACTCTGTAAATCTTGCTTTCAAGAATATCTCTTCAGACTTTGATATAATATCAGGAAGCTCTGACCAGATTATTTCGCATCTGGAAGATATTGTATCAGTGAATAGGCGTACTGAAACTACAAGTTCAGATATGCTTGAAAATTCTTCCAGAATCATTACTTTTTTGAATACCCTTGACGATTACTTAATCGATCTGATGAAAGTTGTAGAGTTTCCAATAGAGGGATCGTTGCAAAATATTGAAAGAGGCAAAAGGATGGAAAACATCTTTACCGATATAGTCAAAGATGTTCAAAATATGTTGGCTAGCAGTGTTAGTGAGTAAAATATTTTTTGCACTGAACAGACCAAAAAATAAGATATTAATCGGTTAAGATAAAAGGTGAGCTTGATTCAAGCTGTTGCTAATTTTGAATCGTCTTCCACTGACATCTAAAATTGTTATCCGTTTCCCGAGTGGTGCCCTTCATATTTTGTTAGAATAATTTCTTTTCGAAGTTCACAAGTTGAAATAGCCTTTTCTCTTGATTAGGTTGTTATTACGTATTTATTTGCGACATTATTTTTTATTATTATTCTTTGATATTTTATTAAAGAGTTACAAAATGCCGATAATTTATCATGCATTCTTATAAGTTATTGTTTTGTGTGTAATGTTATTACTCTTTTGCATGGAGCATGTATGTCCCTTTCAAATTCGACGGCAAGAACCAACCGTTTCGTTTTAACACTAAACTGGATTCTTGACAGTTTTCTGATAATAGGCTATTTAGGCGAACTGATAAAGGGTGGGCGCAGCCTAACTTTTGTTCTGGTATTTATAACAATTATTCTGATTCCAATGATCACCGCAACTTTGATATTTAAAAAAGATAATAACTCCCTGTCCATGAGAAATGTGACGCTGGGAGGATACTTTATACTCTATGTATTTGTTCTTTTCTCGACCGAAAGAGTTCTTGTTTATACATACATGTTCCCGATTATTTCGATGTATATCCTCTATTTTAACTTAAAGCTTATTACAGTAAGCTGTGTATTTATTATTGTTGCAAATGTTTCAAGGGTAATCTGGTTAATTACCTTTATGGGAATGCGAGACAGCTCTATAACTACCGATTTTACAATACAACTTGCTTCAGTGTTTTTGTATAGTTTCTCTTTGATAGTCTCAACAAAACTGTCCAATAAGTATAACGATGAGAAGATGGAAAGTATCAATGATTACACTTCACGACAGAAAGAGATTATTGATGATATTCTTCATATCGCAAAAATAATTGATGTTAATTCAGAACAGGTTAAGGTTATTGTTGATGAGCTTGCAGAAACTGCAGGGCAAGTAAGAGCCGCAGTAAACGAGATAGCAATGGGTGCAGATACGACAAGTGACAGTATTCAAAAACAGTCCGAGCTAACTACAACAATACACCGTACAATCGAAAATACGTCACGTTTGGCAGAGGATCTTAGAAATATCTCATCATTAACGGTTGAAACAGTAAATGATGGTAAAAAAATTGTGCAGCAACTTAGTGCTAACGGAAAAACTGTCGAGCGAGAAAGTCGTTACAGTGTTGAATCTATGAGTGCTTTAAAAGATAAATCAAATGAGATACAAAGTATATCAAAAATGATATCGGATATTTCTGAACAGACAAATCTTCTGTCGCTGAATGCAGCCATCGAGGCGGCTCGGGCTGGTGAATCCGGTCGTGGTTTTGCTGTTGTAGCCGATGAGATATCAAAGTTGGCTGAGCAGTCTAAGATGTCTGCCGGTGAGATTAATCATATAGTAAGCGATTTGCAAACAACAGCCGATAGGTCACTTGAGGCTGTTGATAATTTAACACGAGTAAACAGTGAACATTCGGTTTATGTACAAAACACGGAAAACATATTAAATTCAATTACGCAAAAAATGGATGAAGTAAATGCGACAGTAATACTTGTAGAAAAAAGAATAAATGAGATACTGGGGTCAAACGACCAAATTGTAGAAAGCATTATGAGTATATCGCAGGTTGCCGAAGAGACCTCTGCGTCTTCCCAACTTACTACAGATATGACAAAGCAGAATATTCACAGGTCTCAAAAAGCTACAGAGCTTGTAAGTGAATTGATGGAGTCTTCTAAGATGATGGATAAATATATTAAATAAAGAAATAATAGTCGAAAAGTGAGAAATTAGTCGAAGTTATAAATATAAAAATAAGACTGCCTGATGGCAGTCTTATTTTTATATTTTCTGTAGTAAAAAAGATTACTTATCTAGAGCAGCAATACCCGGAAGAACTTTGCCTTCAAGATATTCAAGTGAAGCACCGCCTCCGGTCGAAATATGAGAAAATTTATCCGCAAAACCAAGCTGTTCTGCTGCGGCTGCAGAATCTCCACCACCAATAATGGTAATGGCATCGAGCGAAGCTATTGCTTTACAAACTCCGATTGTACCCTGAGCATAGTTCTCCATTTCGAAAACACCCATAGGTCCGTTCCAGACAACGGTCTTGGCTCCGGTAAGCTTTTCAGTGAAAAGTTTTATGGAAGCTTCTCCGATATCAAGACCCATCTCATCATTTGCCATATCATCACATGATACTGTTCTAAAATCTGTATCGTTTTTAAATTCTTTAGCCGCGATTGTATCAACAGGAAGTATAAGCTCTACACCCTTTGACTTTGCCTTATCCATTAATGATTTGGCAAGATCAAGTTTGTCTTCTTCAAGAAGTGATTTACCTATATTTTTACCCATGGCTTTAAGAAAAGTGAACATCATTCCGCCACCGATAATAATTTTATCAGCCTTGTCAATCAGGCTCTCAATGACACCTATTTTGTCAGAGACCTTAGCTCCACCGAGAATAGCGATTAGAGGTTTTTGTGGGTCATCAACAACTCCACCTATAAATTTAATCTCTTTATCAAGAAGAAATCCGGCAGCTGATTCGATATGTTGTGAAATACCTACATTAGAAGCATGCTTACGGTGCGCAGTTCCAAAGGCATCATTTATAAAAACATCCCCTAAAGAGGCCCAGTATTTACCAAGTTCTTCATCGCATTTAGACTCTTTTTTTACTTCTTGTCCATCGGCGTAATCTTCAAAACGTGTGTTTTCGATCATCATAAGTTCGCCGTCTTTCAATTCGCTGACAGCTTTTTCAACTTCAGCTCCCCTCGTGAAGGGGACAAATTTAACTTCTTTACCCAGATGCTCGGAAAGTTTCACTGCAACAGGTTTTAAAGATTTTGTTTTTTTGTCATCTTCACTTTTTATACGACCCAAATGTGAAATAAGGATAGCCTTGCCGCCATTTTTTAACACATAGTTAATGGAAGGAAGGGCTGCGCGAATACGTGTATCATCTGTAATGACTCCGTCTTTGATAGGCACATTAAAATCAACACGCATCAGTACTTTTTTTCCTGAAATTTTTAGCGCCTCAATATTTTTTATAGCCATTGGTTAACCTCTTTATAGCCAAGCTTTTTAAGCCGGCATTGGAATATTCTTAAGAAAATGCATCACATTCTCTTGAAACTATTAAACCGAATTAATGCATATATAAGTCAAGTGATATTTTTCACAAAAAAACTACTCGCTTTTGGCCTGATCATCAAGTTTCTTTAAAACTTCACCAAGCTCTGACACAGCAGCACCGTATCCTTCAAAGTCACCCGAACGAAGCCTGTTTTCGGCTCTAGTGTAAATTTCATAGGCCTGACGGCTCAAGGTTTTAACGGTTTCCGAAATTACTGACTTAACTTTATCTTTATCTTTATCTGTGTATGTGTCTAATTCTGATGATGTGGAGTCTTCGGACGCACTCATTGTAGAGCCGAAAGTTTTTTCAAGAGCTTTCGTAAGTGTCTCTTCCATCACTATACTATCTCTGAAACAGACAATTACCTGTTTTAGTTCTGGCATTTCACTGCTTTCTGCTTTAAGATAGAGTGGTTCCACAAAAAGTAGCGATTCGTTTATAGGGATTGCAAGCATGTTGCCACGAATAACACGAGATCCTTTTTGGCTCCATAGGGAAAGCTGTTTGGATATATCTGAATCCTGGTTTATTCTTGCTTCAAGCTGCATTGGGCCGTAGCTTAGTTTCTCTTTGGGAAGTCTGTAAAGTGTCATCTGTCCGTATTTATCGTTGTCACATCTGGCGATGAGAAAGCCCAACATATTATTTTTTTGAAATGGTGTGAATGGAAGCATAAGAACAAACTCGGTCTCGGTTTCTCCGGGAAGTTTTGTTATTAGATAATAGCTTTCCATAAGTTGTTCGCTACTATCGTATATCTGTTTGGGAAGTTCCCACATGTCCTCATTGTTATAAAAAACATTGGCATCGGTCATATGATAACGTAATAACATCTGTGCCTGAATATCGAACATAGTTTCAGGATATCTAAGATGCTTTTTAATATCTTGTGGCATTTTTGATAAAGGTGAAAAAATTTCCGGAAAAATAGAGGAATAGGTTTTAATTATTGGATCGGTATCATCATTTATATAGAAATTTATATTTCCATCGTAAGCGTTAATAACGATTTTAACCGAGTTTCTCACATAGTTTGTTTTACTCCCGTTAAGTGGAGTGGAGTATGGAAAACCATCACTAATAGTGTAGGCATCAATTATGTAATATAGTTCACCATTATCCGAAATTATTATATAAGGATCGGTATCTATTTCCAAGAAAGGAGCTATACGTTTGGCCATTTTTGTTATATTACGAAAATAGTGTATTCTGGATTTATTCGATATATTGTTAGATATTAATATGTTAATATCTGAAAAAGATACGGCAAAAATAAGTTTCTTGAAAAAAGAATCAAGAATCACGCCACCAGTTCCTTCGTAGGTGTTATAACTGTTTGTATCACCCGATGGATAGTCAAATTCTCCGGGATTCACTTCGGAGTTGGTAATAATATAGTCATTATTATGCTCGCCATAATAAATTTGCGGGCGCTTAATATCTATAAAATCAGATTGTGGTGGTATATTTTTTATAATAAGGTCGGGTTGTCCTTCGGTTGTTACTCTATCAACTCGGTTCATAACCACACCGTAACCATGGGTATATACAAGATGATTATTGACCCACGTTTGAGAATTGGGGGCAAGTTCTGAATTTAAAAGCTCACGTCCGGCAATATTCACGGCACTAAGTTTTCCGTTTACTTCATAGCGGTCAACATCAACATCCATAAAAGAGTAGTAAGGTTTTAAGCCCTGTAACTGGTTATATGTCTGTTTTAATGGCCTCCAGTCCCAAAGCCTGATATTCGAAAGAACGTCCTGGTTATTTTCTATATCTTCTCTTGATAATTGACCGTTATTCTCAAATTCACGGATAGTAATATCTGATAAACCATAGGCAAGTCTTGTAAATTTAATATTGTTTAAAATAAAGGGGCGTTCACGTTCTAACTCGTTGGGTTCAACGGTAAAACGTTGTTGAAAAGATGGTACAATAGATCCTAAAATGACGAAAAGTGCAAAGGTCGAGCCGGCAGTCAAAAGCGCAAATTTTATGGTTTTTCTGAATATGGAGACAATAATTAGAACCGAAGCTATTATAGCAAGGATCATACAGGCTCGGTAGGCAAATAGCTGGGAATGAACAGCTGTATAACCGGCTCCGAAAAATTTTCCTCTTTGTGTGAACAGTATGTCAAAAGCCGAAAGGTAGTAACCTGCCGAAATAATAAGCATAAAAAGCGAACCAAGAACAGATAGATGAGCTCTTGCCGGTTTTGAAACAGCGGGCCGTCCAAATTTAAAACTGATACCACCGAAAAGAATATAAGATAAAGCGGTAACGATTGAAATAAGAATTAAAGTTCCTATAAACCAACCATGAATAAAATTATAAAAAGGTAGAGAAAAAAAGTAAAATTCAACCGGTCGATTGAACACGGGATCAACCGGAAGGCTACTGGAGTGTGAACTATTAAAATAGATCAGTATTTCGCTCCAGAATGGTTTAGCTCCCGATCCCATAATGTATGCAAGAAAAACTAAAACAGCAAATATTACAATAGTAATGTACTTAGTGTTTTGTAGGGGGGGAGGAAGATAGCTAATTACAGAAGAATAAGCGTTATGTTTTCCCCCTGAGAGTCTTATTACTATAAAAGTATTAATCGAAATAATTATTAGAAAAATTGTCGCAAATATCAGTTTAACTGTGAGACCTGTAATAAAAAGAGTAAAGAATGTTTTAAGGTTTTGGTAATGATCAAACCACCAATAATCTGTAATAAAAGATCCAGTGTTAAGAAGAACATATATCATAAAAATGACAATAGCTGCTGTTACTGAAATACGTTTATTCATAGATTGCTCCATAAGGTATAAGTTGATGTTAATAATATCGATAGGTTAACATTATTAACTATGATAAGTCAACCCTGATATTCAGAAATAAGATAAAGTATCCTTAAACGGCAAGAAAAAAACAGTAGACATAAAGCCTGTTTACGGCGGGATATATTTCTATGAAATTAATTAGTTCAAAGGTATGTTGTTAAAAACCCGCGTTTGCCGTGAGAAAAAAGCCGCTCTTAACCTGTAGTACAGGTGGGTTCCCTCACAGACAATTCAGCAGTCCCTTTCGGGCATGGCCTACAGATCTGAATATTGAGATCCCTGAGCTTAAATAGGTTAAAGGGCATTAATCCTAACACGAACAACGCAGGCTTGGAGTCAATAGACCAGCCTGTAAATAGTCGTCAAGAAAATTTTATATTTGCTGGAGTAAAGATGATTAAATCTGATAGTATAAAAGCTGTAATCTATAATAATTCTGAGGTAAATGAATATGTTGACAAGTTTTTGAATTTGCAGAATGTCGATTACTATTGTTATGACAATGATGATGAGTTAAATAGAATCATTGCAAATGTCAGTAAAAAATATGAATCCAAAGAAGTGATAATTTTTAAAAAATTTTTAGGCAGAATATTTCAAATGTGCCCTGGAACTCCGGAAATGATATGTTGTAACTATCGTTTGGTAAATACCGGATTTAACTGCCTGTATAATTGTGCTTACTGCTACTTGCAGATTTATCTAAATTCATTTGGTATACAGCTTTTTTCAAATATGGATCAGCTTTACAGTCATATTGATCCTTTTTTCGATCAGATAAAAAGTGACTATATTTATAGGATAGGGACTGGTGAATTTACCGATTCACTAATGTTTGATGACTTAACTGGAATTGGTAAAAAATTGATTGAGATTTTCGCTTCTTATCCATCGATTATGCTTGAACTGAAAACGAAATCTTCGAATATAGATCATCTTCTTGATATTGAAAAAAAAGGAAATAGCGTAATAGGCTTTAGCATAAACACGGATACTAATTCAAAGCTTTATGAAGAGGGTGCCGCAACAGTCAAGGAGAGGCTAATAGCAGCCGCAAAAGCGGCAAAAGCAGGTTATTATACGGCGTTTCATTTTGATCCGGTAATTATTTATGATAATTGGCAAGAAGAGTATCTAGCTGTTGTCGATATGCTTTTTGATTATCTGCCGGCAACTTCGATAGCATGGATATCCATGGGTGGGTTCCGTTATCAGGGCTCTTTTATAAAAACAGTACGGAATAATTTTCCGGGTGAGAAGATGAGTACGGGCGAATTTTTTCCATGTAAAGATATGAAATATAGGTATCAGTGGCATTTACGTTCTAAGATTTATAGAACTCTTTACAATGCCATACGGGTAAAAACTGATCATCCTTATGTTTATATGTGCATGGAGAGTTCAGAGATGTGGAAAGAGGTGTTCGGAAAGAATTTAGAGACATCTGAACATCTAGAAAAAGATTTTTCGGATCATCTGCGGAATATGCTTGTCATGGATGATAGACTAGGAATAGATAATTAAATTTGCTTAAAGACTTTTACGGGTACAGTTTATAAATAGAAATATTGAATTCGAAAATTACAGGAATATTCAAGATTTAAAAATAATCTATATTTCGGTAATGTTTATATGATCTTATTCGTGTATGTATTGATAAATATATCTAATAATGAAAAATATATTTAATAATGATAGATATATCTATTATTGAAAAATACAAATATTTAAAGTACTAGAGGTTAATGTGGGTATTGAAATCAGTGATTTATTAAAAAAAATATCAGTTCTTGCTACAAAAGCTTCAGACACCTATAATGGAATCGGAATTGACGGTAAGAAGAAGCAGCTTGAAAAACTTGAGAGCATGACATATACCGATGGGTTCTGGAACGACAAAGAAAACAGTGCTCAGGTAAATAAAGAGATCAGTATCCTGAAAAAAAAAGTTGATCCTTGGGAACAGATAATTACTGACATTAAGGACGCAAAGGAGTTGCTTGAAGTTGCCGCGGAAGAGGGTGATGCTAACTTGATAGAAGAAATTACCGAGCAGCTAAAACACTTCGAAGAGCGTTTTGAGAATCTTGAAAATCTTGAATTATTATCGGGGGAAGATGACTTAAACAATGCTTTCATAACCGTACACGCAGGTGCTGGTGGTACGGAATCACAGGATTGGGCATTAATGCTTTTACGCATGTATATTCGTTGGGCCGAGAAATCAGGATATGATGCGGAAACCATCGATTATATGGCGGGTGAAGAGGCTGGAATTAAACAGGCAACTGTTTTAATAAAAGGTGACTATGCATACGGACTATTAAATTGTGAAGCTGGGGTACATCGGCTTGTTCGTATTTCACCGTTTGATTCGAATAAAAGAAGACATACATCGTTTGCCTCTGTTGAGGTGCATCCTGAAATATCTGAAGATATTGATATCGATATAGTTGAAGCTGATTTGCGAATAGATACATACCGCGCTTCAGGGGCAGGTGGTCAACATGTTAATACGACCGACTCTGCCGTAAGGATAACTCATATTCCATCTGGAATTGTTGTTTCTTGTCAAAACGAGAGGTCTCAGCATAAGAACAAGGCGTCGGCAATGAAGGTTTTAAAATCAAAGCTATACGAGAAGCAAAAGATTGAGATGCAGGAACGTATAGATGAAAAGGCCGGTGAAAAAAAGGATATTGCATGGGGAAGTCAGATACGCTCCTATGTTTTTCAGCCTTATACCATGGTAAAAGATCACCGTACAGGCGAAGAGACGGGAAGTGTGGAATATGTGCTTGATGGTGATATTACAAAATTTATATATGCTTATCTGCGTTTTAAAAATACCCAGAAGAGTGAATAATGAGTAAAAAAGATGACTTGATAGACGATTTTACCAACCTAGACTATGGATTTTCGAGGTTAAAAATTGACCGTAACCGTAGTGACGGAATATTTTTGAATATTTTTGACGCGGGTGGTATTCGATATCTGATGAAAAAATGCGGTTTGCATGACCATCTAAAAAAAAAGAGGTTCTATCCCTATACCATAATTGTTTTTCGAGATGAAAATGATATTCACAACTTGCGAATTCTAGAGAGCGAGCGAAATGTACCACTGGTAGATTTACGCGTATCCGAGAAAAGATTTGTCAAAACAGGTTTTGACGGACAAACCTTGTCTTTTGATATGGTCGCCATCGAATGGCTTTCAACTCGTGATCCAAGACTCTTCACTTTTAAGTCAAATCGGCCGCAGTTACCGGGGCAGACTCATCCTTCACTAGGCTGTCTTTCTCTTATGATGAAGATGATGTATTTGTGCTCACGGCGAATACATAAGGACGCATTTATGGATGTACCAGATCATCTTCATCTAGCTCTTATGTATTCGAGTTTCTTTCATTTTCTTGATCCCGCTGCGGAAGCTGTAATAAGAGCTGTTAAGAGAGGATTGAAAGGTTATAGTCTTTCAGAAATTGCCTGGGGCGCAGTAACGGGATCAATTTTTGATAAAAAAACAGGTGAGCTTTTTGTATATAAACCTTCCGAGCAGCTGTACCCGGTTTCAAGAAGAATGAAGAGATACTTCTCTTCAAAACCATATCAGGAGGCCGTAAAAAATAGTAATCCCGGTCAGTTTACACTAAACCGGGATAATCTAGATAAAAAGATAGAATCCGCGAAAAAAAAATACTTATAACGGAATTCAATTTCAGGAGATATGCTATCCCTGTAAAAGATGAAAGTGCGTATTTATGGCTCGTGTACGTGATAACGAATCAATTGAACCCGCTAAAATATTCTGTTCAACCTGAATCTTCTTTACAAGCGAATCTCGTTGCTCGATGCTTTGCCTTAACAAGGGTTTCATATAATCTATTAAAACCTTGGTATGACTGCTCTCCGCGAAATCATTTTTGTAAAAAAAGTAGCTCTCAAAATTATAGTACTCTATGCCGCATTTAGAACATATTGATGTCTTTATGGCAGCAATCTGATAATCGATATTGTCAATTTCGGTAATAGTTATATTGCTCTCTTCAAGCAGATCTTCTATTCTGCTATAGTTTCCGGAACTTACTTGAAATGAGCACTCTCTGCAGTTTCGCAAAAGATCTTTGTAATGGGTAATCTTTTGTGTGTAGCAGTTGTTTAAATCAAGAAACATTTTTTTAATATCATCCCTCAATTGAAAAACTCCCTTTCCGGTCACCCGCGTTGTCATTTGAACTCTCTTTATTTGAGATTTCGTTCCATGCGTCGCGAAGTTCCCTGAGATGCTTCATAACCTCTTCCAAAATTTTGCTATCTTTTTGCATGTTTGCTTCAAGAAGCCTTTTTTTAAAGTAAAGATAGAGGCTAAGAAGATTATTTGCTATTTCACCACCTGAATCAAGATTTAATGAAGAGATAAGCTCGGTGATGATGTCTTGTGCGCGGATAATATTGTGGTTAACAATGTCGTAAGTCTTTGGTTCCATGCTTTCGGCGGCAATTGTTAAAAACTTTATTGCTCCATCATAGAGCATTACGATGAGTTTGCCCTGACTCGCCGTATTAACTTGTGTCTTTTTGTACTGATCGTACGGATTACTCTGAAGCGCCATCCAATCCTCCCGGTCAATAAATCCTTATCTTGAGAATCGGTTAAAAATGATAGCGACTTAAGTTTTTTTTCATTATAATAAGAAAAAATAAAAAATATGCGAAAAACCATACAATGATATACGAAGGATATTTAGTTTTACTGGTTAAATTGTTTATTGATTGAAAAAAAATCATTATAAGGTCTGATTGTATCATGTTAAAGGAGCATTTGCATGTCGGATCAGAAAAAATTTGGAACCTTTGCCGGGGTATTTACTCCGGCTGTTTTGACAATTCTGGGCGTTATTATGTATTTACGCCTTGGCTGGACCGTAGGATCGCTTGGGCTTGGCAAGGCTATAGTTGTGATCTTGTTGGCGCATATAGTTACTTTGACTACCGGCTTATCTTTGGCATCACTGGCTACTAATGTAAGAGTGGGGGCTGGGGGGTTTTACGCTTTTATATCACGCTCTCTTGGTGCAGAGGCTGGAGGGGCTATTGGCATACCCTTATACATATCACAGGCTCTGAGCATATCTTTTTATATAATGGGTTTCTCTGAAGCTTGGCAACTGCTTTTCCCGTCACATAATCACCTTATTGTACTATTGTCAGTTCTGATTTTAATGGCTCTGCTTTCGTTCATTGGGGCTAATTCTGCTCTTAAGATGCAGTATATAATAATGATTTTGATAGTATTGTCGATAGTATCCTTTTTCCTATCTCCAATTAAAATAGATACCGAAGTTCAACTGTTTAAAAAGGGTGTTGTTAATGCTGATTTTTGGTTTGTCTTTGCGGTTTTTTTCCCTGCTGTTACAGGTATCGGTTCAGGTGTAGCGATGTCTGGTGACTTGAAAAATCCAAAAAAGAGCCTTCCACTGGGAATCTTGGCGGCAATTGGAACAGGTTTTGTTATTTATATGACCCTGGCAATATGGTATGCTCATATTGCGTCTGCTAAAAAACTTACCGAAGATTTTTATGTAATGGTTGAATACTCACGTTTCCCCATACTTGTTATTTTAGGGCTTATGGGAGCAACCGTTTCGTCTGCATTAGGTTCTCTGGTTGGGGCTCCAAGAATTCTTCAGGCACTTGCCAATGATCGTGTGATTCCATTATCATCAATTTTTTCAAAAATGAGTAAAAACGGAACACCGCGAATGGCAACATTATTAACGGTCATGATTGTTATTGGATCACTTTTTTTTGGTGATCTGGATTCCATAGCCGCATTATTAACAATGTTTTTTTTGATTACATACGCTGTAATTAACTTCACTGTTTTTGTGGAAAAATTGATAAGAATTCCCTCTTTCAGACCATCTTTTAATGTGCCTATGATAATTCCCGCAGCGGGAATTTTATGGTGTACAGGTGTCATGTTCCTTATAAATATCTATTTTGCCATAACGGCGTATATTGTAATAGTTATACTATATTTTATTTATGTGCGCAGGGGGTTAAATGCCCCTTTCGGTGATGTTCGAAGTGGAATATTCACGGCTTTAGCGGAGTGGGCAGTAAGAACCTCATTTCGATTACCGCAGCATCAAAAGACTTGGAAGCCTGATCTGATTGTACCTGTTCAAAATGATAAACAGTGGTCAAAAAGAAAGGAATTTGTACAGGCAATAGTTAATCCTGGTGGTTCGATACGACTTGTATCAGTAAATGAAACTGATTTTCATGGTAAGAACGTGATATCATCTGTTATTAACCGGTATCTGAAAACTTCTGACAAGGATAAGCGACAATATCTTAAACATTTCCCAGGTTTTGAAGATCGTTTTTTAGAGTTGGACCATATAAAAAAAGAGCTTATGAAAGAGGGAGTTTTTTCGACGGCAACTGTGGTAGATGCTGTGAGTTTTCTGGAAGGTCTAAGTATTGTAATACAGACATCACGTGGAATGTTTTTCCCTCCGAACAGTATTCTTCTATCAATGAGTGACGATCCAAAAAAAGATGTGCGATTGATGGAAATTTTGGCGATTTCTGTTAGAGAAAAACTAGGAGTCATTCTGCTTAACTGTAATTCGGAAACAGGGTTTGGGGATCGAAAGAGCGTGAATATATGGCTTCGAGTGGATTCGCCTAACAAGAATTTGGCCGTGTTAACGGGTTTGCAATTAGGAAAAAACTGGAGATGTAAGCTCCGACTAGTAAGTTCGGTTTTAAACGATCAAGAATACGATCATGCTGTCACTCAATTAAAAGAGGTTAAGGAGCTAGGTCGGCTTCATGCCAATACCCAGATAACCGTAATAAGAAAATCGTTTAGAGAAGCTCTTGATGATGTATCCAGGGCAGATCTTAATATCTTCGGTATATCACAAAATGTGGATATCGGTTTTATACGAAGCATAAGCTCTTCGGTTTCAGGGAGTTCTCTTTTTATAATGGATTCAGGACAAGAGCGAATAGATGTTTAACCAAATAAATTAGATGTTCATGGTAAGCTGGGAACGAATAATTATGTTAAAAATGAACAGTTTAAAAATAATGTTGACTCATTTTTGTAAGGATAAAAAGTAGCATGAAAAGTTATAATGCAGACTACGGAATAATCTGTTGTATCTGTCTAAGGGCGTATTATGAAAAATCTTAAATTGGCTTCTATCAATCACACCGAGGGTGAGAGAACAATAATTAAAATAGGCGAGCATACTATTGGCAAGGATTTTATAATTGTTGGAGGTCCATGTTCGGTCGAAAACGAGACACAATTAATGGAAACGGCAAAAGCCGTAAAGAGTGCCGGAGCACAAATGCTTCGTGGAGGCGCTTTTAAACCCCGAACATCTCCTTACGATTTCCAAGGGCTCGGGCTTGAGGGTTTGCGTTTACTCGATAAGGCTAAACAAAAGTATGATCTTCCAATTGTAACCGAGGTTGTAGATCCGCGAGATGTCTCATGGGTTTGCGAGTTTGCCGATATATTGCAAATTGGCGCGAGAAATATGCAAAACTTCTCGCTTCTTCGCGAAGTTGGCCTTTCGGGAAAACCTGTAATTCTTAAGCGAGGTATGTATTCAACCTTGGCGGAGTGGGTTAACTGTGCTGAATATATTCTTAAAGAGGGTAATCCGAATGTAATTCTCTGTGAACGGGGTATTCGTACTTTTGAAACCTATACCCGTAACACTTTGGATTTAAGCATTGTACCTGCGGCTAAAGAGGTAACCCATCTTCCGGTTTTTGTAGATCCTTCACACGGTACTGGCAAGTACTCATTAATTGAGCCGATGTGTTATGCTGCTGTGGCCGCCGGTGCGGATGGACTTTTGATCGAGGTTCACAACTGTCCGGAAAAAGCTCTGTCAGATGCTAAGCAACAATATACGCCTGAAGTTTTTTCTCATCTTGTAAAAAAAATTAATAAGGCCGTAAAATGCATGCGGGGGCTTACAGATGTCTGATATCTTCAGAATCGACTACAAAACTTCCGGTAATTCATCAAAAGTACTTGTTGGCGAATCTTTGTCTTCTTTGTCGAATTATATTCCGTTAAAAAAAAGCGTAATTATCACAGATTCCAATGTGTACATGTACTATAAGGATCAGTTTCCTGATTGTCCCGTTCTTGTAATGGAGTGCGGAGAGGAACATAAAACTATTGATACTGTTGCACAGCTTCATAATGAGCTTATTGAACTTGGTTGCGACCGCTCTTCATATATTGTTGGAATTGGCGGTGGTATAGTTACAGATACTGCTGGTTTTGTTGCCAGTACATTTTTGCGGGGAGTAGGCTTTGGATTTGTTTCAACTACTTTACTGTCTCAAGTGGATGCAAGTGTCGGTGGGAAAAACGGTGTTAATCATCATGGTTATAAAAACATGGTTGGTGTTTTTAATCAGCCCGATTTTGTTATCTGTGATATCGAAATGTTGGATACTCTTCCTGACAAAGAGTATATAAATGGACTTGGAGAAGTTGTCAAGCATGCTCTTATTGCTGACAACAATATGTACGATTTAATAAACGAAAATATTGATTTAATAAACGAACGGGATAAAAAGATTCTTCGCCAGCTGATTATAAGATCTATAGAAATCAAAACCGAAGTCGTGACAGAAGACGAGCGTGAACAAGGACGTCGACGTATACTGAATTTTGGCCATACTCTTGCACATGCGCTTGAAAAATGCATTAAAATTGATCATGGTCTTGCCGTCGCACAGGGCATGCAGTTTGCGGCCCAAATTTCATGTATAAGAGGGCTTATTTCGCGTGAAGATGTAGATTCAATAAAAAAAATGATATTATCGCTGAATATGAATCTTGATTTTTCGGTCGATATTGATTTAATAAAAGAGGCGTTTTTCAAGGATAAGAAGCGTGAATCGAACGATATATTCTTTGTGCTTCTTGATGCTATAGGAAGCGCTGTGGTTCAGAAGTTAACAATGGCGGAGGTCGAGGAGTATGTCGAAACTCTGTGTTGCGGTAAGTGAAGATAGTATTGAAGATATTGTCAGGGAGTGTTCATCGGCTGATATATCCGAGATTCGCCTTGATTACGCGTCTTTTTCTGAAAAAGAGATAAATGAGATCTTCTCATCTGCAAAGAGGAAGTTAGTTGTAACATACAGGCCAGGAAAAGTAGAAGAAGAGTTCAGACAAAATATGCTTATCACTGCGGTTAAGGCAGGCGCCTATTATGTTGATCTGGAAATAGAAAACAGCCGTGAATTTAACGCTCCCATAATTGATGCTGCACGTTTGGTCGGATGCAAGGTAATAATTTCTTATCATAACTACCAGCTGACTCCCGATAATCGCGAATTAAATGAAATTATCGATAAATCAATAAGCTATGGTGCTGATATAGTAAAGATTGCATGTTTGGCAAGGACCCAAAAAGATGCAGCGAGACTTTTGGCTCTCTATCAGCGTGAAGAAGAGATGATAATATTGGGTATGGGAGATTACGGAAAAATAACAAGAGTAGCGTCGCTTTATCTGGGAGCTCCTTTTAGTTTTGTGGCTCCGGATAGTGGTCGAACGACTGCGCCTGGTCAGCTTACATTCTCTCAGATGCAGTCGATCAAAGATCTGATTGGAGATTTATAGATGATTTATGCCGTATGCGGTAAACCGGTGCTCCATTCTAAAAGCCCGTTGATCTTTAATAACTATTTTAAGAGTTGTGGGTCATCTGATGTATATACTCGTATTGCTGCAGAAAGCGGGCATGAAATTATATCTTTTTTACGTTCATCAGGAATCGCTGGTTGTAACGTAACAGCACCCTTCAAAGATCAGGTTATTCCTTTTTTGGATCGTGTAGATGATGAGGCTTTACGACTTCAGTCGGTAAATACCATAAAAAACCGTAATGGTGTTTTAACTGGTTTTTCAACTGATTCATACGGTGTATACTATACGTTGTTAAATTGTGGTAAAAAATATAAGGATAAACGAGCCGTACTTCTTGGCGCAGGGGGAGCGGCAAGAGCTGCTGCTGTGGCATTGGATAGACTTGGGCTCAGAGTAACTGTGGTGAATCGCACATTCGAGAAAGCTGTTTCGGCAGCAAATCTTTGTGGCGGTACTGCTGTTACACCGGATAATGCTGAAGAGGCAATACGTAAGGCGGATGTTGTAATAAATACTCTTTTACCCGAAGTTGACATTATTAAAAGTGAGTGGTTTAAAGAGGATGTTCTGGCTTTGGACGCAATATACAAGGAGTCTGTTTTTCAACAAAAGGCGATGAAGGCCGGTGTGCGTTATGTTCGTGGAGAAGAGTGGCTCTATTATCAAGCTGATCGCGCGGCCGAGCATTTTTTTGGTAAACGTTTTGGCGATATTAAGCCACCTGAATCGTTTATGGAACCTGTAAAAATTAAAACAGGTACGATCACTTTAACAGGATTTATGGGATCTGGTAAAAGTTCTATTGCAAAGAATCTGGCATTTTGTACGGAAATACCCTGTTATGATATGGATGAAATTATAGAAAATAGTGAGGGCGTATCCATTGCCGATATATTTAAAACACAGGGGGAGGAGTGGTTTCGTCAAAAGGAGTGTGAACTGCTCGAAAAGCTTTGTGAAAATAATGAAAAAAAGATAATATCATGCGGTGGCGGTGTTGTCACAAGGAAAGCAAACAGAGATATTTTGCGCAAAAAATGTTTGAATATCTGGATATATGCCGACATGGATAAATCTCTTGAAAGGGTGGCTAATACTAACCGTCCTCTTGCTTCAGATGGTGCCGAGCAATTTAAGGCTCTTTTTGAATCTCGTAAAGAACTATATGCCGGATGTGCTGATATGACAATTATTAATAGTGATAAAGACGTTAATCAAAGTGTACGGAGGATAAATGAAGAGATTTGTGAACAGATCATCTGTTGAGGGAACTGTTCGGGCGCCTTCGTCAAAGAGTATGATGCAACGAGCTGTCGCTATAGCATCATTAGGTAAAAGTAGCTGCAGGTTAAACGGATTAAGTGGTTGCGCGGATCTTTTTGCTTCGATAAGAGCCGCAGAGGCTCTAGGAACAAAGGTCGAGCTTGATGGCTCATCTGCGTTAATTACACCAAGATTCCGTAAAGCCTCTGATACTGTTGATTGCGGAGAAGCAGGATTAACAGTAAGAATGTTTGCTCCAATAGCAGCCTTACAGAATCACAAGTTTGTTTTTACAGGTCAAGGTTCTCTTTTAAAACGTCCAATAGATATGGTTGAAGATGCTCTAATAAAGATGGGAGTTTCATGTTCAACACAAAACGGTTTTTTGCCAATGTGCATTGAAGGGCCTGTTAGTAATAATGAAATTACTGTTGACGGCAGTGTTTCTTCGCAGTTGATTACTGGGCTTTTAATCGCTTATGCTCATTGTGATAAATCATCCAGAATAATTGTGAATAATCTGACAAGCAAGCCTTATATAGATATGACTATTGAGATACTTTCACTATCTTATCATGCAGCCTTTGCTTAACGGGCAGTGGCGCGCTCATCCCATGCTCTGCGAGCCGCTCCAATCATCTCGTCTATCATCGCCGCGCGGTCTTCGGCCAGCGTAATGCCGCTGGAAGACCCTGTTGCTTCAGCGCCCGCGCGAATGACACGGTAAACGTCTGCGCCGCTGCTGATTCCGGCCGCTGCCAATACAAAGATATTGGGGTCGATTTCCTTCACCGCGCGAATCGATGTTTCAATATAAGCGTCATCGCTTGTCATGCCCGTTCCGATCAAATCGGTAGGTTCCGCAACAACAATATTCGGCTTCAGCATTGCAACCGCTCTGGACTCCGCCGCTGT